>CAZOPN010000009.1:0-48097 GCA_964581685.1 uncultured Sangeribacter sp. | reverse complement strand
CACAATATCTCGATATACTACAGCATCGGTTATTCCGGAGATATATTCATTCCATGTAGAGCGTTGTGGCAAATTGACAAGGTAAGGCAATCCTCCGAAACGGAGGTATTCAGTCAGAGACATTTCAGAATCTTCCATTTTATGGAAAACAAGGAATTCCTGGTAAGATAGTGGATGCACCTGCAACTCAATTCTTCTTCCGGCAAGTTTTGATGCCACCTCTGAAGAAAGCATTTTTGAATTGCTCCCGGTTATATATATGTCATTGGCAGGATTAAGGTTAAGGGATCTAATCACTTTATCGAAATCCTCCACCTACAACACTTCATCAATGAAAATATAATTTTTCTGTCCTTCTTTTAGGTGAGAGGTAATTTCATCATTAAGCGATTTTGCATCTGTAATGTGGGAAAATGAATAATTTTCCAAGTCGATGTTTATGATGTTCGCTTCTGAATCTGTATCCCTTTCGTATTGTGCTATACTTTTAAGAATATAGCTCTTCCCGACACGGCGTTGACCGGTAAGAACTTTAATCATATTCTTTCCTACGTAGGGAATCAATTTTCCAAATAAATAGGTCTCTTTATGATCTCGACTGTTGTAGTCATATTAAGCAGTAGTTGAGATATTACAATTAGAACATCTTGAAGTTTTCGTTATAACAAAAACTTTTTACAAAGTGATGAAAATATTTCAACGTATCCAAAACTTTAATACGACTTCATTGCAAAATTTTCATAAATGCCGGAGAGTCACTGTAAACATAGATTTTGTAGATGTCTTCAAGGTTAAGGCTGCGAATCATAAAATATTCGCTGCCTTATATGCTAATCTTTGTTCTTTTTGAAAACCTCATTCAGAAACCAATCGGAGATGTGTGGGCCGAAATTGGTGCGAGGATTCAGAATTTCATATTCGGGAAGATACTTGTGCCCGATCCGTTTATAACGATTAAGGGTATCGAGTGGGATAAGATAGATTTTGTTGGGAGCCTTGGCAGACCCGCCGATACCTAAGGCAATAATAATCTTCCTTTTAGAATTTTTCTGAATTCCAACATACCTCTTCAGTTGGTAGTCTTCTATAGTAAAACCATTATAGGGAAGTGTCGATCGATATTTGCATTCTACCCAATATTCAATCGGTTTCCGGTTTAATATATGACTGACATAAAAATCGGGATTCAATTCATTTTCTGCGTATGCTCCCTCTGGAGAGGTGGAACCTTGATTCCATTGTTTTAATATTATGTTGTTAGCTTTTAATATATCCGCCATATATCCTTCAAAATCATTACCTATCTGTTTGGGATCGATTGTTTTTTTATCAGGAGACTTGGTGGACGATACAGCTGAAATGGAAGACTCGCTCCGAGATTCTGAAAATGTCGAAATTGGTTGAACAGTATCTGTGGATGACTCTATTTCACTTGAAGTTACTTTTGTGGCATTTTTGTTGGATTTTGAAATTGACATAAAGATGCCCGTTCCGATAAAGGCTACGCCGATAATAATAAAAAGTGTACCCATTTTCATAAGTATATATTTATAAGTCTTAGAGTTTGTTAATCTCATGCATAAAACTGCATGCAAAATTACAAAAAGTTATGCTTAATCCCTAAAAAATTATATCTTTGTAATAAATTTCTGAGTTACTTTCTTAGGATTGTAAATTGAGCTTCTTATGAATCTGAAATGTCCGAATTGTAATACTATTTTTGAAGTAGATGAAACTCATTATGCAGCTTTGCTTGCTCAAGTAAAAAATGTCGAGTTTGAAGCCGAGCTTAATAGAAGGCTTACAGAAATATTAGAACTTCATAAGGCAAAGGAGGCAACTTCACATGCAGAGGCGGATCGACGTTTACAGGAGACTGTCGCTTCCAAGGATTCGGAGATAAGTGTTTTGAAGACGGAAATCGAACGTCTTAAAACAGTTGTGGATAATTACGATTCGGTGAAGAAGGCTGAATTGGATAATGTTAAGTCTCAGTCTTTACAGAAATTATCTGAGATGAAAGCGGAAAAAGACCGTAAAATTTCTGAGCTTGAAGCAGAGAAAGATCGAAAGTTTGCAGAACTATCGGCTAAGAAAGAGAAGGAGATTGCAGAACTCAAACACCAGATTCTACAGTCGGACGCACAATATCAACTTGACCTTTCGAATGCACGAAACAGTTGTCGTGATGAACTCCATGAAAAGGAGAAAGAGATAACGGAACTTTCTTCTAAACTTGAATCACAGCAGACAGCTGCACGAAACCGTGAACTGGAGCTGCAAAAGAATCATCAGATGTTGATAAAGGCAAAGGATGAGGAGATAGAACGGTATAAGGACATGAAGAGTCGGCTTTCAACAAAGATGTTGGGCGAGACGCTTGAGCAGCATTGTTTGAATACCTTCAATATGGCCCGAAGTATGGGCCAATTTGCCGATGCATATTTTGAAAAAGACAATGATGCAAGCTCAGGCAGTAAGGGGGATTTCATTTTCCGAGACTACATTAACGGAGAGGAATGTCTCTCGATTATGTTTGAGATGAAAAACGAAGCTGATACCACTGCTACCAAACATAAAAATGAAGATTTCTTTGCCAAACTCGATAAAGACCGGAATGAAAAGAGATGTGAATATGCAGTTCTTGTAAGCACATTGGAGGCTGACAGCGAATTATATAATAACGGGATTGTTGATGTTTCATACCGGTTTACAAAGATGTTTGTTGTACGCCCTCAGTTTTTTATGCCTGTGATCGCTTTACTTTCGAAGGCTGCCCGACGTGGTGCCGAGACGTTGATATCATTGCGTGCGGAGCTTGTAGAGGCTAAAGCACAAAGCATAGATGTTACAAAATTTGAGGAACGAAGAGATAAATTTGCCTCTGAATTCATGAAGTTTGTAGAGGGTAGCCGTAAGAAGCATGACGAGGCTATTGATGCAATAGACAAGGCAATCGCCAATGCTGAAAAGCAAATTGATTCACTTCGTAAGATCAAGATGTTATTTGATACCAGTACGCAAAAGCTTGCACGTGCCGGAGAAGTAATTGAAAATGATTTTACAATCAAGAAACTTGTGCACGGGAATCCGACTATGCGGGCTAAGTTTGAAGAGGCAAGGCGTCTAAATTCAACAGATGATCAGTAGGAAACAGCTAAGATGGATCTAATTGAACTTAGAGACTTTTGTCTTTCGCTTGAAGGCGTTGAGGAGAAGACTCCATTCGGCAAGTTTGCGCGAAGGTATGAGTCGGTACTGGTTTTCTACATTTCAGGACACATGTTCTGTTTTATAGATTTGGAAGATTTTTCTTATATCAATTTATGTTCCACTCCTGAAAAAATCGAAGAACTCAATGAAAAATACGTTTCAGTGAATAAGCCTTTAAACAGGAGCCTGAAATATTGGATTCAGGTTAATTTTGGAGGTGAAATTTCAGATTCAGAGATTTATAAACTCGTGAGGGATGCCTACGACATTGTAAAAGCAAAATATAAAAACAAAAAGAGGAAAACAGGGATATAGAAGGTAATGACTGCAAGAATAATTCTTTGCATTCGCTTTCTGAAAACTTAAAATAATAGACGATGAATTGGTTTAACGAACCTGATAACTGGATTGAAAAAGAAGGAGTTGTTTCCTTTGATGTTCCGCCAAACACTGATTTCTGGCGCGTGAGTCATTATGGTTTCACAGTGGATGATGCTCCATTTTATTATGGTGAATATGGTGGGGAGTTTGAAGCCTACCTGAAGATTTCAGCGGAATACAAACAACGGTTTGATGGAGCCGGTTTAATGATTCGCATTGATCATAAAAACTGGATAAAAGCAGGAATAGAATTTGTCGATGGCAAATATAATCTTAGTGTTGTGGTCACGCATGAAACTTCCGATTGGAGTGTGATAGCTCTGGAGGAACCGGTGGAGTTTGTTTGGATAAAGGCATTAAGACGTCTGGATGCAGTTGAGATATTTTATTCGTTTGATAACATACATTATCAGATGATGCGTAACTGTTGGCTGGAAGCCAATCGACCTGTCAGGGTCGGAATGTTTGCCGCCAGTCCGGATGGAATGGGGTTTAGAGCGACATTCTCAAATTTTAAGGTCAAGCATCTTCCTGACAAAGTAAGAATGGATTGGCTGAAAAGAAATTCAGAATAGCCTACTTAAAATACGGGTTCATATATAAATAAGAATCATTCCTCCCGGCTTCAAGACCTCATTATTTTATTAAGAGAAGTCTTGAAGCCGGGAGGAAAATATATATGATAATGCCGGCAGATCACATAAAAGCCGGGAGAAGTTGCCAGACAGCTTGTGCAACCCCATTTATAATAAGTTGCAATCTGTCTCCTTCAGGAATATACCTCTGTCCATGGTCGGAATAAGGGTACCATTCTCCGTTTCGATCAATAATTATACGGATAGGAGAACCGTATCTGCCGTTACCGGGATATAACCGTTGCATATACCATTTGCCACCACGATTATACTTCACGACGAAAGTATCATCACTTATTCGCCATACATTCACCGAATGACATCCTCGAGTAGCATGGCTTACCATATCTTTCAAACGATCATGACACCATCTGTCATGCTTATCTCTATGAGGAGCGCGATGTGGAACGTGTGGCCTTTTAACATTATGATGCTTCTCCGTTTTATGGCTTTTCTTTTCATGACGGTATTCTTTTCGGTCATGGTGTTTTCCTCTGTCATGATTACCCGCGTATGCTGACAACGACATTGAGATAGCCATGAAGATTGTAATAAGTAAAATTGTCAGTCTTTTCATAGTCGTAATGTTTAAATGGTCGTAAGTATGACCATATTTGTAACATTTGGTTTAATTTTGTGGACGAAATAAATCAGAATGAGAATTGTGCCAAAAGTCCTATTCTTCTTGCCCAGCGAGATTCTCCGTCAAAATTAAGTCGACGTCCGAGATTGAATTCCGCGCCGCAGGAGATTCGTTGAGTCAGATACCAGAATGCATTGACTGCGAGATATAGTCCTTGTTTATATTCTGAGCCTTCCACAGCTTTCTGAGGTTGATACCGTGTGCCTCCGAATGTTGCAGAGAGGAAAACTTCAGGTGTGAAGTTATACTGAATAGCTCCATATCCTCCCCAACAATATGGAGAATACATTTTTCCGGGTTTATCAGGATCCGGAATAAGATCATAATTTCCCATCAGCCAATCTCCACCCAGGCTTGAGAATCCCTGCCCTCCGTTCATCATACCGTAAACAGTGAGCGAGGGATGAGGATGGAAGACGGTTGAAAGATGTAGGCCCCATCCCGCTACATACTTGTTTCTTGCCTCAAGAATATTCCGATAGTTCAGAGATTTATAAATTGCAGCCAGGCGAACATGATTGGAATATCCCCATTGATACTGACCGAATGCTGCAACGTCGGGGACATATTGTGTGACTTTGGCTGTCATTCCGGATACTGTCTGAATCTGCTGAGAGGGAGATTCAACCGATGCTGCCAGGGAGAAGCCTTTCTTAAAGCTATGTAGCCATCTCACCAGAACACTTGTCGCGCTCATTTTGGCATTAGGTCCTGCTGCATCTATAGCCGGCGGGAGAGCTGTTGGGTCACTGAATGTTGAATTCGTATAACCAATAGTCCAGTCGTTGATCACTCCGTATGCTTTTTTCAAACGAAAATCACGCGCTTCGTAGCCATTGAAGTTGGCTTCAATATAAAGTTGGTATTCGCCCAGCGCTTTATTACTCCCAATTACCCTGAAAAACAGAGCCGTACCGGCAGGTGTAGTACCGAGTTGTCGTTTCCTTGTCGGGTCGGGCGACATCGGAATCAGGTAGGGAGCAAAAGCCGGACTTGGGAGTGCTCCGCCCCAATCGAAATATCCACGCATCCTGACACAACCTCCCACTCCCATTGCCAGTTTATTATCTTTTGAAAGAAAAAGAAAGTAGGGAGCGAGCGGATCTTGAAAATGGCGGAATTGATCTTCATAGAATTTTCTGATAAGCGTTTCAGACGAATCTTTCGCCTCATTTGTTTCCTTGCCAAAATATATGAGCTTATGAGAATTAACAGTGGAATCAAGATGAATGTCAGTTAGAGCTTTAGTTTGGGCATATCCTGAAAAAGCTGTAAGGACACAAACTACAGAAGCCGTGATTTTTTTATAATTCATAAAAAACTTTATAAGGAATAGTTTTCAAAATTCACTTTAATACTTATCGGCAAACTTAATAATAATAGGTGAGAAATCAAAAAAAGATGAACCAAGGGTATTAAAAAGGCGTTTTTAATATGGTATGAAAAAAGTATTTACAGTTATAATGGCGTCGGCTATGTTTATGATGATGATAGCCGGACTCTCCAAAATGCCCCAAGCTGAAGCTTTTGAAACGACACCGGAAAAAGAAATCTCCGACTTTGAGGCGGCGGTCAATATTATAAAGAAATATGAGACCCTACATTCTACGCGTCATTGGCCATTGATCGGATATGGTCATAAGGTGCTTCCCGGCGAAAAATATAGCCGTAATAAAGCGCTGACTGAAGCCGAGGCAGATGCATTATTAAGAAAAGATTTGTTGAAAAACTGTGCGGTGTTCCGCAGTTTTGGTAAAGATTCACTCCTTCTTGGCGTTCTGGCCTATAATATAGGGTCAGGGGCTGTGAAACGTTCAACGGTATATAAAAAATTACAATCAGGCGACCGAAATATACGCGAAAGTTATCTTGCTCATTCCCGCTATAAAGGGAAGGTGCATACACAAATCAGGAACCGGCGTATAGAGGAGTTTGACGCTCTCTTCATAAATGAAACTGGAGGAGAGAAGAAAACAGCACTTGCACAGAGTGTTATGGATATATTTTTTAAACCTTTTGAACTTGGAGTCATAACTCAAGAAAAATTAATGGATATGAGGACTCAGGTTAATTAAAAGCCAGAGACTTTATAAAAGAACAGGAGAAAAAATGCGTAAAAAAATATTGATGTTTGCGGCCGTGGTTGCCGTATTAAGCGCAGGTTGTTCCCGGCAGCATGGATTAGGCAAAGTCGTAGAGATTGAAAAATCCGATTCGTTGCCGAAATCAGTAAAGGAAGCGGTCAGAGCTATCGCCGATAACGACAGTGATCGGTTTGCAGCTATTGTCAGTTATCCTTTATCACGCCCGTATCCATTGAAAGATATAGCCGACGATAAAGAAATGCGGGCTTATTATTCAGAAATGATCGATGATTCCTTAAAGCAGATAATAACCGGAAGCGGACCTGAAAAATGGAGTGCAGACGGATGGCGGGGATGGACGATTGATGAGGGTAGATATCTTTGGATTGACGATAAGATATATGAGGTGAATTACCTATCTGCCAAAGAGAAGCAAAAGCTTCAATCCTTAATTGCTGAAGAGATAGCATCCCTACCGACTGATCTTAGGGATGGATGGTGGCCTGAGTCATGCCATATCAGCACTAATCGTAAGACTATTTACCGACTTGACCGTGAGAATACTACCGGAAAAATCGGGAAAATCTCATCAAAAGAAAGGAAAAGAAAAAGAGGCCGCAAAGAAAAAGTTGATTCTTACGGATATGATTCGATTGAGCAAATGAGGTATCGTCTGAGTATTTATGATACCCTTACCGATCTGCGGGGAGCCCCAACTAAGATTCTTTTGGGTCGGCTTGAAAGGGAAGGTACGGCCGGAACACAGGTGTATTATTTTGATAATCAAAATGGTCTTAAAGCAATCTTTGAACGAGACTTGCCTGATTCAGAATTTCAACGTATAAGTATCACCGATACGCTGAGAGGAGAGACGGTAGATACTCTTACTACAACTTATTGGCGAGACTTGATTAATAAGTAGATACTGAACAATAACGATTTATCAGTATTAATAAGATAGTTATAAAATAGATGGCAGGATGATGACGAAAAGTTGTTATCCTGCTATCTTTTTTTCAAGCTTATAATATGGCAAGCATATCTGAACGAGAAGAAGGGAAGATGAATTTAGACCCCGTTTCAAAAAAATGGCGGCCGCACGGGTCGCAGCCTTGAGGCGATTTTCGTTCTGCAGGCGAGGGAGCATAGCGAGCTATGTGACTGAGCCAAAGGACGAAAAGCGGCCAAGGATGCGAGTCCGGTCGTAACTTTCTCCCCAGTGAGGGCAGAATATCGCGAGGCTGTCGTTCGTTAAGGTATCGACATGTTTCAGACTCCATTGCTGTCTGATCTGCAAATAAATGTAACCGAATCTTAACCTGCGTTCCCCTTTGTTCCATCACGTAAACATAAGCGAGAATCAACGTCTGCTTCTGAAAAGTATCTTTCCCCGGCTGGCCCGAAAGCATCCCAGGCATTGTCAGTTCGAAATTCTGTAGGGCATTTATTACCTTGTCTACAGCGGCTGGGCCAGTCTCCTTCACCTTCGGTGACCGTCATCGACAGCCAGAGCGTGCGTCTGGGGCTTCCAGTGTCCTGTCTCTTTTCCCCGGCATAGAGGTCATCAAGGCCGACCTGGGATATCGGGGTGCCTTCAGGGAGATGCCGCTTGAAGAGCTGGGAGTCAGACTCGACTGCGTCAAATCCAATTACGGAAACTCAGGATTCCAACCCATCGATGGCCGCTGGGTTGTCGAGAGGACAATCTCATGGTCGCAGACCTACCGGAGGCTGATGAGGAATTACGAGCGGTATCTGTCGACGGCTCGGTCAATGGCTATGTTTGCCCTCGTCTTCTTCATGCTCCGGTATTTTGCGTAGCAAGTTTCCCTGATGCCTCCTTTAATCCCGGTCTAAGGTCGGGACGGTCCGTCATTTCGCCGAGGTTTAAGGCCGGATCGAAAAAGGCCTCCGAAGGCAAAACAAGTTACCCTTGTCCGTCTCCGGCCGGTGCTTTTCGCCAAGCTTCATCGGTCGCGATGCCCGCATCGCTCCGTCTTCAGCTTGCGAAAATCCCTCGACCGGAGCCGCCCGTGCGACTGCCATTTTTTTGAAACGGGGTCTAATATGTTTTGTATTTAGATGAATTTTATATATCTTTGGAGAATAATTCCACAATAGAAAATTTTAATCTAACAATAAGATGAAGCGTTTCATTTTAACCTTATTATTTATTACTATTTCCCTGAGCGGAATGAATGCTGCTTCTCGAGTTCCGAAAGAGAA
This sequence comes from uncultured Sangeribacter sp., assembly GCA_964581685.1. Taxonomy (GTDB): domain Bacteria; phylum Bacteroidota; class Bacteroidia; order Bacteroidales; family Muribaculaceae; genus Lepagella. The sequence goes on along the minus strand of CAZOPN010000009.1, from coordinate 38,915 downwards.
GGATTATGCAGGTTATCTTTTTACGTATTTTACCGGCAATGACAACCGGAAAGCTGAAGAAGCAATACGCTTTGCTATCAGTGAAGATGGCTATAATTATAAAGCATTAAACGGCAATCAGCCGGTTATCAATTCTGCAGATATAAGCCAGACAGGCGGAGTGCGTGACCCTCATATTCTCCGAGGCCCTGATAACTGTTTCTACATGGTTGTTACAGATATGGTTTCGGCTAACGGGTGGAGCTCAAACCGCGCAATGGTGCTTCTTAAATCGTGTGATCTAATAAATTGGACACATAATGTTGTCAATATACAGCAGAAATATCCGGGTCAGGAAGATTTGCTGAGAGTGTGGGCTCCTCAGACAATTTATGATCCCAAAGCCAAGAAATATCTTATATATTGGTCTATGAAGCATGGTGACGGCCCGGATATTATTTACTATGCATACGCTAATAAAGACTTTACGGATATAGAAGGTGAACCCAAGCCATTTTTTATTCCTAAGGATGGAAAATCGTGTATAGATGGAGATATTGTCTATAAAGATGGTGTATATTATCTTTTTTATAAGACAGAGGGACATGGAAATGGCATAAAGGTGGCATCTACAAAATCTCTTACTTCAGGGAAGTGGGAGGAGCAGCCTGACTACAAACAGCAGACAAAGGAAGCTGTAGAAGGGGCCGGTACGTTTAAACTTATAGGCGAAGACAAATATATCCTTATGTATGATGTCTATATCAAAGGAGGATATGAATTTACCGAGACAACCGATTTGAAGAACTTCAAAGTTGTCGATAAGCCTGTTACAATGGATTTTCATCCTCGTCATGGTACGGTAATTCCGATCACACGTGAGGAAATGAACCGCTTGAAAGAAAAATGGGGCACTCCCGGTGAGGGCCTTACATCCGCTATTGTGAAAGGGCCTGACGGCCGTCTTTCAGTAACAGTCTCCAATTTAAATGGTGCACCGGCTTATAGCATTACTTACGATGGCAAAACAATTCTTGAAAATTCTCCGCTCGGCATGATTACAAATCATGCCGATTTTTCCAAAGGTCTGAAGATGACCTCGATCAGTGAAAGTGAGGAAGATATCAAGTATGATATTCCTACTATAAAAAAATCATCTGTAGATTTAAAAGCCAACACATTAATCTGTAAATTCGAGAATAAGGATGGTAAAAAGCTTGAGGTGGAATTTGTTGTTACAGATAATGACGTTGCATTTCGTTATAACCTTCCCAAAACTGATGTTACTGGCTCGACAAGGGTTATGAATGAGCTTACAGGTTTTAGTTTTCCTGCCCAAACTACAGTTTTTATGACTCCCCAGAGCGATGCCATGATCGGTTGGAAGCGGACTAAACCCAGTTATGAAGAAGAGTATATTTTTGATGCCCCACTTGGCAAAAAATCTCAATATGGCAAAGGATTTACATTCCCGGCATTATTTAAAATCGGCGACAACGGGTGGGCACTTGTGAGCGAAACCGGAGTTGATCGTCGATACTGTGCCAGCCGTCTTTCCGATTATACGGACGGTGTTTATAAAATAGAATTCCCGATGCCGGAAGAGAATAATGGCAACGGCACTTCCGAGCCGGCTTTCTCACTGCCGGGAAGTACGCCTTGGCGCATTATTTCTGTTGGTTCAGATCTTGCTCCAATTGTAGAGACAACCGCTCCATGGAATACGGTTTCTCCTCGTTTCGATGCCTCTTTTAATTACAAACCGGGACGCGCCACCTGGAGCTGGATTTTGTGGCAAGATGACAGTATTAATACTAAAGACTTAAAAGAATTTATAGATCTGGCCGCTGCTATGGGTTATGAATATACCCTGGTAGATTGTGGCTGGGATAAAAATATAGGGTGGAAAGGCATGGAGGACCTGATCAGCTATGCAAAATCCAAAAATGTCACTCCCATTCTCTGGTATAGCTCAAGTGGATACTGGAATGATATCGTTCAAAGCCCGATCAATCTGATGGATAATCCGATTGAACGTAAAAAGCAGATGAAGTGGTTGCAGAAAAATGGAGTAAAAGCCATTAAGGTTGATTTCTTTGGAGGCGACAAACAGGAGACAATGCGTCTTTATGAAGATATTCTGAGTGATGCTAATGATCATGACCTTATGGTTATATTCCATGGATGCACCCTACCGAGAGGTTGGGAAAGAATGTATCCCAATTATATCGGAAGCGAGGCGATCCTTGCCTCAGAGAACATGTATTTCCAACAGCATTTCTGCGATAATGAGGCAAAAAATGCCGCTCTTCATCCTTTTGTGCGTAACGCGGTAGGCGCAATGGAATTTGGCGGAGTTTTCCTAAATGAGAACCTAAACCGTGGTAATGACGGAGGTTCCAAGCGTCGGACATCAGAGGCTTTCCAGCTTGCTATTGCTACACTGTTTCAGAGTCCGGCCCAGAACTTTGCTCTTGCTCCCAATAATCTTTCGGATGCTTCGCCTGTAAGCATAGAGTATATGAAAAATGTCCCCACCCTTTGGGACGATACTCGTTTTATTGCCGGCTATCCCGGTAAATATATCGTGCTTGCTCGCCGTCATGGCGATAAATGGTATGTCTCAGGAATTAATGCGACCGGAGAAACCTTAAAGCTTAATCTCGATATGCCGTTCCTTGGGGAGGGAAATGCTGTGCTTATCTGTGACGCTGAAAATGGCGAAGTCGTAAAGAAAGATATAAAGCTAATGAAGGGAGGAAAGTATGAAGTTACCATTCCCTCGGCTGAAGGTATTGTCATAGTTAAATAAATTGCAAAAATGAGAGGTCTCTATAGGAAGGTTATTATAGGCCTCGGCTTCGTTATAGCCGGTGCGTCTGTAGTTAAGGCTTTTCCCAATAACGTTGTTATGCCGGAAGATAATGATAGCATATTGCTATTTGCATATTCAGCGGTTGATGGTAAAGGCGGACTAAAACTTGCATTTAAGGATGGAAATGAGTGGACGTCGTTTGGAGAAGGAATGGATTTCCTTAAGTCTGACTTCGGTCCCTGGGGGAGCATGAAGAAAATGTTTTCTCCGGTTCTTTGCAAGACTCAGGATGGATGGAGATGTCTTTTCTGGGTCTCAGATAAGAATGAAACGGTTGCTGCAGCCGATTCTCATGATCTTCTAAACTGGAAACCTCAACGTTATGTTGTAAGCGACAGCGCAAGAAAGTTTCTTAAGGATGTAACCATCATGCCTAAAGACACTTCTGTTATGATTGACGGAAAGTTAATCGCAGGGACTCTCACAAAATTTTCAACCAAGGAACGCGATGCAATCAATGAATACATTAAGAAACGTCGTGAGAAGAATAATAAAGAGAATCATCTGATGAAAGATGATCCCGCCTTGTTTGGGTCGATTGTTCCTGTCTCAGTTACTGCGCGTAGAGCTTCTGAAAAAAGTCCTGTAGACATTAGTGAAAATCTTATCGGAATTTTCTTTGAAGATATCAGTCGTTCGGCTGATGGGGGCCTTTATGCAGAGATGATTGAAAACAGAGATTTTGAATATTCTTTTTCAGATACGTGGCGAAAAGGCTGGGGCCCTTCATACGGATGGTTAATAGAAGGACAGGCAACCGATACAATTTTTCCAGTTTCGACTGTTGATCCTATACATGAGAATAATCCACATTATGTAAAATTTGTTTCATCGCCGGTTGAACGAAAACTTATAAACGGTGGATTCGATGGAATATCTTTGAAAAAAGGAGATAAATATATCTTCTCATTGTTTGGCCGCCTCCCGAAAGAAAAGAATGCGACACTAAAGGTTTGTGTAGTTGATTCTCTCGGCAGAGAGGCTGCTTCAGGCAAATTGAAGCTTGAAGGGAAAGAATGGCATAATACGGACCTTACGCTACGTGCTTCAAAAGATGTGAAAAAAGGACGTCTTATAATTACTGTTCCTGCAAATGTTGATTGCGATCTCGATATGATATCGTTATTTCCTGCAGATACGTATAAGGGTAGACGTAACGGACTGCGTAGAGATCTTGCTGAAACACTTGAAGCTCTCAAACCAAAATTTGTGCGCTTCCCAGGTGGCTGCGTAGCTCATGGGGATGGTATAGACAATATGTATGATTGGAAAGGTTCCATAGGACCTCTTGAGAGTCGGAAACCGCTTCGTAATCTTTGGGGTTATCATCAGACCCGCGGTTTGGGATATCATGAATATTTTTTGATGTGTGAGGATATGGGTGCAGAGCCGTTACCGGTCTTGGCGGCAGGTGTACCTTGTCAGAACTCCGGTGTAGCATGGTCGGGGTCTATGAATGAGCTGACTTCAAAAGGACAGCAGGGGGGACTTCCATTAGAGATGATGGAGGAATACATACAAGACGTTTTGGATCTTATTGAATATGCCAATGGGCCGGTTGATAGTAATTGGGGCCGCAGACGAGCAGAAGCAGGACATCCCGAACCGTTTAACCTTAAATATATCGGAATTGGCAATGAGGATATGATAACCGAAGTGTTTGAAGAGCGTTTCAAACTCATTAATGATGTAGTGAAGAGACAATATCCCGATATCACCGTTGTAGGCACGGTTGGCCCTTTCTATGAGGGTTCTGATTATGAGGAAGGTTGGCGTTTTGCTAAGGAACAGAACGTAGATATGGTGGATGAACATTATTATGTTTCTCCGGGATGGTTTATAGAGAACGGTAACTATTATGATAATTATGACCGTAACGGTACAAAAGTATATCTCGGCGAATACGCATCCCACCTTCCCGGACGCCCCAGTAATCTTGAAGCGGCATTGAGTATCGCTCTGTATCTCACCGGCATTGAGCGCAATGGCGATGTTGTGGCCATGACTTCTTACGCACCTTTACTGGCAAAGAAGAAAAGAGTGAACTGGAGTCCGGATCTTATATATTTCGACAATGACGGAATCACATTGACCCCCGATTATTATGTGCAGCAGATGTATTCGGTGAATGATGGCGATAAATACATTCCGTTCTCCCTTTCAATGGATAATAAATCGGATGACGTAAGAAAACGTATAGGTCTTTCAGTTGTAAAGGATTCGAAGTCGGGAGATGCAATAGTTAAATATGCAAATCTTCTTCCGGTTTCTACAACGGTTTCTATTCCGGGGGGAGAGCTCGGATTAAACAGCGGTATGAAGATAAAGGAGGCGAAGGTATTAACCGGCTCTCCTTCCGATACGTCTGTTGTTCCGCAGAACACTGCGGTATCAACAGGAGAAGGAAAACTTCTCTATGAGGCACCGGCTTATTCATTCACCGTGATTCGAATCGGGAAATAATAAGAAAGTGTCAGCAACTAAAAGCGAATTATTTATGGACTGTGAGATAATTCAATTGGCCAGACATAAGGACCGTAGGGGTAACCTATCGGTTGTTGAGGGCAATAAAGACATACCTTTCGATATAAAACGTGTTTATTATCTCTATGATGTTCCCGGTGGAGAAGGTCGTGGGGGACATGCCCATAAAACGCTTCAGCAGCTGATAATTGCGGTAAGCGGTAGTTTTAATGTCGTTCTTGATGATGGAGTGGAAAAACAGAGTTTCCTTTTGAATAAACCATACGAAGGATTGTTGATACAACCGGGAATGTGGCGAACTCTAAAGGATTTTTCATCGGGAGCCGTGGCATTGGTTCTTGCATCTGAATTTTTTGATGAAGATGAGTATATCCGTAATTATACGGAGTTTAAAAGATGGCGGAAAAGATGAGAAAGGTAGACTTTCTTAATTTGCGTGATATTAATGCGAGTTTTGAGCCGGAGCTTTCGGAGACTCTGGTAGATGTAATACATTCCGGATGGTATCTTCAAGGTGAACAACTCGCGGCCTTTGAGCAGGAATATGCGAAGTTTATCGGAACATCTTTTGCAATCGGTTGTGCAAACGGTCTCGATGCCCTGAAGCTGATCATTATGGCATATAAGGAGTTGGGACTGTTTTCAGAAGGTGATGAGATTATTGTTCCCGCTAATACTTATATTGCCAGTATCCTGGCTATTACGGAGTGCGGGATGAGAGCTGTACTTGTCGATCCTGATCCCACAACACTTCAGATAAATCCGGTTAAGATTGAAGAGGCTATAACCAAACGCACCCGGGCTGTCATGATTGTGCATCTCTATGGAAGGTGTGCATATACGGAAAAGATAGGAGAGTTGTGCAAGACATACGGACTCAAACTTATTGAGGATAATGCGCAGGCACATGGATGTTTTTATCATGACAGAAGAACCGGTTCGCTGGGCGATGCGGCCGGTCACAGTTTTTATCCGGGAAAAAATCTTGGAGCGCTTGGAGATGGGGGAGCTGTCACAACTTCAGATAAGGAACTTGCTGAAATGGTAAGATCGCTTGGCAATTACGGGTCGTCGCGTAAATATATCTTCCCATTTTGTGGTCTTAATTCTCGACTTGATGAAATCCAAGCTGCTGCGCTGCGTGTTAAACTCCCACGACTGGACTATGATAACGGATGCCGGACTGCAGTGGCTGAAAGATATATGAACGAGATTAGGAATGATGCGGTCAGAGTTCCTCACCTACTTACAGCAGGAAGCCTGAATTGCGTTTACCATCTCTTCCCGGTTTTTTGTGACCGGCGAGATCTTTTGCAGGAATATCTTAAAGAGAGAGGTATCACAACGCTAATCCATTATCCCGTTTCGCCTCATAGACAAGATTGTTATAAGGATAGCGATAAGATTATTAAAAGCGGGAGTCTCATAATTACGGAGAAACTACAGGAGACAGAATTGTCCTTACCCATTTCTCCGCTTCTCAACGCTGAAGAGATTGATTATGTCTGCTCTGTGATAAACGAATTTCAATTTAAAGAATGAGTTATTAAGGTGATATTATTTGCTACTAATTTCAAAGCTGCTTTCCCTTAAGAATCTGGATTAGGATATGATAGATATTGATAAATTCATAAAGGAGTCGGTGACAGGACGAGAACATTCAATGTTTTTGTCAGACATAGAGATAAATAAAGACCAACTTTCAGGAGAGATAAAAGGAAAGAAGGTGCTTGTGATCGGGGGAGCCGGTTCGATAGGCAGTTCTTATATTAAGGCGATTCTACCCTTCCGTCCGTCTTCGCTTACGGTTGTTGATCTTAATGAAAATGGGCTTGCGGAGCTTACGCGAGATCTTCGTTCAACGGAAGGAATGTTTGTTCCGGAAGATTATGTCACCTATACATTGGATTTCTCAAACGAGATATTCAGAAGAATTTTTGAGGAGAAAGGTGGATTTGATATAGTGGCAAACTTTTCAGCGCATAAACATGTGCGTTCCGAGAAAGATAAATGGGCGGTTGAGGCACTAATTGAGAATAACGTTTTGAAAGCACGCCGTCTTCTTGACCTTCTTGAGAAATATCCGCCGAGTCATTTCTTTTGTGTATCGACAGACAAGGCAGCCAATCCGGTGAATATAATGGGAGCAAGTAAAAGAGTGATGGAGGATCTTATCATGGCATATAATGATAAGTTTAAAGTCACTACGGCCCGGTTTGCTAATGTTGCGTTTTCAAATGGTTCACTTCCGGCCGGGTGGATAGAAAGACTTTCCAAGCATCAGCCTTTGGCTGCACCGACAGATGTGAAACGTTATTTTGTATCGCCGGAAGAGAGTGGCCAGATATGCATGCTTGCAAGTATTCTCGGAAGGAGCGGTGAAATTTTCTATCCGAAACTTGACGATAAATCCATGATAACCTTTTCAACTATTTGTGATCGTTTTATAGAAACAGCCGGATATCAAAAAGTTGAATTTGCTGATGATGAATCCGCTCGTAAATTTGCAGCACGCATGGATGCCGAATCGCAATATTGGCCTGTTGTATATTTTAAGAGCGATACAACCGGCGAGAAGGATTTTGAGGAATTCTTCGTTCCCGGAGAGAAACTTGATACAGACAGATTCAATTCTCTGGGAGTAATCCTTGAATCTCCCCGAAGGCCACGTGAGGAAGTGAATCGCTTCCTTGACAATCTGGAAGATCTTTTCAAGGGAGAGTTTACAAAAGAGGATGTAGTGAGAAATCTTACAGAGTATTTACCCAATTTCGAACATGAGGAGAAGGGAAAGAATCTGGACCAGAAGATGTGATTGATTTTTTCTGAAAAGGAGAATTAACTTAAACTTTCAAGAGATGAATCTAAGAGATAAGATAATAATTGTGACCGGTTCGAGAGGACTTATCGGTAAGGAAATCGTGAAGGAGCTGAAAGATCATGCTGCTTGTGTCATTGAGGCGGATATATGCGAAGAAACGGCTTTTACAGAAAGAGGTGCCACTTTCCGGTTAGATCTATCCGACAGGAAGTCGATTGACGAATTGGTTTCATTTGTTGTTGAAAATTATTCCCGAATAGACGGTCTGATTAATGCAGCTTATCCGCACACTTCCGACTGGGGACGATATAAATTTGAGGATACGCCTCTTCGTCATTGGGAAGAAAACGTAGCCTTACAGCTTAATCCTGTTTTTTATCTCGATCAACAGGTATCGATTGTCATGGAGAAACAGAAATCCGGGTCAATTGTAAATTTCGGATCAATCTATGGAATTGTCGGGAATGATTTCACGATTTATGAGGACTACGGAGGGAGTTCGCCTGTAGAATATTGTGCAATTAAAGGCGGAATCATTAATTTTACACGTTATCTTGCATCGTGGCTTGGAAAATATGGGATACGGGTGAATTGTGTATGTCCGGGCGGGATATTTGATAACCAACGGGAGGAATTCGTAAGAAATTATAATCATAGATGTCCTATGAAAAGAATGGGTAATCCTGAAGATATTGCTCCTCTTTGTTTGTTCCTTGTGTCGGATGGCGCTCGCTATATCACCGGTCAGATCATTGCAGCCGACGGTGGCTGGACAGCTATATGAAAGCACTTATTGACCTAAATGAAATTCCGGCTATCCTGATACGTCAGCTTGGAAATTTTTTTCCTCTCTCGGAAGATGAAGAGAAGATATTGGTTGTGCGGTCGCCGGAGGCCTTGAAACGATGTGAATATTGTTTCTCCCATCTTAAAAATAAATATTACAATAGAGATGGTGAGGCTTTTTTCAGTCCTTTCCATTCGGGCCAATGGCTTACGTATCTATATTATCTTTCAAGCACAATATCAAAAACTGATACCGGCGACGGAAAGAATAAATGCCTTGCAGATAAAATCTACTATCTTAATAAAATCATGAATGGAGTAGATCTATATCACGAAATAACGCTACCGGATGTTTTCTTTTTCGAGCATCCTCTCGGTCTTGTTATAGGTAGAGCTCAAATAGCTGACGGTCTGGTTGCATATCAGGGATGTACGATAGGAGGAAATTTTCACGACGGTCAGATAACCTACCCACGAATAGGGAAAAACTTCACTATGTTTTCCAATAGTAAGGTTCTCGGAAATTGTGAAGTAGGTGATAATGTGATTCTATCTGCCGATGCTTACGTAAAGGATACTGATATTCCTTCTGATACTATAGTTTTCGGCAAGAGCCCAAATTTAATACTGAAGCAGAGATGAAGCGATATGTAATTCCGGAGTCATCAACGATTGTTGAGGCTCTAAGAATGCTTAATGATATTTCAGGGAGTTCGATGACACTTTTTGTCATAGATTCAGATAGTCGTCTGGTCGGAACACTTACAGATGGTGATATTCGTCGGTCGTTGATTTCCGGTGTTGGCTTGGATGATTGTGTCGTTCTGGCGATGAACCGTACCTATAGTTTTGTTGCCGATCGCTATGATGTTGAGAAAATCAGAGACTTTCGCAAGCGGGAAATTACGCTTGTTCCCATTCTTGACTCTGACCGACATCTTGTCGGGATTATTGACCTTACCGAACGAAAATCTGTGCTTCCGATAGAAGCGGTTCTTATGGCCGGGGGACGGGGAGAAAGACTTCGGCCCCTGACTCTTGATTGTCCTAAACCCCTTCTTAAGATTGGAGACAAAGCGATCATTGACCATAATATTGATCGACTTGCAGAATATGGCATAAAGCATATAACGGTAACGGTAAATTATCTTAAGGAACAGCTCATTGATCATTTCAAGTTGCGTTCTCCGGCCGGTGTCAAGATAGAATGTGTTGCTGAAGAGCGTTTCCTTGGGACGATTGGCTCTCTAAGTATGATTGAAGAGCCGGAGCAAGAGAATATTCTTGTAATGAACTCCGACCTTTTGACAGATATAAATTACGAAGATTTCTTTATTCATTTCAAAAGGAATAAAGCCATGATGTCGGCTACTGCCATTCCTTATAAGATTTCTATTCCTTATGGAATTTTTGATCTTGACGGGAGAGATATCAAAGGGGTGACTGAGAAACCAACCTATTCACTCTATGCCAATGCCGGAATTTATCTCTTGCGTAAGGAAGCTTTGAAATACATTCCGAAAGGGGAGTTCTTTAATGCAACCGATCTTATCGATGTCCTTGTTAAGGCAGGTGAGAAGGTTGTAAGATTTCCTCTTTCTGGTCTGTGGGTTGATATCGGAACTCCTGACGAATATCGCAAGGCCTGTGACATTGCAAAAAATCTCTGAATAATTTAAATGTAGAGAATGAAAGAATCGGCAAAATGGTATGCAGTCAGAACATCTGATGTTTACGGGCTTCGAGATCGTCTTTTGGAAAAATGCGAAGAAATATATATTCCGGAGATCCGAGTGACGCAAGGAGAGCGAAGAGTGCGTGTGCGTCCGCTAATTCCCCGGTTGCTCTTTATGAAGATGGAAGAAACCAATGCTATAGTTCTGGAGAAAGAGAGCCGTGGCACGGAATCCTCCTTACCGCTTTTCTGGATTTATCGGTTTACCAGGGACTCCGGGATTCAAGCTATTCCTGAAAGGGAAATGCGATTGTTCCGACTTCTAACCGCCAATGATTCCACTCGTTGTGAAATCTATAAAAAAGAGGAATTCAAAATCGGAGACAGATTGAGGGTAAAGGGGGGCCCGTTTTCAGGTTATGAAGGGTATGCGAGGAGAATCAGGAATAACAAGCACATAGTTGTGGAGATTGAAGGAATATGCGCTATTGCCCTTCCTTTTATTCACCCGGATTTGCTTGAAAAAGTTTAAGCAGTCGCTATCTGAACTGATTTATGGATGGCATATATTCAAATCCTGCAGAAGCAAGCTTTGATTTCAATTCCTCGATATTTATTCCTTCAGAATCACAGAGTTCCTGTAATGAGGAGAATTGGTCGCGCAGTTTCATGTTTATTGCACTGTAAAGCATGAAAGGATCTTTTGGAAGACTCATGGATAATTGCTATTTTTGTATGTGGTTATAAAGATTTATGTATTTGTAAAACTCCTTAACTTTTGAGGAATTCTTTTTGAGAAAAATTATAATCGAAATGTTCCCTCATAAAAGAATGTGGAGAGTAAATGGGGGAGATCCGATCGAATGATGACGATGGGCAACCCTCTATAGGACTCAAAAAGTTTTATAATACAATATTCTTAAACTACATTTACGTTAAATTTAAAAAGTTATTTATCTGCAAAGATAAGAAAAAAATCTGTCAGACCGCTTGTCGGGTTTTATTTCCGTAATTGCGTGTCAGAGGATTATATAATATTAAATATGGAGGTGATAACTACAGAAATTCCGGGATTGGTTTTAATCAAGCCACGTATATTTAATGACGGGCGAGGTTATTTCTTTGAGAGTTATAGTAAAAGGGAATTTGATGAGCAAGTCGCCCCTGTCGAATTTGTACAGGATAACGAATCAATGTCGGTTTTCGGAGTTATCCGTGGGTTGCATTTTCAGAGGCCTCCTCACAGTCAGGCCAAGCTTGTGAGATGTATCCGTGGTAGGGTGCTTGATGTCGCGCTTGATCTTCGTAAGTATTCCCCGACATTCGGACGTCATTTCGCTGTTGAGCTTTCAGAGGAGAATCATCTTCAGTTCTTTATTCCACGCGGTTTCGCTCATGGTTTTGCGGTGCTAAGTGATGTGGCTGTGTTTCAGTATAAATGTGATAATTTTTATGCACCTGAAGCCGATGGTGGTATTTCAATCCTTGATGATTCATTGGGAATCGACTGGAAAATCAAAATTTCGGAAGCGATCTTATCAGAAAAAGATAAGCATCATCCTAAGCTTAAGGAATTTGTAAGCCCGTTTTAATTTGATTAACTTAGGGCAAAAGGAAAAATAAATTGAATCTTTACTATTTCATATAATATAGAATGGGAAAAGAATACAAACGCAAGATATTGATAACGGGAGGAGCAGGGTTCATCGGCTCGCATGTTGTCCGACTTTTTGTAAAAAAATATCCCGATTATAAGATCGTCAATCTCGACAAACTGACGTATGCCGGAAATCTGGCAAATCTCAAGGATATCGAGCATTCTTCAAATTATTTTTTTGAGAAGGCGGATATAGCCGATCTTGACGAGATGCGACGTATCGTGAGAAAATATGAAATAGATGGCATAATTCATCTTGCGGCGGAGAGTCATGTGGACCGTTCGATCAAGGATCCTTTTGTATTTGCCCGGACAAATGTTATGGGTACCCTTTCATTGCTCCAGGCAGCTCGTGAATTTTGGGAGGAACAGCCGGAAGGTTATTCCGGTAAACTATTTTATCATATTTCTACCGATGAGGTCTATGGCGCTCTGGAGCTGACTGATCCTGAAGGTACTGATTCTCCATTCACTACAAATGGATCCTCTCGGCATCACCAAGCCTATGGAAAAGACTTCTTCGTTGAAACCACAAAATATAATCCCCATTCTCCTTATTCAGCATCAAAAGCATCTTCCGATCATTTTGTAAGGGCCTATCATGATACGTACGGTATGCCTACTATTGTAACAAACTGTTCGAATAATTATGGACCTTTTCAGTTCCCGGAGAAGTTGATCCCACTTTTTATCAATAATATTCGTCAGCGTAAACCATTACCGGTTTATGGCAAGGGGGAGAATGTAAGGGATTGGCTTTTTGTAGAGGATCACGCCCGCGCCATCGATTTGATCTTTCACAAGGGAAAAATTGCGGAGACTTATAATATCGGAGGGTTCAATGAGTGGAAGAATATTGATATAATAAAAGTTATAATCAATACTGTAGACCGATTGCTCGGGAATAAAGAGGGAACTTCACTTGACCTTATTACATACGTCACAGATAGAAAAGGTCACGACCTGCGTTATGCTATTGACAGCCGCAAGCTTCAGAGAGAATTGGGATGGGAGCCATCTTTGCAGTTTGAAGAAGGAATAGAGAAAACTGTCAGATGGTATCTTGATAATCAGGATTGGATGGATAATGTTACCTCCGGAGATTACAAGAATTATTACAATGATATGTATAAAATTTAAGGACTTTTACAGACTTCTTCTATTGCCGGATTATAGATGACGGAGTGACATAAATGTGTTATCTACGTTGTTTCTGTCGGAATTCGGCTTAAAAACATAGTTAGGAATGCTCCGGGAAGCCTCGTCCTTTAGGCAGCGAATATTTTATGATTCGCTGCCTTAGGCCCCATTTTTTATGAGATGGGGCCTTAAAGATTGCTGGCACCGGTGCGACCGATTTCTTCGAGCACTTTTAACAGATATCGTCCGTATTCATTTTTTTTCATTGGTTCCGCCACTTTTTTCAGCTTTTCAGCTGATATCCATCCTTGGCGATATGCGATTCCTTCGAGACATCCGATTTTAAGGCCCTGGCGTTTCTCAAGCACTTCTACATAGATTGATGCTTCTGCCAGCGAGTCGTGAGTGCCGGTGTCCAGCCAGGCAAACCCTCGGGGTAGCGTCTTGACTTTTAGAATCTCTCGTTTAAGAAATTCTTGGTTTACACTGGTAATCTCCAGTTCGCCACGTGCCGACGGTTTGATATTTTCTGCAACAGAAACAACGGAGTTGGGATAAAAATAGAGTCCTACAACCGCAAAATTACTTTTGGGATTTTCCGGTTTTTCTTCTATTGATAAACATTTTCCTGACTTATCAAACTCTGCAACCCCATATCTTTGTGGATCATCTACCCAATATCCGAAAATTGTAGCCTTTCCTTCATTCACGACATTATCAACAGCCTCTTTCAAAATAGCTGAAAAGCCTGCACCATGAAAAATATTGTCGCCAAGCACAAGACATACGGAATCATTCCCTATAAATTCCTTACCGATAATAAATGCTTGTGCCAAACCATCGGGCGAGGGTTGTTCTGCATAGCTTAACTTAACACCGAAGTCTGATCCATCTCCGAGAAGACGACGGAATCCGGGAAGATCGTTTGGGGTGGAAATTATAAGTATGTCGCGAATCCCCGCCATCATAAGGGTTGAAATTGGATAATAAACCATCGGTTTATCGTAAATCGGCAACAATTGTTTGCTGACTCCTTTCGTAATCGGATATAAGCGTGTTCCGGAGCCGCCGGCGAGGACTATACCTTTCATAGCTTTAGATTATAGAGATTAGTTAGACCCTATTTTATAACATAATGCAAACTTAAAGAAAAAAAATATATCTGACAAGAGTATGCCGTTTAGTATGAGCTAAAATAAAGCTCTGTTTCATAAATTTTAGGGGTTCATTTACGAATCGCTGTAACAAGAAGGGTTCGATAGGTGAGTTTAGTAAGATTCCGCAATGTAAATGGAGATACTCCGGTCGGAGCGGTTCCCGTCACGCCTGTATATTTGAGGTGCATCAGTAGTTCGCGTGAGGAACTGAAACTAAGCTCTATTTCTTCTTGAATTGTTTTTATTTCATCAAAATCATTTGTCAGCATCTCTATAATTTCATTTTTTGAATGGTAATGGAGAGGTGCCGGTCGAAATTTATCAAGTTCCTGAAGATTACCCGGAAGAAAAGTTGAAAAAGATAATATACCATCTTTATGCAAAGTTCTTGCACAATTTATGAAAAATTTATCCGGGTTGCTAAACCATTGAATAGTTGATGCTGATAAAATTGCATCCCATTTATTATGAGTCTCTTCCATCCATTCCTCGGCATCTGAAATATAAAAATGCTCTTCCGGAGCCAATCCTCCTTCAAATTTGGAGGCAATATCGACATAATCTATACTTTGCGGTTCCAAAACAGGTGCATACAATCGGCTGAATAACCCGGTTCCTGAACCGATTTCAAGAATTTTGGCATTTTTGCGGAAGCCTGTCTTTAAGGTAAATTCTGTCAGACGTTGAGCTATGAGTTGCTGTGCTCTCGCATTAGCATCATAACTCTCTGATGCCGAGGCGAAGCTTCGGCAAATTTCTTTTTTATCCGGTATGGTTGAATAGATAATCTTTTTTATATCAGGCAGATGATTTTCATTACATTCAATTATAACGGCGTTAGAAAAATCTTTCCAAGCTCTTAGCATATTTCCCGGAGGAAAAATTCTGTCTTTCAGACCTATGTAAGCACGTTTCCAGGGGAGATGGCATTTATTACCATTCATTGGAATGAGATCCCTGAAAGTTAAAAGTTGTGCTTTTAAATCTTTGATATACATATCATCGATTTGTGAGGAAAGACCATTAAAATAGCGAGAGAAATTTTCTGAGCCGCCGGCCATTCTTTTTTGAAATTTCAGTAGATTACGAGGTGAGAGGTTTTCTGTCGTACCATTATATATTTCAATCGGAATTCCATATTCATCGTTTACCGGAATATGGGAACCGTTGATGGCAAAGGCAGATGTAACGAGCATGGGGTCGATACTTCTCTCAGCAGCGGCCACACCGAGCGACCAAGCGAAAAGAAAGACTGTGGAATAAGCCTTTAGTGCCTCATTATCAAATATGAGAGTATCATAACTATGGCACACCATAACATCCCATCCACTGATTTCAATTCCGGAGTAAAATGTAGCTTGTGTGCTCCAACCGGCGAAAATCAGAATTAAATTTCGGTTGCCCTCTTTTCTGGAAATAAACTCGCTCTTCATTTTCAATATACTAAGCGTAAAACCTCTCCGACTTTCTCGATATCTTTATATGTTATATCGGCGTTAAGGGAGAATCTTATCCTCTCTTCTCCCGGAGGAACTGTAGGACGGCGTATAGCAAGCGCATCAATATTATTTTCACGTAGAAAAGCCGAAATTTTCAAAGCTTTTTCAGCATCTCCTGTAACAAGAGGTATGATTTGTGACTCAGATGATGTTGTTTCTCCGGTAATTTCCTTTATTTTATTTTTGAAATGAAAGGATATCTCTTTAAGTCTATGTCGCTCTTCCTCCATATTATAGATTTTTTCGAGCATGAGCAGAGTCCAGGCAATATTTACAGGAGGCAAAGCTGTTGAAAAGATGAAACTACGTGCGGTATTTAGAAAATAATTATAAAGAAGGGGGGAGGTGGAAACAAAAGCACCAACCGAAGCACATGCTTTACCAAAAGTTCCAACAAGAATATCCACTTCATTTATGCATCCCAATTCTTCCGCCACACCGCATCCGTGGATCCCTCTCACACCAACGGCATGCGCTTCATCGAGATAAAGCATTATGCCCGGGAATCGATCTTTTAAAGACAATATGCTCTTAATAGGCGCGATATCGCCATCCATACTATATATCGATTCCGCTACAACAATGAGTCGGTCATAATCGGAAGAGTATTTTTTCAGGAGGTTTTCTAATGAATCTATATCATTGTGGTTCCATCTTGCAAACCGAGCTCCGCTCATTCTGATTCCATCAATTGCAGATGCATGAATAAGACGGTCACATAGAAAAATTGTCTTATCAGTATTGAGTGCTGAAATTAAACCGACATTGGTATGATAGCCCGAATTGAAGATAAGTGCCGGCCGGCCATATATTTTTTGAAGATACTCTTCGAGCATCCGGAAATATTTCTGACGTCCGCACAATAATCTTGAAGCCGAAGATGAAAAAGAAGCGTCTCCAAACCTGTCGAGAAATTCGGGAATAAATTCTTTATGGCGATTGGCAAGAGCAAGATAATCATTTGAACATAAATCAATATTATCTTGCCCCTCGCAATCTTGAGGAATAGAGCGAAACCGATGTTCGTCACGTAGTAAAGAGAGCTTATCCCGGTATATTTTAAGATTATCCGCCATACATTTCATTTAGTATTGACAGCAAGGCATGACATAGTTTTTCTGTTTGTTCATCGGAAATAGCAAGATAAGGAGGCATTATATATGCATTTTTGCCGAATGGTCTTATCCAAACTCCCTCACGAATGCAGAGCTTCTGAAATTCAGCAAGGTTTACATCCTCTTTTAATTCTACAACTCCTATTCCTCCGAGCACCCTTACCTCTTTTACGAAACTCATTTTCTCAGCCGGAGCGAGGCCTCGTTTCATTATTGCTTCAAGCTCCAAAACTCGTTGTTTCCAATTTGATGCGAGCAAAAGGTTTGTTGATGCTAATGCAACAGAGCAAGCAAGAGGATTGCCCATAAATGTCGGTCCATGCATCATCACTCCTGAACTTGAAGCGGAAATCCGATCAGCCACATCGGCAGTTGTCGCCACTGCAGAAAATGTCATATAACCCCCTGTCAGCGCTTTGCCGATTAGCATTATATCCGGTTCGACCCCCGCATGTTCCCAAGCGAAGAGTTTTCCTGTCCGTCCGAAACCTGTAGCTATTTCGTCGAAGATGAGCAGAATATTATTTTCGTTGCATTCTTTGCGTAACTCTCTCAGATATTGAGGATGGTAGAATCTCATCCCTCCGGCGCCTTGAACAATTGGTTCGAGAATAACCGCGGCAAGTTTATCTGCATTTTCCCGGATGATTCTTCTCATCGGTTCAAAATCTTCATCATTCCATTCAGCATTAAACTTACATTCCGGAGCCGGAGCAAAAAATCTGATCGGTAAGGCCGGCCCGAAAGCACCATGCATTCCGGTTACCGGGTCGCAGACCGACATGGCATTCCAGGTATCGCCATGATAACCGCTTCGAATTGTAGCAAAATTTGTTTTACGTGGATTATCATGAACCTGCACCGCCATTTTCATTGCCACTTCAGTTGCTACAGAGCCGGAATCGGCGAAAAAGATATGATTCATTGAAGGAGGCAGAATCTTAAGCAGTAATTTGCCCAGATCTATAGCCGGCTGATGGGTCAGGCCACCAAACATAATGTGCGACATGAAGCCTAACTGCCGGGTTATCGCCTCATTAAGGACCGGATGATTATAACCGTGAATCACGCACCACCATGAAGACATCCCGTCGATGAGGCGTGTGCCGTCGGAAAGAATAATCTCCGCTCCTTCCGCATGATCCACTTTATACGTAGGCAGTGGATTATTAGTAGAGGTATATGGATGCCAGAGATGTTCTCGGTCGAAGATATCGTGATTCTGTTCTTTTGTATTGATAATATTTGATTCTACCATGTCGGTTGTTAAGTTTCGACTTTCTTATTGCAAATATAGTAAGTATCTTTCATTAATTAGGCAGCGAATCATAAAATATTAAGGTTCGCCGTTTTTTAATAATCTCCATGTTCAAAAAACTATAAAACGGATGGTAAGGGAGTTCGGAAAATTCGGCTTTATCATGTCACACGGGATCGACATCATAATAAATTATGGAGTTTTTTATTTTCGGATCAGCAACTAATGATGCATGAATCCGACGAAGCAGGTCTTTTACCTTTTTCATTGATGCTCCTGCTTCGATCTTAAGCATTATTGACTGGATATACCATAGTGCAATTCGACTAACGTAGGGTTTCTCCGGACCGAGAACTCGTTCTCCGAAGGTCTCTTTCAGTTTTTTAGTGAAAGTTAAAGCGGCCAGATCCACGTCCTGAGCATTTTTATTCTTGATATAAATATTTATAATTCGTGTGAAGGGGGGATAGCTGTATTTGCGTCGTTCTTCAATTTCCGAATTATAAAAAGCGTTATAATCGTGACTTTTCACAAAGCTTATCACAGGATCTTCCGGATTTGTTGTCTGAATAATCACTTTCCCTTTATCATGACGTCGGCCCGCACGTCCGGCCACTTGTTCAAGCATGTTGAAAGCGCGCTCGTTACTTCTGAAATCAGGGAAATTAAGAAGCATATCTGCATTTAACACTCCGACAAGACTCACTTGTTCAAAATCAAGTCCTTTAGAAACCATTTGCGTACCGACCAGTATATCGGTATCTGCTCTGGAAAATTCTTCAATTATCTCCTGATATGCATCCTTGTTACGCGTCGTATCGAGATCCATTCGTGCCACTCTTCTATCCGGAAATTGAGAATGTATCTCTTCGGCTATTCGTTCAGTCCCATAACCAAATATCTCAATTCCATCCATACCACATGCCGGACAAAGCTTAGGTAATGGCTGACAGAACCCGCAATAATGACAAGTCAGCAGATTAGTGCGTTTATGGTAGATGAGTGATACGTCGCAATTATGGCATTTGGGTGTCCATCCACATTGCCGACAGACAACAACCGGGGCAAACCCCCGGCGGTTCTGAAACATGATGGCTTGTTTCCCCTCAGAGAGTGTCTCCGAGACAGCAGTTTTCAATGTTGAGGACAAAATGCCGTCGTTAAGTCTTTTTTTACGCTGTTCACGCATATCGACTATCTTTACCTCAGGAAGTTGCGCACCCTCAAAACGTTTTCTTATCTCTGCGAGTCCGTATTTTCCGGTAATAGCCTTGTAATAAGTTTCGATTGAAGGAGTTGCGGAGCCAAGCACAACTTTTGCTCCATGCATGGTTGCAAGCATGATGGCAACATCACGTGCATTATATCGTGGAGCCGGGTCATATTGTTTGAAAGACGCCTCATGTTCCTCATCAATTACCACGAGACCGAGATGTGCAAATGGGAGGAAGACTGACGAGCGTGCTCCTAATATAATCAGGGGTTCAGCTGATGTCAGCATTCGTTTCCAGATATCGACTCTTTCGTTGTCTGAGAACTTTGAATGGTATACAATCAGGCGATTCCCGAAAATTTTTCGTAGTCGATCCGTAAGCTGGGTTGTGAGAGAAATTTCTGGCACAAGATAGAGTATCTGTGACCGATCTGTAAGCGCTTTAGCTATTAAATGAGAATATACTTCTGTTTTTCCGCTGCCGGTAACGCCATGGAGAAGTGCTATCTTATCGTTCCGAAAAATGTTTCCTATTTCCGTAAGTGCGTTTTCCTGTTCATCAGAGAGAGGCGACAGCTTAGGCTCTTCCAGTTTTTCAGATTCAGAATTGAATCTGTTAATTGTTTTTTTTACAATTTTGAAAATCCCTTTGTCAATCAGGTTTTTCAAGACACCCGGCGTAATGCCGGTGGCTTTGACAAGTTCATCGCGTGGAACATCGCGAAGTGTTTCCGTATGACGAAGCCATCCTGAGAGGTCAAGATAAGCCATAAGAGCTTTTTCCTGTTGTCGTGCCCTGTTCACTGCATCGAAAAAGTCATGAAGTTTGTCGTGATCGTTACGATCCGCACAAAGTTCAATCATCTTCACAGTAGCCGGCTTATATCTTTCAACAATTTTTTCACTTACATGAATAATATCGGCTTCAAGAAGTGAATTTATGATTCTGGCAGCTCCCTTGATTTTGGTCTTAGATTCAATATCTGAAATCTTCAGCTTCTTGTTTTCCTGAAGCATTTGTACTACCATAGCCTGATAATCCGTAAGCCGAATCCCATCCGGACATTCAAAGTCTTCATTAAGCGATATGAAAGTTTCACTTTCCGGTTTCAGACCGGTTGGAACAGCCGCTTTGTATACTTCTCCGGGTGAGCAAAGATAGTAATCGGCAATCCAATTCCAAAGTTTAAGCTGCGGATATCTTATCACCGGAGCCGAATCAAGAATGGCCATTACTGGTTTTACATCATATCCTGCCGGTTTATCGGAATGTGTGCTTACCACAATTCCGGTATAGTATTTTTTTTTGCCAAACTGCACGAGAACGCGGGAACCGGTCTGAATCTGACCGGTCATTTCATCCGGAATGCTGTATGTAAAAGTGGCATAAAGCGGAAGTGGAAGAAGAATTTCAGCAAACATAACGCAAATTTACAAAAACATTGGAATTATTTCCGATATTTTTAGTTACTTTGCATGTTGAAACATATTTATTTTTTATAACACAGAGCTTTCAATGCTCTTAAAACAATATGAAAATGAGAAATATCAAACATCTGCTTCTCGTAGTTGTGATAGCGATTTTCACATGCGGAAGCGCTCACGCTGATTTCCGTTTCGGTGTAAAGGCCGGACTCAACGTAAACAAAATGCATTTCAATGAAAAAACCTTTGATGCAGACAACCGCTGCGGGTTTACTGCCGGTGTCATGACTGAGTTTACTGTTCCTTTGATTGGTGTAGGTGCTGATCTGTCTGTGATGTATACAAGAATGAACAGCGGAATGAACAAGGCTTTCGGTCAAGAAGGAGTTTTGCCCGAAAAGCAGAATCTGGGAAAGGATTTTATCGAAATTCCTCTGAACATTAAGTATAAACTTACATTGCCTGCAGTGGCCAGTATAGTAAAACCGATGGTTTATACCGGTCCGACAATGGCACTCAAGCTTAAGGATGTGAAGGATGCTATTTTTGACACAAAGCGAGTACAGATGGGTTGGAATATCGGAATTGGTCTTGAACTCATCAAGCATCTTCAGATTTCGGGAGGATACACTTTCGGCATCAATAATGTTGTAAAACATTTTAACGTCCCCGGTAATGTAAGTCTTACTGATGTTAAAATTAAAAACAATTATTGGACAGTAACAGCTGCTTGGCTGTTCTAAACCATAAAAGATGAAGAAACTATTAGCGATAGTTCTGCTTATAATAACGTCACTCGGAGCCTCGGCGGAATTTCGCTGGGGCCCTGTAGTGGGCGTAAATATATCGGAGGTTTACTGGAAACAGAATCTCATACATACGGGTAGTCTTTGCGGAGGCGGAGGCGGTATTATGGGAGAGTTGATGATTCCCGGTATCGGTTTTGGTATAGATGCCGCCCTTAAATATAATCTTCATGGAGCAAAGGTTAATTTCGGGCAGAAAGAAGTTTGGGCATCGGATGGTTATGGCGATGAAAATGTTTGGTTTCATACAATTCAGATTCCTTTAAATCTACGATTTAAGTGGACCCGCATGAATGGATTTGAACACTACATTGCCCCTTTTGTTTACGGAGGACCGGTATTTAGTTTCAATTTATCGACAAGCAAACTTGACGCAATAGAGCATCCGGCCGGTTCTTTCGGATTGCAATGCGGAATCGGTGGAGAGTTTCTTGAACGTTACCAGCTTTCGGTAGGTTATCTATGGGGAATCAGTTATGATGTTCGTACGATAAAGCTTGATAATTTCAGTGCGCGTCAGCGTGGCTGGCATATCAATGTGGCTGTATTGTTTTAAACAAGGATATAATGGAAGAAAATGAGAAGCAGCTTTCATCAGCGGCTGCAGATGAGGGGACTTCAGAATCAAAAAATATTACTTCGGAACAGCAGGTAAAAGAAGAGTTTGATATCACTCAGAAGGCAATAGATCTTTTAAAGACAGTCTTTGATCCTGAAATACCTGTGAACGTTTATGATCTTGGTCTCATATATAAGATAGATTATGATCCGTCTGATAAGACTCTTCATGTAGATATGACTCTGACAGCACCTTCCTGTCCGGCTGCCGATTTTATTCTGGAAGACGTACGCCAGAAGCTGGTGAGTATTGAGGGCCCTGCGAAAGTTGATCTTCGTCTCGTTTTTGAACCGGAATGGAATCAGGATATGATGAGCGAGGAAGCAAAACTTGAGTTGGGGTTCCTATAATAAGGAGTATAGATGAAAGCTTATTTTCTGAGTGATCTGCATCTTGGGGCGCCTTATTTTTCAGATTCACGCGAAGCGGAACTTCGGGTTGTGAAATTTCTTGATAAAGTGTCGGAAGATGCAGATGTGATCTATCTGCTTGGTGATATTCTTGATTACTGGTATGAATATAGATATGTAGTACCGCGCGGTTTCGTGCGGTTTTTTGGTAAATTGGCGGAACTTTCTGATAAAGGGATTCGAATAGTTTGGCTAATTGGAAACCATGATATCTGGATATTCGACTATCTTCCTTCTGAATTAGGAGTTGAGGTTTACGATGGCTATATAATTGAAGATATTGACGGACATAAGTTTTTTATGACGCATGGTGACGGCATAGGAAAGCTTAAGCCGTCGTTTAAATTTTTGAGAAAACTCTTTAGAAGCAAGGTATGCCAGAAAGCTTTCTCCGGGATTCACCCGCGATGGACGGTACCCTTTGCATATAATTGGAGCAGAAGCAGTCGTAAACTTGAAGGGCCATCTGAAGCAGATGCCTCAAGGATGATGAATAATATTAAGATTTTTACAGCCGAATTTGCGTCAGCTCATCCGGATATTGAATATTTTTTGTTTGGGCATCTTCACCTTTTAGAGAGATTTCCGGTTTCAGACCGAGCAGAGGCATTAGTTTTAGGTGAATGGATCACGATGTTCAGCTATGCAGTCTGGGATGGTTCATCATCTTGTCTTTCAATAGAGCATTTTAATGGTCTAAAGTGATGGAGTGTTACAGAAATTTATATGTTTTACAACATATCTGTGACATTTTGACATGTTTTGTTTTGCAAAACGTTGGAAAATAACTACCTTTGCAATGACCTAAAACAATCTTTTTTTACCTTAAGATTTTTTACCTGTAGAAACTTATAAGGGTGCGACCGCGGTGGTTATCACCCTTTATTTTTTTCTCCATCCTCCTGTTTCCTTTCTTCGTAGAAATGCGATCAGAAGTATTATTATGATTATCTCACATGAACAAATTAAAATAAATTTACCCGTTTCTCCTCCCTTTATCATTGTGGGACCAAAGATTATGGCCATTGCCAGAAAGTAAATAAAAATCAGCGTGGGGAG
The DNA here is from genome assembly GCA_964581685.1 of uncultured Sangeribacter sp. GTDB lineage: Bacteria > Bacteroidota > Bacteroidia > Bacteroidales > Muribaculaceae > Lepagella. The sequence goes on along the minus strand of CAZOPN010000009.1, from coordinate 14,937 downwards.
CCACACTGATTTCTTTATTCTATGCTTTGAGTTATACTGATTCATCGTTCTTTTGTTTTGACTCGTTCTTCTTACGCTTACGAGTTGTTGTTTTTTTCTTTTTCTCAGGAATTGGTTCAGAAATTTCTTCTTTACTCTTATCTTCCGTTTTTGTGTCGTTTCCTTGGTCATTCCCGCTAACTTCAGTAATAATCTCGCGAAAATAGGGGGATGACTCAGCGTTAAATTTACCTTGTTGAAGAAAGTCGTAAATATCAATGCAGGCAAGAGCATCGAGCGCTGCATATCCTTTCTGGCTTTCAGAAAGCTCGGTCGCTTCCCAATTTGTGAGCCTCTGGCCTTTTGAGAGTCGTTGCCCGAAAAGAATCGCATATATACGGCTAAGACTGTTATCCTGAATATTAAAGTCTTTGACAAAGTTCTGCAAATCTATAAATCCCTCAGGATTCAAAGTGCATATCTTATTAAGATTGTGAAAATCATCGTGGATAGACAATCCTATTTTTGTAATTTCCGGGTTCTCAAGAAGATTTTTTAATCCTTCCGGCACCCCTATATGGTTAAGTCGGAAAAGAAAGCATTCGCTACGGGATGAGAGTTGAAGTAGAGAAACCTTATTTATCTGGCCTTTCTTGAAAGATGGTTTTGTTTCAGTGTCAAATCCGATTTCATTTTCTATCTTCAGCTTTTCGATTGCCGGCGCCACATCCTCTGATTTGTCGATAACATGGATCGCTCCTCGAAATGAAGCTGCAGGAAGGTGGGCAAGTTCCTCTTTAGAAATTGTCGCTGATCTTTTTATTTCTTGTCTCTGCTCCATATATTAAGACAAAATTATAAAAATTTCCTCAGTCCGCAAAATCGGGCATTTCTATATAATATGTTCCGGGAAATTCTTTCTCAATCCAATGCTGTATATAAGTGCGTGTATCGTAAGCAATTGTCGTATCTGAATCAAAATGGGGATTATATATGAGCGCAAATAAGGATATACCCATTTTTTTTATTGCGTAAAGCGAGAGCAATGTATGGCTAACTGATCCTAATGCGCCGTTTGTAACCAACACAACAGGCAGATTGTGTTCAGAAATATAATCTATTGTAAGATATTCTCCTTTAAGTGGCACCATCAATCCTCCGGCCCCTTCGATTAAAATATAGTCAAAGCGTTTTCTAAGCTGTTCAGTAGCTTTTGAAATGATGTTTATATCAAGAACCTTTCCATCTATTCGAGCCGCGAGATCCGGCGAGGCAGGATATGAAAAGATCACAGGGGCCGTAAGTCCGGCTTCATCCTCAGGAAGAATTCCGGTCTCCATGATTTTTCGATGAACCATTATATCTTCGCTGACACCTCTGTTTCCGGTTTGGACAAATTTTTGTGTGATCACATTTTTACCCATAAGATAAAGCTGTTTTGCCAACCAGCCTGTTGCGAAACTTTTACCTGCATCCGTATCAATTCCGGAGACAAATAACAGAGGAGGAATGTTTTCAATTTCTGTAATGTGCATTTTCATAAAATTAAATGTAATTCCCGAATCAATAAAAGGAGGCTGAACCGAATGCATAACGGCACAGCCTCCAAATTTTCATTTTTCTTATCTTACCAGGCAAACATCGGATAATCGTTCATAATCTCGTTTACTTCCCGGCGAACCTCTTTAATTACTTGCGGATCGTCGGCATTACATAGAACTTTATCGATGAGCTCAGCAATCTTTTCCATGAGTTCTTCTTTTGCTCCACGTGTGGTGATAGCAGCCGTACCAAAACGAAGACCACTTGTGAGGAAAGGACTTCTTGAATCGTAAGGAACCATATTCTTATTAGCTGTAATATCAGCTTCCACAAGCACTCTTTCAGCTTTCTTTCCGCTCATTTCGGGGAATTTAGGCCGCAGATCAATAAGCATACAGTGATTATCCGTACCATCAGAAATCACCTTGTATCCTCTTTTGATTAGGGCAGATGCAAGAGCATCTGCATTTTTCTTAACCTGAATTGCATATTCTTTCCATTCAGGTTGAAGAGCCTCTCCGAATGCAACAGCTTTGGCCGCTATAACATGTTCGAGCGGTCCACCCTGTACACCGGGGAATACGGCAGAGTCGAGAAGCGCTGACATTTTTTTGATTTCTCCCTTTGGAGTCTTTTTTCCCCATGGATTATCAAAATCCTTGCCCATAAGAATCATGCCACCACGCGGACCGCGGAGTGTCTTGTGGGTTGTTGTTGTAACGATATGAGCATGTTTAACGGGATTCTCAAGCAGTCCGGCAGCAATAAGTCCGGCAGGATGAGCCATATCCACCATAAAGATTGCTCCTATTTCATCAGCAAGCTTTCGAATGCGGGCATAATCCCATTCTCGACTGTAGGCACTTGCTCCGGCTATAATGAGTTTCGGTTTTTCCGCACGTGCCTTTTCTTCCATTTCCTCATAGTTTACACGCCCGGTTTCAGCATCGACAGTATAACTGATCGGACGGAACATAAGACCGGAGAAATTCACCGGACTTCCATGACTGAGATGGCCGCCATGACTAAGATCCATACCCATGAATGTGTCGCCGGGATTCAGGCATGCCATGAATACAGCCATATTCGCCTGAGCACCACTATGAGGCTGAACATTTGCCCATTCCGCATCAAATAGTTTCTTTGCTCGTTCTATAGCAAGATTCTCGGCTTCGTCTACAATCTGGCAACCGCCATAATATCTGTGGGCCGGATATCCTTCCGCATATTTATTTGTAAGACATGAACCCATGGCTCGCATCACTTCGTCACTAACAAAGTTTTCACTTGCGATAAGTTCGATTCCTCTGCGCTGGCGCAGGTGTTCGCGATCGATAATATCGAACACTTCATTGTCTCTTTTCATATTGAGGCTTTTTAAGGTTTATTACGGATATTTTTATCCGAAGTGTATTATGGTATTAGAAAAAGTGTATTGGTTTATCCTCCGAAATTATCGTAGTGGATACTATGTGGTTCCACTCCGAGGTTGTAGAGCATATTATTGACGGCATTACTCATCGGACCGGGACCGCACATGTAATATTCTATATCCTCCGGAGCATCATGATCTTTAAGATATTTTTCGTACATCACTTCATGCACAAATCCGGGAGTATACTCTACGCCCGCTGCATCAGCTGCCGGATCCGGACGGTCGAGAGCAAGATAGAATTTAAAATTGGGGAAATCTTTCTCAAGCTGCAGAAAATCCTGAAGATAGAATACCTCATTTAGAGCGCGCGCACCATAGAAATAACTCATCTTTCTGTCAGTGGTGTGAAGGGTTTTAGTCATCCACATTATCTGTGCACGCAATGGAGCCATTCCGGCACCGCCACCCACCCATATCATTTCTGCTTTCGAATCAACAATTGGATGAAAATCTCCGTAGGGACCGCTCATAAGCACCTTGTCCCCCGGTTTTAAGGAGAAAATATATGATGAGGCTATGCCGGGAGGCACATCCTGAAAACCAACCTGAGGCTTCGGTTTGAATGGGGGAGTGGCAATCCTGACAGTCAGCATTATTCGGTCGCCTTCTTCAGGATAGTTTGCCATGGAGTAGGCTCTGACGGTCTCCTCATCATTAGAAGCCTTCAATGTAAAGAGTCCGAATTTCTCCCAAGAAGGAAGATATTCATCACCGATAAGTGCTTTATCAATATCCTTATCGTAATCCATGCTATATTTGGGAATCCTGATCTGAGCGTAGCTACCCGGAATGAAGTTCATGTGTTCTCCCTCAGGGAGACGCACAATAAATTCTTTAATAAATGTGGCTACATTTTTGTTTGAAATAACCTCGCATTCCCATTCTTTAACGTCAAGAGCAGACTCGGAAACTTTAATTTCCATATCTCCTTTTACTTTCACCTGACATCCGAGACGCCAATGATCTTTTATCTGTTTGCGAGAGAAATGGACGGCTTCTGTGGGAAGCATATCTCCTCCTCCGGATATAACCTGAACCTTACATTGTCCGCAACTTCCTTTTCCACCACATGCCGACGATAGATGCACTCCATTATCTCCAAGAGTGGTAAGAAGTGTTTTTCCGCTCATTGTATGAATAAGTTTCTGGCCTTCATTGATGGAAATGGCAACTTCTCCCGATTTAACGAGCCATTTCTTCGCAACAAGAAGAATAATTACCAGAACAATCACAATCACAAGGAAGATCACGACTGCGGCTATAACATTATTCCAATTTATCATTTTCAGTTATTTTTTTTGACATTTAAATTTTTACTGCCCGCTTCAACAATTCATGTTCGGTATCATAATTTAATACCGAGAAAACTCATGAAGGCAATTCCCATCAGACCTGTAATAATGAATGTTATACCGATGCCTCTGAGCGGCTTGGGAATTACATCATTATTTAGTCTTTCTCTGATTGCTGCCAGACAGGTAATTGCTAAAAGCCAGCCTATACCGGAACCGGCTCCGTATACAGTTGCTGTCCAGGCATTGGAAAATTCTCTTTGCTGCATGAATAATACTGCTCCGAGAATTGCACAGTTCACAGCGATGAGCGGAAGAAAGATTCCAAGAGAATTATACAGGGAAGGGGAGTATTTTTCAATCACCATCTCAAGAATCTGAACTAAAGCGGCAATAACGGAAATAAACATTATAAGACCAAGGAATGAAAGGTCGGCCGATGCATACTCCTCTCCAAGCCAACTTAACGCTCCAGGCTGTAGAATATACTGATTGATACACCAGGTTACGGGAAGTGCGATTATCAGAACGAAACTGACAGCCACGCCAAGTCCAAAGGCCGTCTTTACATTTTTTGATACGGCCAAAAATGAACACATGCCTAAGAAATAGGCGAATATCATATTGTCGACAAATATCGACCGGATGAAAAGATTAAGATTCTCCATAATTAATTTCTTTATCGATGATTAAGGAGATTATTCCTGAAGGTCTTTATTTTTTGCTCTGTGAACCCAGATGATGCACGCAACGACGATGAGTGCCATAGGCGGGAGAATCATCATTCCGTTGTTCATATATCCTGCATCATACCAAGATTGAGGGAAGATCGTGCAACCGAAAAGAGTGCCGCTTCCGAAGAGTTCCCGGAAGAACGATACAATAATAAGGATTATTCCATAGCCCAGACCATTTCCGACTCCATCAAGAAATGATGCCCAAGGACGGTTGTTTAAAGCAAAAGCTTCCAGGCGACCCATGATGATACAGTTAGTGATTATCAATCCGATAAAAACCGACAATGCCTTGCTTACTTCATAGTTCCAGGCTTTAAGCACCTGATCAACCACAACCACAAGAGCTGCGACTACCACGAGTTGCACAATAATTCGGATAGATGTCGGAATCGTTTTTCTCAAGAGCGAGATTATCACGTTGGCAAGTGCCAGAACTGCCGTAACCGAGATTGTCATAACCACGGCAGGCTCCATTTTAGCTGTAACGGCAAGCGCCGAACATATTCCAAGCACTTGTACGATAACCGGGTTGTCTTTGGAGAGAGGATTGACTAACGGGAGGAATGTCTTTTTTAAATTCATATTCAATTCCTTTCCTTATTAAGTTCTTTGAAAAAAGATGTATAGGGCTGCAGAGAGTTGAAGAGCATTTTCTGCACTCCCTGACTGGTAATTGTTCCGCCGGAAATGGCATGGACATAAGCTGAGCCATCAGTCGGTTCCTGCCCGTTTTTCACTACTCTGATCGATTGAAACGCGCCGTCGGAAGCAAAAATGCTTTTATTTTCAAACTGCGCCTGAAATTGCGGTTTTTCGATCTCCGCTCCCAATCCGGGCGTCTCGCCTTGATGTGCGAAGTAAGCACCATAGATTGTGGAACCATCCGAATCGAATGCAACGTAGCCCCAGATCGGTCCCCAAAGGCCGGCGCCGTATACCGGGACTATATATTTCGTGCCGGATTCTGTCTGACAAACAAATACCGGTAGTTTGCGTTCGTTATCCGGTTTTTTTACCTCCTCCGAAACGTTTATATCAAACGGATTCAGAGATTCATCAATTTTGTTTCCTTTGGAATTGACAATATATGAATCGCTGATATGAGCTGCGTAGAGATCGGAGATATTCTGTCCGGCTGTCGGAGTTATGAGCGCAGCCGCCAGAATCTGACGTTTGGTATCGTCTGCAATATTTTCAAGCTGTTTCGGGCGTAGAGCCTGATAGACCACTGATAGAAGCACTCCTACAATCAGCACGAGTCCCACAGCGTATAGAATGGTATATGTATTGCTTTGTCTGTTCATAATCGTAGGGTATAAATTAATCAGGCTGAGCTCGACGTATTCTGCGCCGGATATTTGCATTAACAACACAATAGTCGATAAGAGGCGCGAAACAGTTCATCAGTAGCACTGCCAGCATAGCTCCTTCCGGATAACCGGTATTATAAAATCTAATAATCATTGCTATCGCCCCGATGAGGAAACCATAGATATATTTTCCTATCTCCGTTCGACAAGCCGTTACCGGATCTGTAGCCATAAAGACAATAGCAAAAGCAAATCCTCCAAGACAAAGCTGCTCTAACGGCTCAATGTAAGTGACGGGGTATAAGGGACTCTCAAAATTATGTCCTATAACAGCCATCAGAAGCGCTCCGGCAACTCCTGAGACAATTATTTTCCAATTGGCAATTCCTGTGAGGAGAAGGATTGCCGCACCGATACAGATACATAGAGTAGACGTTTCTCCCCATGAACCGGGATAGAGTCCCATGAAAATATCGCTGAAGGATAGCGGTTGGCCGGTGACTCCGGTGATTATGGCTCCGGGATCTGAAGATGCGAGCTGACCCAGAGGGGTCGCACCGGTATAGGAATCAACAGTTGCTGCATCGCCAAGACTTACGAATACACTGTCGCCACTCATCTTCGAGGGATAGCTGAAGAAAAGAAAAGCTCTGGTGACAAGTGCAACATTCAGAAAATTATAACCTGTTCCTCCAAAAACTTCCTTGGCAAAAATTACAGCAAAAGCCACTGCTACAGCCAGCATCCAGCATGGAGTATCAACCGGACAAATCATCGGTATCAATATGCCGGATACAAGAAAACCTTCCTGAATTTCGTGTCCGCGAATTTGCGCTGCTACAAATTCTATTCCGAGACCGACAATATATGCGGTAAGAATCTGTGGAAGTACTGCAAAAAATCCGTAGAAGAAAAGTTCAAAAATGTTTCGATCCGTTTCTCCGAGAGCCATGAAATGTTGTAGTCCGATATTCCACATTCCAAACAGACAGCAGGGGAGAAGTGCGATTACAACTGTGATCATCGTACGTTTCGAGTCGTTACTGTCGTGAATGTGCACACCTGTCGATGATGTCTCGTTCGGTGTGAAGAGGAACGTATAAAAACCATCAAAAACGGAGTGGAGTTTACCAAACTTACCTCCTTTTTCGAATTTTGGTTTGATTTTATCTATATTTTTCTTTAATCCTTTCACGATTATTTAATCTTTTAGGTTGCTGATATATTTCAGAGAGTTTCCTGACGAAGATAATCAAGTCCATCTCTTACAATTTTCTGGAGTTCAAGCTTGGATGTATCAACAAATTCGGGAAGTGCGAAATCTTCAGGAGCCACTTCATAGATTCCAAGTTTTTCCATTTTTTCAATATCTTTCGACATTATTGCTTTCAGCAGATATTCAGGATAGATATCAAAGGGGAAAACTTTATCGTATTCTCCGCTTAATATCATGGCGCGATGTCCTCCTTTGAGTCGGGCGTCAAAACTGAATGGTTTCGAATTTCTGAAAAGGAAAGCGGGGAAAGTTCGCTTAACGCTATATTTTCCCGGATTCATCGATGCCCACCCCATGAATTCATCTGCATCGTCACCTTCACTGATTACGGTGATCTGTCTGTAAGGATAGCGAAGGAATCCATTCTCCGGAGAGACTCTTATGCCGCTGAGCACATTGCCGGAAATTACTCTGAGATGCGTCGGGTCTCCTATAAGTTCATCTTTAAGCAGGCTTGCCATAGATGCTCCGATAGTAGTTTTTACTATATGAGGTTCTTTAATTTTCTCCCCTGTAAGAGCCACGTATGCTGTGAAATCGAGTTTATTTTCTTTGAACAGCCGGCCGATTCTTGCCGTTGCAATTGCGTCAAGAGTCCAAACGGTTTCTCCTTTGTTTACAGGTTTGATGGCAGCGATCTGAGTGCCTGCGTTTCCGGCGGGGTGTGGCCCTTCAAATTCGTAGACTTCAGCAATTTCAGATTTAATTGTCGAACCGGCAGGGACACTTAGATATACTTTCCCTGAGGTGAGTTTCGAGAGTATTTTAATTCCGGCTTCAAGATAATCATACGTATCTCCGTAGAACATGGAGGTTGCCAAGGGAGCCGTATCGAAGGCAGTTACAAAGATATCGCGGGGAACGACACCGGATACCGGGACAATATCAAACGGACGTTGCCTTATAAGAGCATATAAACCTGATTGTTTAAGTAAATCCATTGGCTCATCTGCAGAAGGAAGGGGTGTCCCGATCTGGTCTCCACCACGTCTCACAGATACATATTCTATTTTACGTCGTTCACCCCGTTTGATTTCTACAACAGTTCCCGCAACAGGAGAGACAATACATATTCCGGCTTCCTCTTTTGAGTGGAGCAGGGGCGAACCTATATTCACATTCTCACCCGGAGTTACAACAGCTTTCCAGGCATAGCCGGGAAAGTCATCAGGTACAACCGCAAACACTTCGGTAAGTTCGTCGGTTGTAATTTTTTCCGCTGCCTTTCCGGTAAGAGGAATATCAAGTCCTCTTTTGATTTTTATGGTTTTAGCCATGATCTCTAAATTTTGCCCGGCATCTCTTAAATTCTCGGCAACCAAAGAGTCAAATTAATCTCTCCATGTCTTTTCGATAGATCCCGGACTTAATTCTTAATTTATATGAGTTTGGTAAGATTAATAATGTAATGTATATTTTACTTAAATTTATAAAATATAAACTAAATTTAAAACTTACTTATCTGCAAAAATAGCAAAAAATGATATAAGAACAAAGAAAGATGGTATGTCAAAATGAAGATTTTGACATACCATCAGACATATTTTTATTTTCAAGCCTGTTAGACTCTATAATTTATCAGAGAGAATCTACATATTTGCGTACAGCCTCATTCTGGGGGTCGAGCGAAAGATATTTATTGTAATACTCTTTTGCTTTTGCGACGTTGTTTTTCTTTACGTAGTAGTTACCAAGATACATATAGAGAGTCTTGGCATCACGGGCATATTTTTCCGGATTCGGACTTGCTTCAAGAAGAGCAACGGCTTCTTCATAGAGCGGCTGAGCAGCCATAGCGGCTTCATCCTCAGATGCAGCAGTCTGTTTGGCAACATCTCCCTTTAGCATTTTCGGTTTGTAGTTGTCAGGAAGGATGTTAGCCATTTTGTCTGCGTTTTCAATCACCTCATTGAAGAATGCTTTTGCAACCTCCGGATTATTCATGTTTTCAACGCCGGCATAGAATGAGAAGGTAGCCTGCTGATTATAGTCGTTATAACCGGGCTCTTCGGTTTTCTTAACATATTCACGAAATGCTTCAGCCGCTTTTGTGATATTGTTTGCATCAACATACTTCATGGCGAGGTCTTTATTGAAAGATGCCATTTCCGGCATTTCAACAATAGCTTCCTGAAGAACGGCGATCGCTTCATCGGAACGTTTAGCCTTTGCAAGCTCATCGGAAATAAGTGTATAGTCGATAGCTGCAAATCTATTAGCTTTGGGATCAGCCTTATGATCAGCAAGCAGAGATTCTGCCATTGGCACCATCTTGTCGGCAAGGTCTTGAATCTGGGCTGCGTTCATGAACTGATAGCGCTTAGCAGTGAAATTCGAAGGATTCGAGGCAAGCAGTTGTGTAGCAAAATCATATCCTTTCTTATAGTCTCCACCATAGAAGAGAAGGAATGAATAGCGGTCCTCATCACTTTTGAAGTGACTCGGGTTCTGAACGTATTTGCCATATTCAGAGGCAGCTTTTGCATAATCTTTATTATTATAATATGCATTCGCAAGCTCTCTCTGTGCTAAAGCAGAATTAGGGTTAAGGCTCAGAAGTTTGCTGAGCATATCGATTGAATATTGCGGATTAACCATCGTAAATAGGTTCGCATATTTTACGTATGCCTGAGTTGCATTGGGATCTTTCTCAGCTGCATACTCATATTGGTTTCCGGCCATACCGACATTTTTCTGTGCTTTGTAACGGTCACCTTCGAACACGTAGATGTCAGCATCGTTTGCATTAGCCTTGCGTGCTTTTTCAACATATTTGGTGATCTGTTTCTCATATTTTACCGGGTCTACGCTATCGTATGCACGAGCAATGGCAATCTGAAGCGAGGCATCTTTTTTGCTTCTCTTGTCAGCATCTTTGAAATATACGTCCGCTTGCTTTTCGTCACCCTTGACAAGCTGGATTGCTCCGAGTCCTACGTAGTTGTATGCGTATTCCGGATTGGCGTTGATACCCTCATTGAAATATTTCTGGGCTTCTGCATCCTTGTTGTCGCGAAGAGCAAGCATTCCAAGATAATAGTTGCTCACAGCCTTATCAGTCTGAGGATTGCTAAGACTTCTTACAAGAAGATCTTTTGCATTGGCAAACTGATCTGCCTTGTAATATTCTTCTCCCTCTACGTGAGTCTGAGCAGCCGCTGAAAATGCAATGCCCGCCAGACAGATTGAAAGAATTCCTTTAAATTTCATATCGTATAGAATTTTATGTGTTTTTTTAATTGATCGATTCTAAGTAAATGAAGTTATCAAACATTTTACTTACTTATATTTTGTCTACTTCGACCATTTATTTTATACTTGGTTTAATTTAATGCAAATATAACAAAAAAATACCATGTTACTGTCTAAAATAAAAAAACAGTACATGGTATTTTTATTTTTTAATTACTTTTTTCAAATACTTCTTTTGTTTTGCTTTCTACAGCCGTCTATTTGTTCGGTACAAGTTCGACAACTCTGGGATTCATGTGATATGGCAGAATACCGGTTTTCGATATTATCTTCTGGCCTGCAAAACCGGTTACGAATGTATAAAAACTATAGAGCACTGTTGAATTCGAAGCAGTTGTAATCATATAAACCTTACGGAAAAGAGGATATTGACCGGAGTTTATATAAACCTGATAAGGTTTGTAGCCTACCGGGTCAAAGTTGTTGGCTTCAATAGGGTTGCTTACCTTGACCACGTTCACTTCCGTTGTGAGTTCGGTAGCAACTGTGTCATTCTCATTCTTATAGTCTTCAAATCGTTTGTCGACCGGAACATTCTTGGCCTTCCCAAGATCATCGCCAAGCCAGCTAACACTCATGATTCCCAATGCATCAGGATCTTTCTTGACGATATCAATAACCTGCGCATTGTCTTTCTGTGCGAAAGCATTCGGATTATCCGACATCTGCCGGCCGTCCTCAAGGAATTTCTCTTTCATGTAGCTCATTGCCGATGAGCCTGCGTTGTCGAAAACAATTTTGATTGATGTGGTATCATTCCCGGCAAGTTGGCTCCATTTTGTAATTTTTCCGTTGAGGATTCCGCGGATTTCATCCATTGACAATGAGGTTACACTGTTATCCTTGTTCGTGATCAAGGCCACGGCATCAACCGCTATACAATGGGTGCGCACCACACGTTTGAATTTCTTTTTTAGAAAATCTCGCTGCTCCTTTGTCAGTTCCTTTGTGACTATTACGGCTTGTGTCCCGTCGTTCATCAGAGTATCGAGCGCATCCTGCTCAGCTACATAAAAGGGGATAATGGAACTTCCGGGATAGGAATACTCGAATACTTCAATCTCTTCTTGAAGAATATTCTTGAAACCATCATCACAAAAGATTGTGGCGCTTCCTTTAGCATATTCGCCACGTGTCACTTTCTTACATGAAACTACTCCCAGTCCAAGCAGGACCGAGAGCAGAATTATTAGTTTAGATGTGTTTTTCTTCATAGCCTTGTGTATTTACACCCGGTTTACTTCGGTTACAGAGGTAGTTTAAAACTGACCTTCTCAGCAGTATAATGGGTGTGAAATTCTATTTCTGAGTTACGGTATTCGGTTCTGATGAGTGAATATTTCAACCCCAACCTTTGTAAAGACGAATTCCTCTCCAGACTCCGTATGCGCAAAGCACACCTCCTACAATATAACTTATAGTAGCGTTATCGATATTAAAGATATCGAAGATGAAGAGGAGTCCTACACCGATATACACGCATACCATTAATATTCCAAATGCCAACCTTGCACCTTTGGGTGCTTGAGGGCCGTTTCCGTTACCTTGCATAATTTTTATGTTTTTGATGTTTCTTTATATTTTTAACAATTGATTATATGAGATGTTCAACAGAAGTTAATAAAAACATATAATTTTTAAATGAATCGTTAGTTTGCATTTAAAAAGAATAGGCGATCTTTTACAGACCGCCTATTACTTATAAATAAGATTTAATTATCAGTTTGCAATTTTGAATACAACCGGGAGGTTGAAGTAGCTTCGAACTGCAACACCATTGTTCTTACCGGGCTGCCATTTCGGCATCTTGCCGACTACGCGGAGAGCTTCACGGTCAAGGTCACGATCGACACCTTTCAGAATTGTCGCGCTACCTACTGATCCGTCTTTCTCTACGACGAATTTAACGATTACACGACCCTGAATGTCATTAGCCTGAGCTGCTTCCGGATAATGAACATTGTTTGCAAGCCATGCCTTCAGTGCCTTTTCACCGCCGGGGAATTGTGCCGGCTGTTCTACGGCCTGGAAGATCTGCTCTTCAACATGTTTTACTTCCGGTTCCGGTTCTTTAACTACCACCTGCTCTTGAACAGCCTTGAATTTATCGGCGTCATCGCTACCTTCCTGAGTTACCACACCACGGGCGGTGTTGTCTTCTTTCTGAGAATCCATATCCATCACCTCGTTCTTCACCTTGTCGGCATCCACGATGGCGATCTGGGTAACCTGAACTGTTGCGAGCACCTCTTCAGGCACTTCAATTTCGGGTTGTTCAAATTTCTGTTCTTCCACTTCCTCTACCTCAGGGGTATCGTCCTCCTGAGATATCTGTGCAGCCATCATCTTCTCTCTCTGTTCCTGCAGAAGTAGAGCTGCCTGTTCTGCGCGATAGTCAGACCATTTGTTAAAACCAAGGAGAAGGAAGAAGATCACTACCAGTCCGACCAGTGTATAGATTACCGCCATGTTATGGCGTTTGTCGCTCGACTTACGGAGCTGGTATGCACCGAAGTCCTGATTTTTCTCAGCGAACACCAGGTCGCGCCATTCCTTCGATGTTAGATCTACGTTTCTTTTAGCCATTTTTCTTTTCTTGCTTTAAGTGTTAATAAATCTAACTTCATCAATTATGATGACGGTTCTGATAGTCAATTACCATAAGAGAATCTGCCTTGGTCATATTATCGATCTGATATTTCGATATATTGTTGATCTGCATCTCATCAAGCACGGCTACAAGACTTCCGAAAGAGGCCTGAGGTGTTGATTTGATTACGATCACCGGCTTTTTGAGGTTTTCATCTTTTCTAACTTTAGAAGCGGCCTCATCGTAGGCTTGTTTTGCCTGTTCGCGACCATCCTTAGTTTCAAGACTTCCAAAACCGCCGTTAGCGTATTTCTCTTTAAGTTTATTGATCTCCGTGAGGACATCCTTGTTGCGTTTCTGGATGATATCGCGGATACCGCGGGCCTGTCCGGTCTTTTCATCGTTCGAGAGGAATTCTGATTCCTGAAGGTTGTTGTTTTCAGAAAGCACTGTTCCTCCGGGGCCGATCATACCGGCGTCGCCACCCGGTTTTCCGAAATAATAGTAAACGATAGGTGTGATATGTCCTCCTGTAGAATCCACATCAAACGAACCAACTTTGCGTTTGGCATCGAGAATGATGGTAACAGCATCGTCAGCAGAGGCCTGCGACATGTTCTCAACATTATCGACTTTTTCGTTTGAGGGGAGTGCTATTGTCAAAGTCTGCGATTTGATCATGGTGGTACAGAGCATGAAGAATGTGATAAGCAACATGTTCATGTCGACCATGGGCGTGAAATCCACGCGAATCTGCATCTTTTTCTGGTGGCTTTTTCCTTTTTTGCCGCCACCGCTGCTTTGTTGAACTTCTGCCATAGTCTTACTCTTCTCCTCCCTTTAAAGCTGTCAATAACGTAAACTTATTCATGTGGATCGACTGGAGATTATCCATAACCATGTGGACGATGTTGAAAGAAGTGTTCTGGTCAGCCTTGATTGCCACACCCGAACCATCTTTGATCTTATCGGCAAGGTTGGAATTCTCTGTCTGGCGCATAGCTTTCATCCACATCTGGAATTCAGTGGGTTTTGACTCATCCTGGTTCCATTCGATTGGAATTCCGGTTGTATGATTCGGATTTCCATCTTCGCCCTGAAGCCATTTGTCCATTTTGGTCTGGCCCTCCGGCTCATTAGCCAGATTAAGGAATTCACCCATCTGTGCCAGGGGTACACCAAAAGAACCCAGTTTGCTGAATGTGTACTTCTGCTCAGGCGTGAAGCTTATTTTGTTCTTATGCGACTCATTGTAAATTGAGCTTACTTTATCGAGCAACGCCATTTTCATTTTTTCGTTACTCCAGTTGGCTGAAGTATCGTTGTTCATCGTAAGCCAAATCTTACCTTCCGGGCTAAGAAGAACCTGCACATAGTTTGTCTCCTGCACTTTCTCTGTAGAAACAGAGGGAGGGGTGATCACAGTGGTAGGTTCCTTCTGAAGGAAGGTGGAAGTCAACATGAAGAAAGTAAGCAAAAGCACGGTCACATCACTCATCGCGGTCATATCGATGAATGTGCTTT
>CAZOPN010000008.1:0-48381 GCA_964581685.1 uncultured Sangeribacter sp. | reverse complement strand
CACCTGACTGTTAATCAGGGGGTCGTTGGTTCAAGCCCATCCTGAAGCGCAAACAGAGTTCCGATTATTTCGGAACTCTGTTTTTATATTATATGTGAGAGTGGGATGTTAGATCGTAGGATATCTTAGCGTGCCCAAACTTTCCTTAACTTTTAAAAAAGTCGGAGGCTGTGTCGAATCAAAATCGACGCAGCCTCCGGATGTTTGTGGAGTCTTAGCCTAAAAAGGTTAAGCTTCGATCGGTTTTACATTGATAAATTTGCGACCCTCTTTACCGGTGGAGAAAACTACGATACCATCGATGAGTGCAAATAATGTATGGTCTCTACCCATTCCGACGTTGAGTCCGGGATGATGGGCTGTTCCGCGCTGGCGTTTCAGGATATTGCCGGCTTTGCAATATGAGCCACCGAAAATTTTAACTCCAAGTCGTTTGCTTTCTGATTCGCGGCCGTTCTTAGAACTACCGACACCTTTTTTATGTGCCATATCTTGTTGGAATTAAGCGGTTACAATTTTTTTGATTAACACTTTTGAGAAGCACTGGCGATGACCGTTTTTACGACGATAACCTTTGCGACGTTTTTTCTTGAAAACAATCACTTTGTCACCTTTTACAAGGGGAGTAAGCACTTCACATTCAATTTTTGCACCTTCAACGGCAGGCGCACCGACTTTAACATCGCCGTCGGCATCAAGAAGAAGCACTTTGTCGAATGCTACAGCATCGCCCTCTTTAGCCTCTTCGCCGAGATAATGAACATACAGAAATTTGCCTTCTTCGGCTTTAAACTGCTGTCCTTTAATTTCTACAATTGCGTACATTATTTATAATTAATTGTAAATGATTCCGTTGGGCGGCGCTCAATGCGCTCTTAATCAAGCCTTGGCGGATTTAGCGATGCAAAATTAATCAAATTATTTTGTCTGCCAAAATTTTTTTACTAATTTTGCAGCGCTTTTCAAGAAAAGTTGGCTGTTGCAGAGAGAATGACAGCATGGACTTTTTGCAGAAAAGTTATTTGTAATTCTAATTTAAAATCTCTCAAAATGCATCTTTCAACAGAAGACAAGAAAAAAATTTTCGAGACCTATGGAAGCGGTGCTAACGACACCGGTAGTCCCGAAGCTCAGATCGCTCTCTTTTCTATCCGTATTTCACATCTTACAGAGCATCTGAAAAAGAACCACAAAGACTATACCACCGCTCGCGCCCTTAAGACGCTTGTTGGTCGTCGTCGTAGTCTCCTCGATTATCTGATCCGTAAGGATATCAATCGTTATCGCGCCATCATTGCGAAAAAAGAACTTGGTATCAGAAGATAATTTTTTTCGAAAGACAGAAGAAAAGCCGTTCCTCATAAAGGAATGGCTTTTTTTTTCGAATTTATTATACGATTTGTGTCTTTTAACAATTTTTTATAATTTTGAAACCGCATTTAACTCATTGCTTTTTGCAGTGTTGAATGTTAAAATCCGACTCGTAGTGTGGCACGACAAGTTGATAAAATTTGTAAACTATCTTCCGGCATGGTCATTAACTATCCTGACCGTACTTGCTATTTTATGGCTAACCTTGGTTCCTCGGCCACTTGGAGACCTTGAGCCACCCCTTTTTCCGGGTGCGGATAAAATAGCACACTTCATTATGTTCGGAGGACTTTTAGCAATGGTTTTTATCGACAAGGTAAGAGGACAAAATTATAAAAAGCTATCTGTGAGCTTTATTTTGTATGCCATGGGGGCTGTAATATTGTTTGGCATCCTTATTGAAATTTTGCAATTAAAGATGGAAGCGGGAAGATCTTTTGAGTTTGCCGACATTATAGCCGATAGTAGTGGTGCGATTGCAGCGGCTGCCGTTTGCCTGATCATTAGGAGAAGGAGAGTATAATATCTTATAGAATTAAGACTATTTTAACCGGATAATATTTGCTGACAGTATGTCGGATAAAGATAAAAATATAGATGATGCTCCGGAGAAGGAGGCAGGTATGGATGATGCTGCCAATACTTCGGAAAACACACAAAAAAAGCCAAGGAGACACCTTATAAAAAATACTTTTCTGCGTCGGCTCTTAAAAACGCTGATGTGGATCATTATTGTTATTCTTTTGCTCCCGGTGCTTCTTTATATCCCGCCGGTTCAGACTTTTGTTAAGAATGTAGCCTGCAATATCGTCTCTAAATCCACGGGGATGAAAATTGAGATTGACAAATTCCGGCTTAAGTTTCCCCTTGACGTTAGTCTTCAAGGTGTGACTGTGCTTGATCAGCAGAAGGATACAATGGTGAGGGCGAAAGAGGTGATTGCCGATGTCAGACTGCTCCCTTTGCTTGACCTTGATATCAGACTTAACCGACTCAGACTGCTTGAAGGCTATTATAGAATGGTTTCGCCAGACTCTTCAATGATTATGAAGATTTCTGCCGGTCTGCTTGATGTCGATAATAAAAGTAGTTTCAGCATTGCCGGGAGTGAGTTGAATCTTAATAAGGCCCTGTTGCGTGATGGCGATCTCCAGCTTTACATGAATGTGTGGAAGCAGAAACCCACACCCTCCGATTCTTCGGCATCCACGCCATTTGTAATAAAGGCTAATGATATCAGGATGGAGAATTTCCGTTTTGGGATGTCGATGCTTCCAACTATTGATACACTTAGTCTTAGAGCTTCAACGATAGAATTAAAAAAAGGTGTTGTAGATCTTCAGAAAAATATGGTAAGTTGGCAGCGAGCATCAGTGGCTGATGGAGGAGCCACTTATCTTACTCCGACGCCTGAATATATAGCAACTCATCCTGCTCCCCCTTCGCAACCGTCGAGTGGCCCCCCGATGGTGATTAAAGGAGATTCTATCTCACTCGACCGTTTTGAGGCTTTGTATGCAGTTAAGAATGCCAAACCTTTGCCCGGTTTTGATCCTTCATATATCAAAGTGACGGATGTGGCGATAGGAATGCGTGATTTCTATAATGAATCGTCTACTGTCAGGCTTCCCATAACTCGTCTTACGGCCCGTGAACGGTCCGGTCTTATTATATCGCGTGGTTCGGGCACAATAGGTGTAGATTCAGTTGGCCTTAGTCTTGAAAAACTTTCCGTGGCCACACCATATTCCGTTATAGATGCAACGGCCACGATTCCATTCGCTCTCATGGCTCTTGCTCCCAATGCCCCTTTAAATCTTAAAGCTTCGGGTCGAGTAGGAATGCCTGATGTCGAGGCATTTATGCCTACACTAAAAGAATATACGGCTATGTTGCCTGCAAGAAATCCATTGCAGTTTGCAGTCGAGGCTAATGGAACTCTGTCGAGTGTCGAAATTCCGAAACTTAATGTTGAACTCAGGGAGATTCTTGCTCTTAATGCCGAGGGATATGCAGATAATCCCATGGATATAGATAAGTTGCATGCAAGGGTGGAATTTGACGGAAGTCTGAGCGATCCACGGCTTATAGATAAATTTACGGGCGAGAGCGGAATTAAAGTTCCTGCATTCACTATAGAAGGAGTAGCCGAAGCCAATAGAGGGACTTATGGTGCTGATTTCAGTTTGGAGAGTACTGCGGGAGATGTATCCGGCGAAGGATCGGTTTCCATAAATTCAGAGCGGTATGATGTTTCGGCTCATCTGAGTGGAGTCGATGTCGCTCATTTCGTTCCTGATCTTGGAATCGGTCACGTCACAGCTTCTCTTCGAGCCTCTGGAGCCGGATTCAATCCTGTTTCGGGACATGCGGTTACAGATACTGAAATAGAAATAGCCTCTATAGAGTATAATAAAAAGCTGCTAAAAGATATTCGTGCACACATACAATTACTTCATGACGGAGGTTTTACGCTTTATGCTGTTTCTGCCAATCCCGGGCTTGACCTCGAAGTTGATGGTTCGGGCACAATTGCTCTTGATGATTATACTTTTGATATATCTGCCCGTCTGCGAGATATCGATCTACAGGCATTGGGGCTGAGCGAAACAATGAATAACGGTAGTGGAAATATTAGTCTTCAGGGTTCGGCAAGTCCGGAAAAATGGTTATACCAGGCCGATCTCCGGATGTCGGATTTCAATTGGAACCTACCAAATCAATATATTCATCTTCCGGGAGGACTTACCGCTCATGTTTCTGCCCTTGCTGAATCTACAAGTTTAGACGTAAACAGCAATATGACCTCTCTTGCTTTCGAAAGTCCTACAGGTCTTAAGCAAGTGGTAGACAGGTTTACGATTGTAGCGGACAGTATTGGGCATCAGATTGCCTCGCGGAATCTGGAAATAGACAAATTGAATAAGGCATTGCCTCCATTCACGTTAAACATGAATGCTTCAGGAAGAGGATTGTTAAGTCAGTTCCTTACTCCGATGGGAATGAGTATCGATACCGTGTATGGCACTTTCAGTAATGATACCCTGTTAAGCGGAAGTATTATGGCACGTAATTTTGCCAATGCCACTTTAAAGTTAGATACCATCTCAGCCTTATTCAATCAGCGTAGAAATCTCCTTGACTATAAGCTTCACGTAGGCAATCGCCCCGGAACACTTGATGAATTCGCACGTATTAATCTTAATGGTTATCTTGGCTCCAATCGTCTTGCGGCTTCGCTTACCCAGAAAAATATAAAAGGAGAGACCGGTTACCGAATCGGTCTTACGGCTGCATTCATGGATTCTACCATAAACGTGCACTTCACGCCTTTACGATCAACAATTGCATATCTTCCCTGGACATTCAATGATGACAACTTTGTTGAGTATGGACTCTACGACAAACGTATTCAGGCCGATCTGAGGGCGTCGAGTGCGGAGAGTTCCGTGTTGTTGCGTACCGAACCGCTTGCAACGGGAGGTGATGAACTCCACATGAAGATTGATAATCTTAAGATTCAGGATTTCTTGAGAATGTCGGTATATGCACCGCCTATTACCGGCGCTGTAAACTCCGATCTGCGTGTTAGATATGATGGAAAGAATCTATCGGGAGCAGGGTCGCTCGGTGTAAACCGGTTTACCTATAATAAGACGATGATTGGTGATTTCGACCTATTGTTGAAAGCCGGAATGGAGGCAGATGGCGATGCGGGAGTGGAAGCCGCCCTTAAGGTCAATAATGAGCCGGCGCTTTCAGCTTTTGCCAGTCTTCGGAATGACTCCACAGGTTTTGTACCGGATAGTCTTGGCGTGAGATTGACGCGTTTTCCCCTGAAAGTGGCCAATCCTTTCCTTGATAATATGGTTGTGCTGGGAGGACGCCTTAACGGCGAGGTTCTGATGGCCGGTTCATTCGAAAAGCCTCGATTCAACGGTCATGTCGATTTTGATTCAGTGTCGGCCCGGATTCCTATGGCCGGAGCAGTTTTGAAATTTGCTGAGGACAGTGTGACGGTACATGATAATCTTGTGGCGTTTGATAAATTCAAGATTTGGGGTGCAAATAATAATCCTCTCATCCTTGATGGAACGGTAAATGCCGATGATTTGTCGAACATCGCATTTAATCTGACACTCAACGGCAATAATTTCCAGGCAATAGGAAATTCCAGAAAGTCCGGAAGTGATCTTTATGGAAAACTTTTCTTTAATCTTGATGCATCTGTGAAAGGGCCAATGAATCATTTTGACGTCAAGGCCAATTTAAATATACTCGGAACAACCGACCTTACTTATAATCTCGGCGCTACTCCGACGGAATTTACATCGCAGACGGATAATGATGTGGTAAAATTTGTGAATCTCAACGATACGACTTCGGTAAATAAAGATGATATGGTTTCTTCGGGAGCTGTGATGCGTGTGATAGCATCATTGCAGATCTCGCCGGGCACACAGGCCACGGTGATCCTTTCGTCGAACGGTACCGACCGTGTGGAGCTCGAACCAACCGCATCACTCAACTATTTCCAGAATTTTATGGGCGATATGCGCCTAAATGGAAATGTAACTCTCGGTAATGGTTTTGTGCGTTATTCTATTCCTGTGATTGGAGAGAAGATGTTTACATTCAATCCTACAAGTTCGATAATCTGGAATGGAGATATAATGAATCCCACTTTGAATGTGACAGCTACAGATGTTCTTAAAGCAAATGCCACACAGGGTTCTAATTCAAGGTTGGTCAATTTTATCGTAACTCTTAAGGCCACCAATACGCTTAGTAGGCCTGATATACGGTTTGACCTTTCTACGGATGATGATATGAGCATACAGAACGAATTGCAGTCGATGAGTGCCGATCAGCGACAGACGCAGGCCATGAATCTGTTGCTTTATGGCCAGTACACGGGCCAAAATATGAAGGCAAATGCAAATCTGAGCGGCAATATGCTCTACAGTTTCCTGGAATCGCAGCTTAATTCAATTGCATCCAAATACGTGAAAGGTGTTGATCTCTCGTTTGGAATTGATCAATACGACAAAATGACCAACGGCGCAAGCTCTACAGAGACAAGCTATAGTTATCAGGTCTCGAAGTCGTTGTTTAACAATCGATTCAAGATTCTTGTGGGTGGGAACTATTCTACTGATGCTTCCGCTGATGAGAATCTCTCGCAGAATCTGATCAGTGATGTCTCAATGGAGTATATTCTGAAGCAAACCCAGACACTTAATATGTCGGTGAGACTTTTCCGGCATACCGGTTTCGAAAGTATTCTGGAAGGTGAAATAACAGAGATGGGCGTCGGATTTGTAATGAAACGCAAGCTACAGAATTTGCGCAGCCTGTTTAGATTCAGGCGCAGAAAACGTAAGGAGGTTGTGCCCGATAGTGTTATGAATGTGGCTGATACTGTAACAGGAGTGAATGCGTCGATGAGGAAGGAGGAAAAAGATGATAATAAATAAATCTATTGCAATGCGGTTATTACCGTTGGTGGCCGTGAGCTGTTTATTGCTACTTGTGGCAATAGGCTGCTCCACTACTTCAAAACTTGAGGATGGGGAGATTCTTTACAATGGAATGAAACTCAATCTTAAGCCAACCGATAATGAGAAATTGCCCTCGGAGATGGTTTCGGATCTTACAAAAGCTGTAAATGTTAGACCTAATAATCCCTGGCCTTTGCTCACGCCGTATGTAAGGATGCCTTTCCCTCTTGGCCTTTGGGTGTATAATCATTGGAATGACAGTTCTAAAGGTCTTAAACGATGGATATATAATAAGCTTGTGGAACAACCTGTGCTCGTGAGTGATGCACGTCCCGAGATGCGGATTAAAATGCTTGAAAGCATTCTTGATAATAACGGTTATTTCGGGTCGGTTGCCAGTTATGAAGTGAAATCAGGTAAGAATCCCAAAAAGGCAAAGATAATATATGATGTTGATGTGCCCAGACCATATCTTATAGACAGCATCATATATCTTGGCAGCAAAGATAAACTCGAACGATTTATAGATTCAGTAGCCCGCCGGAGTAAATATCTTGTTAAAGGAGAGAGATTCTGTGTGGATTCTTTGAGTGCGGAGAGAGTAAGAATCGCAAATAGCATGCGTAACCGGGGATATTATTATTTTAGACCGGAATACATCGAATTTCTTGCAGATAGTCTTATTAATCCCCATCATATTGCATTGAAGCTTACTTTAGCATCTAATGTTCCTTCCATAGCTCTTCGGCAGTTCCGTACGGGTGAGATTAAAACTATCGTTCTCAGACAAAGTACGAGACATCCCGGTAGACCTGATACTATACAGACAAAAAAAGGGGAGGTTATTCTTTACCGACCGTCTCGTCTGCGCAAGGGTTTGATCCCTTCGTGTATAACGTTCAGAGAAGGAAAGTTATTTTCCGTACGTGACATGGATCGTACACAGGAAAGGCTTTCGAGACTTGGGATATTCGGTAATATTCAGATTCAACCGGTGCCCGCTGATACAAATCCCGCAAATCCGGAGCTTGACGTGTATATTACATGTCAGTTCGACCGCCCCATGGAAGCATCAATAGAGGCAAATGTAACGTCTAAATCAAATAGTTATCTGGGGCCCGGACTTATTCTGGGGGTCACAAATTCGAATCTTTTCGGAGGAGGCGAAAAACTGAGTTTACAATTGAACGCAAACTATGAATGGCAAACGGGGCATAATCGTGGAAGCGTTTTCAATAGTTATGAATTCGGTCTTACCGGGTCACTTGCTTTCCCTCGTTTGCTTGCTCCCTCCTTTATACGACGTATGGATCGCTATCTGAATTGGACCACAATCTCTCTGGGTGCGGATATTATGAATCGACCGCATTATTTCAAATTGGCTAATTTTCATGCGGGTATTACTTATGAATGGCATCCGTCGCGTAATGTGTTAAACCAATTGACACTTTTTAAACTAACGTATACGAAACTTATGAAGACGACGGCTGAATTCGATGAGATGATGGCTCAGAATCCGGCTGTAGCATTAAGTTTCCAGAGCCAATATATTCCGCAGTTAAGTTATACGTATACGCTCGATAAATTTCTCGAACGAGGGAGAATGAACGGAATTAATTTTACCGCGACTTTTACTGAAGCCGGAAATGTCTTTGACGGAGTTTATCGATTATGTGGAGTCAAAGGTCCCAAAACACTTTTCGGAACTCCTTTCTCACAGTTCGTAAAAGGGCAGGCTCAGCTTGTATATAGTAGAAGATTGCGTCGCCATTCCGACCAGTGGCTTGTCTCGCGATTGCTTGTAGGGGCTGAACATGCTTATGGCAATTCCACAGAGGTTCCTTATTCCGAACAGTTCTATATCGGAGGAGCTAATTCAATCCGTGCTTTTACAGTCCGTTCACTTGGCCCGGGAAGTTACAGACCCCCGGAAAGTTTGTCGAATGGTTATTTTGATCAGACGGGTACGTTTAAACTCGAATTTAATACGGAATATCGTTTCCCGATAATAAGTGTGCTTCATGGAGCCGTTTTTCTTGATGCGGGAAACATCTGGTTGCTGAAAGCGGATCCGTTGCGTCCCGGAGGGGAACTTAACCGGAAGACATTTTTTAAGGATGTCGCTCTCGGAACGGGTGTCGGTCTTCGCGTTGATATTGGGATGATGGTGATACGAGGTGATCTGGGTTACGGTCTGCACGCACCATATTATAATGGTACAAACCATTACTTCAATATTCTGTTCAAAAAGGCCTTTGCGTTCCATTTGGCAATTGGATATCCTTTCTGACGTTAGCTCGGGGATTTTTTCTTAATACAATGAGTTTTGGTAAAGATGAACGTAAGGGGATTGTTGCCCTTTCCATCCTTGCGATTTTGATTATTTTGATTTCACTGAGCTTGCGTATGTGTGGAACGGCAGCTTCATCCGGATATATGAATAACTCGGGTGAAACTACGGTTAAAGAGAGTGTGTTGTCAAGTCAGGAAGTTCTTTATCAGGATTCAATAGGTGGGTCGGCAATAAAATCTGATTCACTGAAAAAATCAAGAAACAGAAAAAAGCTGAAAAGAAAAAAGACTTCAACAAAAGGTAAAACAGATCGGACTATATCTGCCCAAAGGCGGCGTAACTCAGTCTCCACCAATTATAGGGATATTCTTAAGGATACAATTCCCGGCAAGTAGAAGACAGCTTGTCGGGAAGTTTTTTTAATGAGTCAGAACCCATTTGTAAAATTTTTATGACTTCCGGGTGGCAGCCTGGAATAAATGTTCCTCAAGAATATATTGCGTTTATAATTTTCAACACTTACTTAGATGAAAGACAACGGTATAATTTGAGGCTGTATTAGGTGGAATGGCACGAAGAGACGTAATATAAGTTAAAAGGAAGATTTAATTGTATGAAGTGTCTACTTAAAATACATATTCAGGCAGCCATGTTTTTATTCATGGTGCTCTGTTGTATGGGGAGTGCCGATGCCAAGATAATTCCGGAGAATAACTTTAACGGAATTAGGAAAATAATAAAAGAATCAGAAGGCTGTTCTGACAAATCGGTGAATTTTACTGCGCCTTGCATTGAGGCTTTTAATTATATCACTGAGGACTCAGAAGGGCAGCGGGCACTTCTCCGGCTGCCGATAGGCCATGACAGTGTTCGTGCTCTTCTTTATTGTCACCAAAATATGACGGAGGAAGTGTTGTTCAGGAGCAGGATTTTCTTGGACAGGATGGATGAACTGGGAGTGGCTATGGCTTTTGTTCAGAGTGGTTCTCAAAACTGGGATGTGACAAAAGGTTGTCAGGAGAGATTTGACAGTATAATGAATGTTTTTGCTAAAGAAACCGGACATCCTGAAATTGCGGTAGCTCCTGTGATTCCGTTCGGACATTCCGCGCAGGCTACATTCCCCTGGAATTTTGCGGCGTGGAACCCTAAGCGGACTCTTTGTATAATTTCTTATCATGGTGATGCACCGCGCACTAATCTTTGCGGTTACGGGCGTGAGAATATTGAATGGGGACGTACGCGGAATATAGATAGTATCCCCGGTCTGATGGTTGAAGGAGAATATGAGTGGTGGGAAGCAAGGGTGAGACCGGCCTTAGCTTTCAGAATGATGTATCCTGAGAGCCGTATATCATTTTTATGTGATGCAGGAAAAGGGCATTTCGATCTTTGCGAAGATACCCAGTTATATATTGCAAAATTTATTGAAAACTCTCTTATCAATCCTCGGCCACGAACCGGAGAGTATTATTCTCGCTGGCTCGAGGATGGCTCAGAGTCTGACGATCCTCATGATATGTTCTGGTATCAGAATAAGGAAATGGTAGAATGGACCAAAAGACGCTATGATGAGTCGAAAGGAAAAAAATTGCAATATGTTTCAGCTTTGTTCAACGGAGAGCTGATTCCATATAATTCAGAGAGTCATATAAAGATGAATATCAGTATTAACGGTGATGAATTCACATTGACTCCTGTTTTTACCGACAATGAAAGAAAAGTCATCTCCGAAAGTCATGCTGATACAAAACCGAGAATTGTTTTAATATCCGGTCCGGCAATTCAGACAGGAGAAAATACTTTTCGTTATGATCCTGAATATTTCGGTAAAGATCCCGGACGACTTTGGAGTGGTATCACAGTCTGTATAGAGGCTGACGGGGATAGCGAATATAAATCAGCGGTTCAGGAAATAAATATCCGGTTAAAAAAAGATTAGAAGAACGTAGATAGAAGCGGCTACAGTTATAAATTTTCAATACTAAGGCCCCGCCCATTTTTTATGAGTCGGGGCCTTACATCTATTTATTAGACGGCCGGAACTTACAAAGCCTGTATTCATAAATGACTCATAACAATTAGTGAGATTTTAGCCAAATAATAAATTGCTCTTGAAAAGATACTCTCAAAAGGAGTCCAGGATAGGATTGAATATTTTTGATGTTATATAACATCTTTTTAAGAGAAAATTACTAAATTTGCGGCAAATTCAAGTCAGATGCAAGATATTAGAAATATCGCGATTATTGCGCATGTGGATCATGGAAAGACCACACTGGTTGATAAGATGCTGCTTGCAGGGCATCTCTTTAGAGACAACCAGAATGCAGGAGAACTTATTCTTGATAATAATGATCTCGAACGCGAGAGAGGAATAACGATCCTTTCCAAAAATGTGTCGATTAACTATAAAGGGACAAAAATAAATATTATCGATACCCCCGGACATGCCGATTTCGGAGGAGAAGTTGAGCGAGTTCTCAATATGGCTGATGGTTGCCTTCTCCTTGTAGATGCATTTGAAGGCCCTATGCCTCAGACGCGTTTCGTGCTTCAAAAAGCCATACAGATGGGATTAAAGCCGGTGGTTGTAGTCAATAAGGTTGATAAACCGAATTGTCGCCCTGACGAGGTAAACGAAATGGTTTTCGACCTTATGTTTAATCTGGATGCTACGGAAGATCAGCTTGATTTCCCCACAATTTATGGCTCAGCCAAGCAGAACTGGATGTCAGCCGACTGGCGCGAACCAAAAGAGGATATTACCTCCTTGCTCGATTCTATAATAGAGACTATTCCTGCTCCGAAGCAATTGGAAGGCGATCCGCAGATGCTTATCACGAGTCTTGATTTCAGCAACTATGTCGGCCGTATTGCTGTCGGTCGTGTCCATCGCGGAACTTTAAAGGAGGGTATGGAAGTCGGTCTCTGCAAGAAAGATGGGAGTGTTACGCGTCAGCGAATAAAGGAACTCCATGTGTTCGAGGGGATGGGTCGAAAGAAAGTTGCGGAAGTTTCAAGTGGTGATATCTGTGCTATTGTCGGACTTGACAACTTTGAAATCGGTGATACCGTAACTCTCTATGATAATCCGGAACCCCTTCCGCGTATTGCCATCGATGAGCCAACGATGTCGATGACCTTTACAATTAATGATTCTCCATTTTTCGGGAAGGATGGTAAGTATGTGACGTCACGTCATATTAATGACCGTCTCGAACGTGAACTTGACCGTAATCTGGCGTTACGCGTTACGAAAGGGGAGAATGAGGATAAATGGACAGTCTTTGGTCGTGGTGTCCTTCATCTATCTATTCTGATAGAAACTATGCGACGCGAAGGTTATGAACTTCAGGTTGGACAGCCCCAGGTAATCATTAAGGAAATTGATGGTGTGAAGTGCGAACCTATAGAAGCACTAACAATCAATGTTCCTGAGGAATACTCATCGAAAGTGGTGGATATGGTTACGCGTCGCAAAGGGGATATCATCTCTATGGAGACCCGTAATGACCGTATTGATATAGAATTTCATATCCCGTCGAGGGGAATCATTGGTTTGAGAAATAATGTTCTTACCGCTACTGCGGGTGAGGCTATTATGGCGCATCGTTTCCTTGAATACCAACCGTGGAAAGGAGACATAGAGCGACGTACAAATGGTTCGCTTATAGCAATGGAAGCTGGTACGGCATACGCATACGCCATAGATAAACTTCAGGACCGTGGGCGTTTCTTTATATTCCCTCAGGAAGAGGTATATGCCGGTCAGGTCGTTGGAGAAAATGCGAAAGACAATGATATAGTTGTTAATGTTACCAAATCGAAGAAACTGACCAATATGCGCGCTTCGGGAGCCGACGATAAGGCAAGGATCGTTCCTCCCGTGGTATTCTCACTTGAAGAAGCTCTTGAATATATAAAAGAAGATGAATATGTAGAGGTCACTCCAAATCATATACGTCTTCGCAAGATTATTCTTGATGAAAACGAGCGTAAACGTGCAAACCGTTAATCGAAATCATTGAAGAATGTTAAAATTACGGGTTTAATGAACCGTTTCAGGTTTGGAGGTGTTTATAAATCAAAGAAAGGGTAAATCCTCCAGCCGGCGCGAAGCCGCTTTGAGGCTTGCACCGAAGAAAAAAGGAAAAGAGACCGCCAAAAGCAGTCTCTTTTTTTATTAAGGCAGTGAATCGTAAAAATTTCAGAATGGTTTACGGTATTTATCACTGTCGGCAATCTCTTCAAGAATCGAAAGATATGAGGCATATCGGCTCTGAGAAATAAGAGAATTCTCAACAGCCGGCACAACCGCACATCCGGGTTCTCCCGTATGTTTGCAATCAGAATAACGGCATTCATGTGAGATCCGGAAAATCTCCGGAAAGAAATGTGAGACTTCCGCCGGCTGAAAGTCAATTGTTCCGAATCCTCTTACTCCCGGGATGTCTATTAATTCGCCTCCACCCGGAAGATCTATCATTTCAGAAAACGTAGTGGTGTGTGTGCCGGTATGGTGAATATCGGAGATCTTCCCGGTCTTAAGTTCCGCTCCCGGAACGAGAGCATTAATAAGAGATGATTTACCGACTCCACTGTTCCCCGCGAAGAGAGTTATTTTTTCTTTCAGTATATCTAAGAGGACTTCCAACCCATGGCCTGTTGCTGCAGAAACTATTGCTACCTTATATCCGATTGATTCGTAAAGATATTTCAGGGCTTCAGCCAATTCCTTATCATCCTCATCCCATAAATCGGATTTATTTATGACAAGCATGGCCGTAACCTGATACGCTTCAGCTGTGGCGAGGAAACGGTCGATAAACGTGGTTGGTGTGACAGGATCCTTGATAGAAACTACCAATGCCGCAAGATCAATGTTAGCGGCAAGAATATGAGATTCTTTCGAAAGATTCGAGGCTCTGCGGATTATGTAGTTTTTACGTGGAAGAATTTCAACGATATAGTCGGCATCATCGGCAGCAGTAGCCACCACCACATGGTCGCCTGTAGCAACCGGATTTGTTGTCCTGATTCCGCGTATCCTGAAATTTCCCTTTATACGGCAGGGAATTTCTGTTCCGTCATCAGTACGCACAATGTAGGAACTGCCTGTATTCCGGATCACGGTTCCTTTGCGTTCGTTTCTCTGTTTCCTTTTATTCTGCATTTGTTTTGCAAAATTAATTATCACTTTTAAATCTTACAAATAAGTAAGTATTGAAAATTAATCGATATTAAAGTATTGTGAAATCTATAACAAATAAACTCGTTGTTTTTCGACTATTCAGTCTTGACTTTCAGTCACAACCGAAAGGTTGCTCCTTTCAGTCAAGCACAAAAATCAACTCAAGTCTGCGATCCCTGGAGGTAAATATTTTATGATACGCCGCCTAAGAGTTGTAAAATAAAATAAATTGAAAAATTTTTAGTTAAATTAATAAGGATTTGAACTTTATTGCTTGTATAACGTATTATAATAAAGGATGTTTTAAAAACAAATAAATAACATTATTAAAATAATTTAGAATTTAAGGAAATGAATATTGAATCAATTGGTACATGGGCCGGAGAAGTTTACAAATCTCTTGAAGCTTCCGATACCCGCATGCTTGGCCTAAAAGGCATAAAAAAAGCAACGAAACTGAAAAAAGATGAAATCATGGCTGCCCTTGGCTGGCTTGGCAGAGAGGGCAAGATCACGATTGCAACTGATGATGAGGATATCGTGGTGACACTTGTTTAACCCGGTGTCTACTCATTACGACAATATGAATAAAGGGGAGCTGCCTCACGGCTGTTCCCCTTTGTTGTGCTAAAAATCAAAACTATCTATTTTATAAAATCGTTATTCTTCGAGTTATACTTAGTTTCGGGATATTTAATTGGTATATTTTTCTAATTGCAAATATAGTGAATTGTTTGAAAAAAACAATAGCCGCTTTCATAATTTTAATGAATGAGTGCCAAAAATAATAAGTTAGTGAAACAGTCGTTATAATTATGATGGAGAATATTCGAATCAAAATAGTCTTGATATTTGCTGTACTGATTCATGGAGGATGGAATCTCTTTGCCCAGAATTCCTCTTCGGCTTACAGCTTTCTTGAGATCCCGACTTCCTCTCATGCTTATGCACTTGGGGGGACCAATTGTGCGATCATAGCTGATGATGTTACGCTTGTAGAGCAGAATCCGGGGCTGCTTGGCCCGGAAATCGATATGCAGGCAGCATTTTCTTATATGCATTACATGGCTTCAGGGAATTTTGCAGGGGTACGTTTCGGTATGGCTGCCGGCGAAAGAGCCGCTTGGGCTGCCGGAATCAGATATCTTAATTATGGAAGCATGTCGGGATATGATGAATCCGGAACGTTTACAGGGAACTTTTCTCCATCTGATGTTGTTTTTGAAGGCACTTACTCACACGATATAACGGATCGGCTCCGGGGAGGAGTGAATCTTAAGATGGTCTATAGTAATTATGAGCAATATACTGCTTTTGCAATGGCTGTGGACGTTGGGATTAATTATTATAACGAAGAAAAAGATCTCTCTTTTTCTGCCGTACTGACCAATATGGGAGGACAGTTAAAACGTTTTGACAAGAAATATGATCGTCTTCCTTTTGATTTCAGACTCGGATATATGCAGGGACTTGGGAATTCTCCTTTTCAGATCTCGATAAATGCTACGCATCTTACGCGTTGGAAACTTCCTTATTACGGTCATGATAAGAATGATCCCGACAAGCAGCAAGTGCTCAAGTCGAATTTCTTCTCAGATCTTTTTCGACATCTTATTTTCGGCCTGCAATATTCTCCATCAGAAAAATTTTATATTGCTTTAGGCTATAATTATAAGACGCGTACTGATATGTCGGTCTATCAGCGCAATTTTTTATCAGGGTTTTCTCTTGGCGCCGGTCTGAATGTTAAGTCTTTCGGTGTGGACGTCTCTTATGCCATGCCCCATAAATCGGCTTCGACCCTGATGGTGAATCTTAGCTGTTCGATTGGGGAACTCCTTCAATAGAGTTAAGAATGTGTTCGAGTTCGATAGCCGATACTTTTACTTTCAGCGAACCCTCTTTGGCAACTGAAATACTACCTGTTTCCTCACTTACAATAACGCATACTGCATCCGTTACCTGACTCATTCCAAGGGCGGCCCGGTGTCGTAATCCCAGGTTTTTGGGGATGTTCATGTCGTGACTCACCGGTAAGATGCATCCTACGGCCTTGATCCGATGGTCGGCAATTATCATGGCTCCATCGTGAAGAGGTGAGTTTTTAAAGAATATATTCTCTATTAGCCGGACGTTGATATCGGCATCTATTTCATCGCCGGTCTTTTCATAATCGGATAAAGGCATTTTACGTTGAAATACGATAAGTGCTCCTGTCTTTGATTTTGACATCGACATGCAGGCGTAGACAACATTCATCACGGCAGCATGTTCTTGCTCGAAATTGTCGCCATGTTTGTTGAATAGCTTTAGAATCGTTTTCCATCGGCTACGTCCGCCGATATCGATGAGAAATCGTTTGATTTGATCTTGAAAAAGAATCACAAGCACTATCAGACCGATGCTCATGAATTTATCGACAATTGTTCCGGTGAGACGCATATCGAATATTTCGTATGCCAGCACCCACACCACTATGAAGGCCAATACTCCGTAAAATAGACTGAGTGTACCGCTGTTCTTCATCAATCGGTAGAGATAAAAGAGCAGAAGCGCAACTATGAGGATATCGACAATATCTTTTATTCCGAAGTCTATCATTTTTATACGTTTATTAAGAAGCTATAATAAAAAACATCTATATGTGATCAAAAGAGTTTTAAGAAGAGGAACTTGCAGTTGAAAAACAAGATGTCATTGCGGCTTGGGTTTGCGGAATGCCATAAATAGTTTTATTGTCTCCTTTGCTTCTCGAACATCATGCACTCTCAGAATATCGGCTCCTTCTCTAAGGGCAAGCGTATTGAGCACGGTTGTTCCGTTAAGGGCTTCCTCGGGCGAGACCTCGATTGTATTCCGAATCATTGATTTTCTGGAAAGACCGGCGAGAAGAGGGACGCCGAGTCGTTTGAATTCACGGAAATTACGGAGTAATTCGAAATTTTGATCGGTATTTTTTGCGAATCCGAATCCGGGATCTGCAATAATATCCGAGACCCCCAGCGAATGCAATCTGTCGATTTTAAATGCGAGGTTTGAAAATACCTCAGCCGTGACGTCTTTATAGTCGGTTAAGGCAGACATTGTTTTTGGAGTTCCCCTTGTATGCATGATAATATATGTAACCCCTGTTTCAGCAATCACAGGCCACATCTCCGGATCAAAATCACCACCGCTAATATCGTTGATGATTTCCACTTTGAAAAGGTCAAAACATTTTTTTGCAACATCTGCCCGGAACGTATCGACAGATATCGGAATAGAAGGAAACAGACAGCGAGCCGCTTCAAGTCCCGGAGCCAAACGTCTGAATTCTTCTTCAGCATCTATATCTTCTGCTCCGGGTCGGGAGGAATATCCTCCGAAGTCGAATATATCCACTCCTTCTTCAGCCATTTTCTTCAGCTTTTGCCCTATGTTATTACTATCATAAAGCCGACTTGGGGCATAGAAACTGTCGGGCGTGAAATTCACTATCCCCATTACAAGAGGATTGTAAAAAGAGATTAATCTGCCGTTTAAATCTGTGAGATAGGCCATATAACTATAGAGAAACCGGAGAAAATCCTGATAAATAAGCAAAAATCCAGGACTCCGGATACAAAATTAGTCAAATATTTGTCGGAAACATTGAAGATTCAGAAAAAAATTGTAATTTTGCATCCGGTTTTGCAATCTCTGGTAAGAGAAACCGCATTATGAGAGAGCGGAAGGAGCTTATTTATATTGCAAATTAATTAAAAACGTCATAAAGAAATGGATTTAATCAAAATCGCGGAAGAGGCATTTGCCACTCCCAAAAAAGAATTCGATTCGTTTGGCCCCGGAGATACAATCACCGTAGCATACCGTATCAAAGAGGGTAACAAAGAGCGTATCCAGCAGTATCGTGGTGTTGTTATCAAGATCGCAGGTCAGGGCGACAAGAAGCGTTTCACTGTTCGTAAAATTTCTGATGGAATTGGTGTTGAACGTATCTTCCCCATGGAGTCTCCCTTCATCGAGTCGATTAAAGTAATGAAATATGGTAAGGTACGTCGTGCCAAACTGTATTATCTCCGTAATCTTACAGGAAAGAAAGCCCGTATCAAAGAGCGCTATGTCAAGAAAGACAAAGCTGCGAAATAATATCGGTTTTTCTTATGATACATCAGCCCGTTCCCCAAAGGAACGGGTTGTTTTTTACGTAAAATTTTTATAATTTTGCCTGATGCTTACTCACTACATAATGTTTAGTAGAGGTGTCAGAACCTTATAAAAATGATTAAAACAAGAAAAAATTAAATATATTATGTCGAAAAAATCACTATTGATAATCCTTGACGGATATGGCATCGGTGATCATAAGAAAGATGATGCAATCTTCAATACACCAACCCCTTATATGGATTCTCTGATTGCAGAATATCCTCATTCCCAACTTCAGGCAAGCGGTGAAAACGTTGGTTTGCCTGACGGACAGATGGGAAATTCTGAAGTTGGCCATCTTAATATCGGTGCCGGACGCGTGGTTTATCAGGATCTGGTGAAGATAAACCGTGCTATCGCTGACGGCAGTTTTGCTGAAAATCCTGAAATAAAGAGCGCATTTTCATACGCACGTGATCACGGAGTGCCTATTCATTTCATGGGTCTCTGTTCTGCCGGTGGTGTTCACTCATCACTCGGGCATCTCTATGCGCTTTGCGATACTGCCAAGGCTTACGACCTGGACAAAGTTTTCATCCATGCTTTTATGGACGGACGCGATACGGATCCTAAAAGCGGAGCCGGTTTCCTCACTGAGATTGAAGAACATTGCAAGCATTCAGCCGGAAAAATAGCTTCCGTAATAGGTCGATATTATGCCATGGACCGCGATCATCGCTGGGAACGTGTAAAAGAGGCTTATAACCTGCTTGTTTACGGAGAAGGGAAACATGCCGATAATGTTGTTAAGGCAGTGGAGGAGTCTTATGCCGAGGGTGTTACAGATGAGTTTATCAAGCCCATCGTGAACGATAATTGCGACGGTCGAATCGGAGCCGGTCACGTTGTGATTTTCTTCAATTATCGTAACGACCGCGCCAAAGAACTCACAACTGTGCTTACACAACACTCCGAGGAGGGTATGAATCCGATTCCCGACCTGCAGTATTACTGTATGACTCCTTATGACGATTCGTTCAAAGGAGTTCATATCCTGTTTACAAAATCTGATGTTCCGGATACACTTGGTGAATACCTCTCGGGTCTTGGAAAGAAACAGCTGCATATTGCGGAAACTGAGAAATATGCTCATGTAACATTCTTCTTCAATGGCGGCCGTGAGGAGCCATTCTCCGGTGAGGAACGTGTGCTCATACCTTCTCCGAAGGTGGCTACCTACGATCTTCAGCCTGAAATGAGTGCTCCGGAGGTTACGAAAAAGCTTGTCGAGGAGATTGATTCGGAGAAATTCGACTTTATTGTGGTTAATTTTGCTAATGGAGATATGGTGGGCCATACGGGTGTTTACAGTGCTATCCAGAAAGCAATCGCAACGCTCGACGATTGTGTTGAGAAAGTTGTTGAAGCAGCCAAAGCCCACGGATATGAGACAATCATCATAGCAGACCACGGTAACGCAGATCACGCTATTAATGAAGATGGAACTCCCAATACAGCCCATTCTCTCAATCCCGTGCCTTTCATATATATCGGTAGCCATAAAGATGCAAAGCTCAAGGACGGGCGTCTTGCTGATGTGGCTCCCTCTCTGCTTCATCTCATGGAGCTTCCTCAACCTGAAGATATGACAGGCGAAAATCTTATCGAATTCTGAATATAAATTTCCTACTTCTCACTTCTTATCTGGAGAAATGTGAGGATGAAACAATAAGAGCGGCTGACCGGGAAAACGGTCGGCCGCTCATGTTTATGTGTAGTATCCTTATCAAATTATATCTTGTAATATTCGGATATGAAGCAAATAATGGTTGCTTTAGTTGAAAAAAAAACTTATTTTTGCTGATAAGTAGCTTTTTAAGATTTACTTGACAACATAAAAAGAAAAGTAATGAAGAGATATATGATCAGATTGTTATTTTTATCGATTTGTTTATCGGTATTTACATTAATTGAGGCAGATAGCCTTGTACTGCTTCATACAAACGATACTCATTCAAATATTGATACTGCTCCCGATGGTGTCGGCGGAATACTTCCGCGGAAAGCTATTATTGATTCCGTGCGCCGTATGGAGAAAAATGTTCTTCTTATTGATGCCGGCGATATGGTGCAGGGTTCTTTATATTTTAAATATTTCAAGGGTGATGTCGAATATCCTCTTTTCAATATGATGGATTATGATATACGAATTCTTGGTAATCATGAATTTGACAACGGCCTTGATGAGCTTGCAAAATATTGGAAGAATGTGAAGGGCGATCGGCTATCTGCTAATTACGATTTTACAGGGACGTCTGCTGAAGGACTTTTCAAGCCATACGTGATTAAAAAAATCGGTAAACATAAGATCGGATTTATCGGAATCAATGTTGATCCGGAGAGTCTTATCTCCTCCGAAAACTATTCGGGGATGAAATATCATGATGCAATTGAGACTGCAAACCGGATTGCACGTATTCTTAGGGAGGAGAAGAAATGCGATATCGTGGTTGCCGTGACCCATATAGGTTATAATATGGTTGCTCCCAAAGAGTCTGATCTGAATTTGGCTCGCCAAAGTAAGGATATTGATATTATCATCGGCGGTCATTCCCATACTTTTGTCGATCCCTCTACCCCGGATAAGACTCCATACTGGATCAATAATGCCGAGGGTTATCCGGTGCTTGTGGCTCAGACCGGTAAGTATGGCCGCAATATAGGATACATAAAGATTGATCTTGATAAATTCAAACATAATGGTGCTGTAGATTCTGCCGACATTCCGGTTGTTTACGAATATATCCCTGTAACAGATAGATTTTCCCCGTCATCCTATGATAAAGAGATGGAAGCCTTTCTGGCGCCTTATAAACATAAGGTTGATTCCGTCAATTCGCGTGTAATAGGCAAAAGCCTTGTCGATATGGTTAATAACAACCGTAATGGGGCATATCCCAACTGGGTTGCGGACTTCGGTCGTTGGTATGGTCGGCAGATTGCGGACTCGATAAGAAAGAGTGGTGGAAACTTCCCAGAAGTTGATCTTTCCATTATGAATGTGGGCGGGATTCGTCAGAATATGTCGAAGGGGGATATAACCGAGGGGCAGATGCTTGCTACTTTCCCATTTTCAAACCATATCACAATTATTGGAATTAAGGGAAAGGATATTATTGAGGCCTTAAAAGTTGCCGCTTTAAAAGGTGGTGAGGCTGTAAGCGAGAATATCCGTGTGGTGACGGATGGCAATGGAAAACTCATAAGAGTTGTTATCGACGGCAACGAGATGGATCCGGAAAAAGAATATATCGTTTCAACAATTGATTATGTGGCGCAAGGGAACGATGACTTAAAGACGTTGGCAAATCATCGACAGATATGGCGAGATGAGTTGGAAATGAGTGGCCCGATACTTAGATACGTTAAGCATCTTTCCGATCTTGGGCTTGCTGTAAATCCCGATCCTAACGGAAGGTTTGTGGAGGCTATCAGTATCTCGGAATAATAGCAAGACGTGCATAAATCTTGAGAATCATGAGTCCTGTAATAAAATCGCTCCTGACGTTGTCGGCTCTTTGGCTGATACTGCCGGGATGTATACGCCATGATTCTGTTAATGGAGATAAGCGGGATAGGAACGTCGGGTTAATGACTGTAGCCGAATCTTCAAAAGCGGATGTGACAGATTCCATCCTCACGATTGTTGATAGCATTATGGTTAAGATGCCACGTGAAAAAAAGGCCGCCCAGATGGTGATGCCTGCTGTCTTCTCCAGTTCCGACTATTTCACACTTAAAAAAATCAAGGAGTATGCCCGGAGCGGGGTAGGAGGGATCGTTCTTTTAAAAGGAGACAGCCACTCGGTGAGGGTAATCTGCGATACGTTCAGATATTATTCAGAGTTGCCGGTCTTTGTCGCAATTGATGCGGAATGGGGCCTTGGCATGCGTCTTGAGGATGCTCGGACATTTCCCATGAATTCCGAACTTTCGGAACGGGTGACGGAAGAGGAAATCTTTGAATATGGGGAGGAGATTGCCCGTGAATGCCGGGATTTGGGAATCAACATGGTGCTTGGGCCTGTTGCCGATGTGGCTTCCGGGGGAATGATGGGGCGAAGATCGTTTGGATCGGATCCTAAGCGAGTGGCAGATCTTAGTGTGGCTTATTCGCGGGGACTTGAGAGCGGAGGAGTTATGAGCGTGGCAAAACATTTTCCCGGTCATGGAATGGTTTCAGGCGACAGTCATAGTCAGAAGCAGACCATCGGACGCAGTCTAAGGAGTCTTGACAGCATATCTCTCTATCCTTTTCGCCGATATATAGAGCAGCGGCTTTCTGCCATAATGGTTGGTCATCTTGCTGTTCCTTCAGTTGATCCTGTTGATCGTCCGGCAGCTGTCTCACCGGTTGTAATTAAAGATCTGCTTAGAGATGATCTTGGCTTTTCAGGACTCATATTAACTGATGCGATGAATATGGGAGGCGCGGCCGGGTTCGGGCCGGCAAAAGCTGTAGAAGCAGGGGCGGATATCGTATTGGTCCCAATTGATACGCGCAAGGCAATAGAGGAAATATCTGCCGACACCGTTTCGCTTGATTCATCCTTACGTCGCATATTGTTTTATAAATATTTAATGAAGTGACATGAGTCATTATGTGACAATACATCAGCACCTCGCTTAGAGCGAGGTGCTGATGTATTGTGCGAGTCTTTAACGGAAAATATTTCCGTTATTATTTACTTGCTTGCAATATGGTCGGAAACAGTAAGTGAAGCGCGACCCTTTGCGCGACGGCGTGCCAGAACTTTGCGACCATCTTTGGTAGCCATTCTCTCGCGGAAACCGTGCTTATTGACTCTGCGGCGGTTGGAGGGTTGGAATGTTCTTTTCATTTTATGTATTGTCTAATTATTAATTCGCTTTCGGACTGCAAAATTAATGAATGATTTTTGATTTGGCAAATTTTCTCTCTCAAAAAAAAATATTAATTTTGCAGTCAGATAATGTCGAAGCTTAAGGAATATGACTTTGACATGCGAAATTTAAAACGAAACAAATTTTATTAAATAGTTCAAAAAGTTATGATGAACGCCCAGGATATTAAGAACGGTACGTGCATTCGTCTTGACGGCCGTCTTTATTTTTGTGTTGAATTCCTTCATGTAAAACCGGGAAAGGGCAACACATTCATGCGTACCAAACTTAAAGATGTTGTAGACGGCCGCGTTATCGAGCGCCGTTTCAATATCGGTGAGAAACTCGAGGATGTACGCGTAGAGCGTCGTCCTTATCAGTATCTTTACGCCGATGGTGAGGATGATATTTTTATGAACAACGAGACTTTTGAGCAGATTCCTATCAGCAAGGATCTCGTTACCGGTTCTGCTTTCATGAAAGAGGGTGATACGGTCGAAGTAGTGAGTGATGCTTCTACCAACACTGTGCTTTATGCTGAGATGCCGCTGAAGACTGTCCTCAAGATCACTTATACAGAACCCGGTCTTAAGGGAGACACAGCCACCAACACGCTTAAACCCGCTACGGTTGAGACCGGAGCTACCGTTAAGGTTCCTCTCTTCATCAATGAGGGTGAGCTTATTGAGGTTGATACCCGTGACGGCAGTTATGTTGGCCGTGTAAAGGCATAAAAATTACGCTATGAAGCCGGCGGAGGAGATATTGTTTTCAATCATTGTGCCAGTATATAACCGGCCTGATGAAGTTGCGGATCTCCTTCAGAGTCTTTTGGCTCAGACCGATAAAGGGTTTGAAATCGTTCTTGTGGAAGATGGGTCGACCGTGCCTTCTCTTCCTGACGGAAAAGGTCCCGACGGGCTGAGGCTGAAATACTATAAAAAATCGAATGAAGGGCGTAGTATCGCTCGTAATTATGGACTTGACAGAGCCGATGGAGATTATTTCATCTTCGTCGACTCTGATTGTATTTTACCCCCCGAATATATAGCAGAACTTAGAAAAAAACTTTCCGAGACTCCGGCTGACTGTTTCGGTGGACCGGATGCCGCACACGATTCTTTTTCCGATACCCAAAAGGCTATTAATTATTCGATGACAGCTTTCCTCACGACAGGAGGTATACGTGGTGGAAAGGTTTCATTAGAGAAATTTACCCCCCGGACATTCAATATGGGTTTTTCCGATGAAGTATATAAGCGTGTCGGAGGTTTTCGAGAGATGTTCAGCGAGGATATCGATATGAGCACGCGCATAAGGCAGGCCGGTTTTAAGATATTGCTTTTTAATTCTGTTTTCGTCTACCATAAGCGCAGGGTTGATTTTCGTAAGTTTTGGAGGCAGGTTCATGTGTTCGGTCAGTCACGTATCACACTCGAACTTCTTTATCCGGGCTCAATGAAGCTGGTTCATTGGCTTCCGGCTGTGTTTACTGTCGGAGCAATCGCGCTTATAGTGGGCTCTTTTTTCTGTAAATGGCTCTTACTTCCTCTTCTTTTATATATTGTCGCTCTTTGGGCCGGAGCGCTTTGGACAACGCGCAGTCTTAAAATAGCTTCTCTTAGTGTTGTGGCTGCAATGGTCCAGCTCTTTGGTTACGGCACGGGATTTATCAAGGCTTATTGGAATAAGATAATTTTGCGAAAAGGACGAGACCTCAACAAAGAAATAGAGATACGAAAGGGAGCAAATGAAAAATTATAATGAGGAAACCCCTGAGCCACGCGTCCTTACCGTTAAGGAAATGGATGTCGATGATCAGCCGCGTGAGCGGGCCATCAAGTATGGCATAGGTTCTCTTTCCACTCCCGATCTTTGGGCTTTGATTCTGCGGACGGGATTACGTGGAAAACCGATAACGGAGTTATGTCGCGATCTTATGCGTGATAATAATAATAGTCTTTTCGCACTCGAACGCCGCACACGCAGTGAAATCATGAAAACTCCCGGGATAGGGGAGACAAAAGGTTTGCAGGTGGAGGCGGTGATGGAGCTGATCAGACGTTATAATCGTGAAGCTCCGATGAAAAGAACCATTGTAAGGTCATCTCAGGATATATATTCATTCATGCGTCCTGTCATAGGGAATCTACCTCATGAGGAAATCTGGATACTATTGCTGAACCGTCGTAATGAGATTGTCGGAGAACGCAAGATATCTTCCGGTAGCTCGGTTGCTTCCGTGTTTGATTTGAAGAAAATCCTGCGAGAACTAATCCTCTCAGGGTGTGAAGGTGTGGTATTATGCCATAATCATCCTTCCGGAAACACTTGCCCAAGTCCACAGGACGATAATATAACAAGAATGCTTAAAGAGGGTTGTAAAGCTCTTGATATCCGCATGCTTGACCATCTGATTCTTACTTCTTCCGAGTATTTTTCTTATTCCGATAGCGGGAAACTTTAGGTCTTACTTTCCCCGTATTACGCAATAGGGGCCAAATCCTTATATTATTCATAATGCTGAATTTTAAGCATAAAAAAAAGACCGCAAGTGCTCCTTGCGGTCTTTATCCCGGTCCGATTAAAAATTAAAGGCCCTTTATAAGAACCATGAATGGCCGGGGATATATTTCTTTTAGCCGTTTGTAACGCCGGTGATGTCTTCTGCCGTACCGATAGTCCAGAGCCACCAGACCAGAATGAAGATAAGGATAATCACAC
The DNA here is from genome assembly GCA_964581685.1 of uncultured Sangeribacter sp. Classification (GTDB taxonomy): domain Bacteria; phylum Bacteroidota; class Bacteroidia; order Bacteroidales; family Muribaculaceae; genus Lepagella. The sequence continues at coordinate 22,247 of CAZOPN010000008.1, read as the reverse complement.
CCAGCCAGAGCCAGAGACGGTTTGTTCTGCGGATTCCGTTGTTTTTACGGTCCTTTCCCTGAGAGCGAAGATTGTTTCCTGCTTCATATCCTGCGTTTTCAGCGCGTATCTCTCTCTTTTCATTAGATTCGTTTTCTCTAATGTGTCTTTCCTTTGTATCCATAACCTTTAGTTTTTATATAGTTCATATCATTCCTTTCGGAACCGTATTTATCAGTTTTGCTTGTTTGATAATAAAACGCATATTATCGTGGAGTTGTTCACACTTTGGGATAAAATTCGTTATAAACTTTTTTTGAGTCGGGCCCTTAGTAAATTGAGGTGTCAGAACGGTATAGGGGATTCTCCCGGTCCGGGCATAATGTCGGGCATCGCTCCACCAAGAGGATCAGACATAGAATTGATTTTTAATCCGTCGATTCCGGCGTTTTCCTCGTTTACTTCCGAATTCATGCGAGAGCTGAAACGTTGCGTAGCAACCGCTCCTTCTTCCATGGGCGAAAGCATATCCATCCTGTTTTCCCAGTTTTCAAATCGTGCGAACTGTGATGTGAAACGTAGTTTGACATCTCCTACCTCGCCGCTTCGATGTTTGGCGATGATAAGCTCGGCAAGGCCACGGATATCGTTATTATTCGCATCAAATCCTGATTTTGTGTAATATTCAGGACGATGGATAAAACAAACGATATCGGCATCCTGCTCAATGGCTCCCGATTCACGAAGATCTGAAAGGATCGGTCGCTTATCCTCACGGCTTTCCGTGCTTCGGTTAAGCTGGGAGAGTGCTATGATCGGGATATTGAGTTCTTTAGCCAATCCTTTTAGCGATCGGGAAATCATGGAGACCTCCTGTTCTCGGCTACCAAGTTTCATCCCGGAGGCATTCATGAGCTGAAGATAGTCGATCATGATTAATTTCACATCATGTTCCCTTACCAGGCGTCTTGCTTTTGTTCTTAATTCAGTGATTGAAAGTCCGGGAGTTTCATCAAGATATAGGGGCGCTCCGAACATCATCCGCATGTTGGTGTTGAGTCGGTTTTCCTGATCATCCGAAAGACGTCCGCTCTTTATATCTTTACCATCTATTTCCGCAACATTGCTTATGAGTCGTTTCACAAGCTGTACGCTTGCCATCTCAAGCGAGAAAATTGCAATGGGTGTACTTCTGTCGATTGCCATATTTTTTGCCATAGACAATACAAAAGCGGTCTTTCCCATGGCCGGACGTGCGGCAATGATAATAAGGTCGGAATTCTGCCATCCGGAAGTCTTCCTGTCAAGTTCTGTAAATCCTGTTTCAAGTCCAGATAGACCGCTCTGTGAATTACGCGCGCTCTGAATCTGTTCGATTGCAAGATTAAGCACAGGGTCAATCTGTGTAACCTCGCGCTTCAGATGAGTCTGGGAGATCTCGAAAAGTTGTCCTTCGGCTTCTTGAAGGAGATCATCTACGTCATTACTCTCATCGAAGGCATCTGTCTCGATTTTAGCCGCGAAAGAGATGAGTCGCCTTGCAAGGTATTTCTGTGCGATTATCTTGGCGTGATATTCTACGTTGGCAGCAGAAAAAACACGTGCTGTGAGTTCTGTGATATGCACGGCACCACCACATTCCTCAAGCGTACCGTTCTGACGCAGCTGCTCGGTAACGCTCATCATGTCTATCGGGTTCTGATTAAAACCTAAAGTGCAGATGGCATCATATATTTTTGCATTTACAGGATCATAGAAAGCGTCCGGAGTGAGAATATCACATACATTCATGTAAGCGTCTTTCTCAAGCATCAGGGCTCCGAGCACTACTTGCTCAAGCTCCGTATCGCGTGGAGGAAGCTTTCCCGTAGCATCCTGAAGCACGGGAGTGAATGCCGGTTTCCTTTTACTATATTTTTTTTCTTGCATTATTGCGTTTTGATTCTTTTAATTATTAATATTCCGGAATAATATTCTCCGGCTTAATCAGTGAAAGCTAAGCATTATGGTTAGCCAGACTGATACGGCGAGCATCAGAGCGGCTGTTTTGCCAAGTATTGGATTTAGCTCGCTTCCTGACGATAGTTTCAGACGCATGTAGAGAATATAATGTAGATTTGCATAGACAAGAATTCCTGCAAGCAACCATAAAATAGAGAAACGGGATATTCCGGCTATGAATATGCAGACGATTGCCATGAGACCGTTAATGAAATAGACTATAGCCATTACGTTACGTCCGAATTTCACGGCAGTAGTAATCTTTCCCGCTTTTTTATCTTCATCAGCGTCCCGATAATTGTTTACAATAAGAACATTTATAGCCATAAATCCTATAGCTCCCGCTACGGGTAGAGACAATTCCCACCCGGCAAAAGAGCCCATTTGAACATACGTTGTCAGCATAACGGGAATAATGCCGTAGAATAGAAAGACGGCAATATCTCCAAGGGCATGTCGCGACAGAGGGTAAGGACCGGCCGAATAAGCCAGGGCAAAGACTGCTATGAAAGCTCCTGCAGCTATTAACCATATACCTCCCCATATTGTGAGAGTCAAGCCGATAAGACAGTCCAAAGTAAGGAGTCCGAAAGTGGCATTTCTCATTGCTTTCGGGGTTATATCGCCTTCTGTGACACCTCGTCTGAATCCATCACGTCCTTTTTGATCCGAGCCGTTCTTAAAGTCGAAATATTCATTGGCAAAGTTGGAGACGATCTGTGCGAGTAATGCAAAGACCAGACATATTATAAACGGTAGAATCCGGAATTGTCCGTAGTAGGCCGCACACCCCCCGGCCGCAAGCACTCCGGCAATTGAAACAGGGAGCGTTCTCGGCCGAGTAGCTTCCTTCCAAGCGTTAAATTTTGATGGATGTATCTGTTGAGGCATAAATCTGAAATAGAAGAAGATTATTTCATATTCTTTAACTTTACGAAATCTGAAAAGCGCGCCACTATATCTTCAAGACGTTCCCGCTCATGAAGTTTTTCCTTTTCATCCGGAAGCGCATCAAAACCGAATTTCAAACCGGCCAATGCCATAGCCAGACTTGCGTTAGTGTCCGCATCTCCTCCGGCATTGACTATGGTGTGGAGAATTTCGTGAGGAGAATCGCAATTGATAATTCCCCATAATGCCGCTCCCATAGCCTTTCGTGTAGACCACATTGTATCGGAGTCATCAAGCTCAAAATCTTCAATTTTGCCATGATAGGCCTTATGTATAAAGGGGAGAACGTGTGTGTCTACGTTTGAGCATATATCTTCGAGTTCCTCAAGTGTGGCCGGCCTGTCTTTATATAAAAGCGATTGGGCCATACATGCCACTACGAGGGCAGCCGATACGCAACGTGTGTCGGCATGGGTCATTGTTATTGCCTTTCGTGTGTCTTCAACAAGGAGAGGACCGCTGAAAATTCCGGTAACGATGGCTCTGTTTATCGCCTCATTGGTGGCATCCTGCATTTTATACTTACGCCACGTATTATGGGCCGATTCTATCGGAGATTCCTCCCAGTCAGGGGTGCCGATAACTATCCTGAAAGTCGGCATGACATCAATCGGATTAGTCTCAAACCATCTTTTCAAAGATTTTGCATAATGTCGCGGACTAAAACGATCCGATTTCATTATTGATTCGAGCATAATCAGTATGAGTTCCGTGTCGTTGCTCCATTGTCCTTGATTCCATTGCGATCTGTGACCATCCCGGATAATTTGTGAGAAACTGTGCAATCCATCGGGATAATGCATTCTGACCTCTTGGCGTGTCATCAGTTCGGTTCCCAGTCCCAATGCATCTCCGAGAGCCAATCCATAGAACGCACCTTTGATTTTGTCATTAAGTTTCATAAGAGTAAATTTACAAAAATTGTGTGTTTTATCTTCTAAGATTTCTAAAAAAATTCTGTATAATTGCGCGACATTCATCGGCCAGTATACCGGACTCTACTTTTGTTTTAGGATGCAGAGGAGACCGAGCCTCTCCATAAAGAGATCTGAATCCTCTTTTGGGGTCGTCGGCACCATAAACTATTCTGCCTATCTGACTCCACCCCAAAGCTCCGGCACACATCGGACAGGGCTCAACAGTAACGTAGATCGTGCATTCCGGAAGATATTTACCTCCCAGATTATTCGCAGCTGATGTAATGGCTTGCATTTCGGCATGAGCTGTCACATCATTAAGGGTTTCCGTAAGATTATGGGCGCGTGCTATTATACGGCCGTTTACGGTAATAACCGCTCCTATGGGAACTTCTCCCGCTTCGTATGCGATCCGGGCTTCTTGAAGAGCAGCAGTCATGAAGCGTTCATCCTGTTGAATCTGTGTTTCGTTAAGCATATTTGTCGCAGGCGATTTTTATTTTGACATGTAGAATTCTTTAATTATATCCGCGATACGAATCATCAGCCACCGTGGTGTGGAAGTCGCGCCACAGATTCCGATTGTTTCCGAGCCTTCAAGTTTGGTTAAGTCAAGATCTTGTTCATCACTTACCGTAATGGTGCGCGGATTTACTTTCTTACATTCTTCCGATAGCACTTTGCCGTTCGAACTTTTCGCACCGCTCACAAAGACAACTGCATCATGCGATGCCGCGAAATCCCGTAACTTATCAAGGCGATTGGCAACCTGACGGCAAATTGTATCGAAATATAGGAATGAACCTTTATTTTTTCGATTCTTTATTTCGCTTACGACATTTCTGAAACCATCGAGCGATTTGGTTGTCTGAGAATATAAAAGAATATCCCTGTCAAGATCGATCTTGTCAAGATCTTCGATTGACTGGATCACGACAGCCGTGCCCTCCGTCTGTCCGACGAGGCCGTTTACTTCCGCATGCCCTTCTTTCCCATATATCAGAATAAGAGGCATTTTAGAAATCTCCCCATTCAAAAGGAGTTCGCAATTGTCTTTATATGCTTTTTTTATGCGTTGTTGCAGCTGGAGCACAACCGGACATGTGGCATCAATGATGCTGATATTATTTTGCTTTGCGATCTCGTATGTGGAGGGAGGTTCGCCATGAGCCCGCAGGAGCACTGTGGCATCCCTGAGACCTTTAAGGTCTTCATGGGTTATTGTTTTTAGACCCTTTAATCTCAGACGTTCCACTTCCGATGCGTTGTGAACGATATCGCCAAGACAATAGAGATCTCCCGTATTGTCCAGGCGAGCTTCTGCTTTCTCTATGGCAGTGACCACACCGAAGCAGAATCCTGAATTGCTGTCGATTTCAATCTTCATTCGGCGGCAATATCGTTATAAATATCGATTAATAGACGATTCTGCTGATCAATGGTTATTGAGTCGTTGTTGATTTCGATGGCATCTTCCGCTTTTCTGAGAGGAGATTCTTTTCGTGTCGTGTCAATATGGTCACGTTCCATAACGTTTTTCAGCACCTCTTCGTATGTAACGTCTTCTCCTTTCTGGTGCAGTTCGGCCATTCTGCGACGAGCTCGTTCTTCAGGGGAAGCATTAACAAAGATTTTCATCTCTGCTTCCGGAAAAACTGTTGTGCCGATATCCCGACCATCCATTACGATTCCTTTATCCTTACCGTATTCTTTCTGAAGGGCCGTAAGGCGTTTCCTGACTTCCGGAATTTCAGCCACACGGCTAACAAGAGAACTTACGCGCATGTCGCGGATACCGGCTTCAACATCGCGACCATTGAGGAGGGTATGCTGCCGACCGTCATCACCGGCCACTGCAAAAGAAATGTGAATATCCGGAAGCGCTTTAATAAGTCCGGCAATATCAAGTGTATTATCATCGGAAACAAGCCCGTTTTCAAGTGCATATTGTGTTACGGCCCTATACATCGCGCCGGAATCAACATAAATGTAACCGATCCAACGGGCAAGGTTACGAGCCATCGTCGACTTCCCCGATGAGGAGAAGCCGTCGATAGCGATTATGATTTTTTTCAAATGTTTATTCATTACTTACTTTTGTTTCGTAGAGTCTTTTGTCGTTTTCGTGGCTTTCGTGGCTTTCGTGGCTTTCGTGGCCGTTTTTTTAGCCGCTTTGGGAGCTGCTTTGGTCGATGACTTGGTTGATGTTGCTTTAGTAGTTGTCTTAACTCCGGCTTTTTTTGCAGGTTTTGATTTTACCATGCGAAGCACTTGAGCTGTACGTGCCGGAAGATACATTTTCAGCCAGCCTTTTCCTGACGGTGAATAGAGCGGATCAGCCTGAGTGAAATGATGAACACTATCATCAATATTTCCGAAACCTCCGAATTTGAGCGAATCGCTGTCAAGTACCACTTCATATTCGCCTGCCGGTGCCAGAAAACCATAATCGTTGAATGAATCAACCGGATTCCAGTTAAATACGAAAATCAGGTCTCCACGACGGAAAGCAAGAATCTGGTCATCATCTTTTTCCCATAGTTTCTCAACAGGAAGTGCCTGAAAATCGTAGCATCCGGAAACAGTTTCAATCATAGCGTTATCGAATGCATTCAGGAATTTATATTTCAGATCTTCCCTATCTACCAAATCCCATTGACGACGTGCATATTTATGGCTCCAACCATTTCCTTCGCGCGGGAAATCAATCCATTCGGGATGTCCGAATTCATTACCCATGAAGTTCAGATAACCACCATTGATCGAGGCCAGCGTTACGAGCCGTATCATCTTGTGCAGTGCCATTCCACGCTCTACGGTGAAGTTATTGTCATCAACCATCATGTGCCAGTACATCTCCTTGTCGATAAGTCGGAAGATGATTGTTTTATCGCCTACAAGAGCCTGGTCATGACTTTCGCAATATGAAATGGTCTTTTCATCGGCACGGCGGTTGGTAAGTTCCCAGAAGATTGACGTCGGATGCCAGTCTTCATCTTTTTTCTCCTTTATCATCTTTATCCAGTAGTCGGGAACACCCATTGCCATACGGTAGTCGAAGCCGATGCCTCCGCTTTCGAATTTTGCAGCCAATCCCGGCATGCCGCTCATTTCTTCAGCAATTGTAATGGCCTTTGGATTGATTTCGTGGATGAGTATATTGGCCAGAGTAAGATAAACAATGGCGTTTGTATCTTCATTTCCGTCATAATAGTCATCATAACTTCCGAAAGCTTTGCCGAGCCCATGATTATAATATAGCATCGAAGTCACGCCATCGAAACGGAAACCGTCAAATTTATATTCCTCAAGCCAGAATTTACAGTTGGAAAGAAGAAAATGAAGGACAGAATTTTTTCCGTAGTCGAAACAAAGCGAATCCCATGCCGGATGCTCTCTGCGGCCATCGCCATAGAAGTAAAGGTCGTATGAACCGTCGAGACGGCCTAATCCCTCTACTTCATTCTTGACTGCATGGGAGTGAACGATATCCATAATGACGGCTATTCCACGTTCGTGTGCGTCATCAATCAGGCGTTTCAGGTCATCGGGCGTACCGAAGCGAGAGGAGGCTGCATAGAAGCTGCTCACGTGATAGCCGAATGAGCCGTAATATGGATGCTCCTGAATAGCCATAATCTGAATTGCATTATATCCGTCGGCTGCTATACGGGGAAGGGTTTTGGTTCGGAATTCCTCATAGGTGCCGATGCGTTCCTCCTGCTGTGCCATTCCTATATGACATTCGTAAATAAGAAGAGGACGGGTATCGGGCGTAAATTTCTTAATCTTGAATTTATAAGGCTCCTCCGGTTGGTATACTTCCGCACTGAAAATATGTGTTACGGGGTCCTGTACGACTCTTCTCGCGTATGCCGGGATTCTCTCTCCGTTACCACCTTCCCAGAAAACTCTCATCTTATAGAGGTCTCCGTTGTGGATAGTGTCAGCAGGGAAGCGACCCTCCCATACACCGTCGCCGATTAGCGTAAGGCTGTAACGATCATCATCTTTCCAATCGGTAAATGTTCCGATAAGAAGAATTGCTGTGGCATTAGGGGCAAATTCGCGGAAAACCCATTCTCCGGAATCCTCTCTGTGAAGTCCGAAATAATTGTAGGCATTAGCGAATTTGGAGAGTGAACCGTCGGTGTTTTCGGTAAGCTCTTCCATTTTGCGAATCACATCCTGATGACGTCCTTCAATGGCTGGAGCATAAGGCTCGAGCCAAGGATCATTACGCAATATAGCGAGTTGTTTCTTTTTCATATCGGTAAGGTGTTTTTTGTTCTAAATTCAGGATTATATATTTTGTTAAGATTATTAGTCTGGAGCGCGCAGACAATGGCGTACAATTTCCCGCAAAGTTTCGGCCTCCTTGCCGTTTTCTCCCAAAGCATCCAATACTCCCCGGATATATTCATCCTTGTTGCGATAACCTAAAAGCTGAGCCACTCCGGAGTCGGCAAGCATTGGTTTATGATTGAAGACCCTGAGAATTCCATTATAGTCGGCATCTCTTACCATGATGGCAAATTCCTCGCGAAGTCGATTATAGTGCGCGCGTGGACGTAATGTCGTAATAAGGGATTTAAGATGTGTTTCTAATGCCGTAATGCAGCTGAAGCGGGCGTCGATCTTACATTCCACATCTCTTTTGACTCTATGGCGGACATGCTGGAGAGCCTGCTGCTCAGCCTTCTGTTTAAAAGTATGGATCACCTCGCGTCGAACCCTGCGGATAATTTTATCCGGATTTTTTCCACGACGTGTCGCCATTACGCTTATTATCTCCTCGAGGAGAAAAATATTCTCAATCTCTGCTACATCCGGAACAAGTATTTCTTTATTCCGTAAATATTCCACTTCCTGCTCCGAACGCCGGTCTCGATCTATTATCCCTCGGCTCCGGAGATGATGCATCTGTCGGAGATCGTTGAAGGTGCGTGTCGATTCAATCACTTTATCGCATGATCCCAGAGGTCGGATAGTCCAATCCGGGAAAACACGGCTGTAAAGTTTGATATCGATACTGTGCTGGGAATCGCCCTCAACAAATATTACCGGCCTACGTGTGCCCGTAAGCTCGGTAAGCATCTCTTCAGGCATTGAGGTGTTATGGAGAAGCTCATAATCCCAACTTTTTTCTTCAGAATTGAAATTCTTTATCCAGATGCATAGGGTATTACTTCGCGATGCTATAAAATCTACATCTACCGAGCTGTAGACAAATCTGCAGTCCGGGCGAAGTTTTTCGATTTCATCCCAAAGTTGTCCGGTAAGTGTCGGATGAATGAAAAGGGAGGGGGAATCAATGAAGATAGTTGCCTCCGTCATGGCAAAAAGGACGGCCGCCAAATAGTAGAGCACGGTTTTTTCGCCTTGGCTTAGAGATTCTGAGGTTATCAGATCTTCGCCTGCAGGAGTGGCAAACATAAGAGCTCCTTTTTTGCGTACGATCCGGTTGCCCGGAAATAACTTCTCCCAGATGCGGCAAATTGTGTCAAGCTTTGTTTCTTTCAGTCTGATGCGTTTACCGGGAGGAGCATCATCATCTTTGAGCGAAAAGAGATATTCAAGCTCATCAATGAAGACCATATATAGAAGCTTGTCAAGTTCGCTCACGGCATCAATCCGCATGTAAGGATGATGCCTCACTGTCCGGCGATATAGGGAATCTATTGATCCCGGCATCAATGACTCTTTTTTTTCAGGGAAAGTAGCCGACAAGGCTGATAAAGGGAACGCGGAAGACCCGGCAAGAGAAATCATCTCTTCCATAAACCTTGATTTCCCGGAACCATTAGCACCGATAAGCGTGACGCTTCCCGTGCCGGAAAGATCCGGCACCCGGCTTTCGCCTGAGGATGGAGGAAGTGTCACTTTTCCCATTTCCTTTTCTGTAAAAATTTAATTCGTAAATATACAAATTTTTTTCTAAAATCTTTCTGTATTGTCGGAAATCCTCGGTAAATTTGATTTATGCTCCTAATTCTTTGATTCTGGCGATATATTTCCCGATTATATCGAATTCGATATTGACTTTCGTTCCGGGGTGGATACGGCAGAAATTAGTGTGGTCGTGTGTATAAGGTATGATTGCTACCTTGAATGAATCAGCCGTTGGTTCACACACGGTCAGGCTCACTCCGTTTACTGTCACGGAACCTTTATCCACTGTAAGATAGCCGCGTCTGATCATTTCTGCATTCGAATCATAACGGAATGTATAATACCAGCTTCCTTCAAGTTCCTGAAGATCCGTGCATACAGCGGTCTGATCAACATGCCCTTGAACTATGTGACCGTCAAGACGTCCGTTCATCAGCATGCTTCGTTCCAGATTCACCAGATCTCCAATCTTGAGGTCTCCGAGATTTGATCTGTCAAGGGTTTCACGAATAGCGGTTACAGTGTAAGTGCCGTCGCCGGGTAAAGAGACAACAGTCAGACAGACTCCGTTATGAGAGATGCTCTGGTCGATTTTTAGCTCATCAACGAAAGAACAGCGCATGGTGATGTGAAGGTTTGTACCTTCTTCCCTGAGTTTTACAACTTCGGCAGCCTCTTCAACAATTCCTGAAAACATATAGCTTATTTTATGGTCTCTTAAATTTCCTTATTTATTTGGAGGATTACAAGCCTCGCCTATGAAATTAGAATTTTGTCATCGAAAATCCTACGCACATTCCATCATATTGCGAGAGAAGCGATGAAAGGGTCTTGGCAATAGAAATATTAGAATATTTAGCCACGGCTTCGATAATCTTCATAAGTTTGGTTGCATCGAACATAACATCCATCTTCTGAGAAGTTTTCTGAACGTATGTGGTAATCTTGCCGAGATTGATTTTGCCGACAGCCTTGAAATTAAAGACGAACACCCCTTTTTCATTGCCGGCAGCCGGTTCGATGGTTCCTGTGAGTTTAAGTTTCTTTACGGAAAGCTCAAATGTTTCATCATTCTTTATTACAAGGGTAGCTCCATCAAGACCATATTTTGTGTAATAAGGTTTCAGTTTTGTTTCGATAGTGGCTGCAGCTGCAGCGCCTCCCGCTTTTTTCAGGAAATTATCACCCTTGAAAGATACCGCCGGCCCGGACGACTTCCAGTTTCCGATGAGATCTTTAACGGTAAGGTCTGATTTGGAGAATACACCTTCCACAAGATTGCCGAGGGTTGTGCCGGTATCTCCTCCACCTATTTTGCCCAGCAGGTCGGAAAGACTTTGAGCATTGGTCATATTTGAGCATGTAAAAATCATCATGGCAACGAAAGCCAGTTTCTTTAATATCTTCATCTCTGTTTATTTAGGTTATGAATTAATATTTTGACCGTAATTACAGAAAAAAGCTGAATTTTGGTCTAAAAGGTATTTCTAATCAGAATTAATTGGTTAATATGGCTCAATTGTGCGCGATTTTTCCGTGGAAATTGGCACAATCAAAAATAAAGGTTTAAATTTGTTGCAAATTTACCGTAAAAATGTAAATTTCCAAAACTTTTTCAAACGCCGGCATCTCTTTTGGAGATATTGAACATATATGAATCCGTGTCAAAAAAATGAGACTGCCGAAAAAGAGAAGACATTATGAAACAAATTCATGCGGTGTTATTTTTAGCCGGTTTAGGCATGTCGCTGCTTTGTTCCTGTTCAGGCGACGACAATCCGTGGGGAGGAGTGTCGGGTGATGAAGGCGCAATCAGACTGTCGGTTTCGACCGATGGCTCTGTCCTGAGTTCCACTCGTGCCGACGACACTCACGCTACTATTGTTCCCGGTGCCGATGAGCTGAAGATACGGATGACGCGTACAGACGGTTCTTCCTCTAAATCATGGACAAATCTCAAGCTGTTCAATCAGGAGGAATCTTTTCAGATAGGTGAATATCTTCTGGAAGCTATATATGGTGATCGTGAAACGGAAGGTTTTGACAATCCTTACTATTATGCTTCCCAGACAATCAATGTTACGTCCGGAGATGAAAAAAGTGTTAGTCTAACGGCTACCCTTGCCAATTGTATGGTGAGTATTCGTTATACGGATGAGTTTACTTCGATATATCCCCAACATAGTGCCGCTGTAAGATCATCAGGACACAATTATGTCGTATTTTCAGGAGATGAGACTCGTCCCGCTTATATGTATCCTTCCCAGATGTCGTTATCTCTGACACTTACGAATTCTGCCGGAAAGCAGGTGACGATTCAGCCGGCCGGTTTTACAGCCCAAGCCCGTCGTCATTATATTGTGACGATCGGAGTGAAAAATGGTGATCAGGGGAATGTTGCACTTGATGTGCAGTTTGAAGAGGATGTAGTTGCCGAAACAGTGAATGTGCCCCTTGGCAATGCGCTTTTTGAGGCTCCGGCTCCGCGTATCGCTGCAAAAGACTTTACACCGGATGAGGCTTTAAACTCTTTTGAAAGTCTCCTCCCTGCCGGTGATCCTGCTTTTGAAATATATGCTTTCGGCGGCCTCAATAAAGTCAGGCTCTCTCTTGCATCATCTTCAACTTATAATTCTCCTTTTGGAAATGAAGTTCAATTAGTTCGGCCATCCGACCTTGACAGATCCAAAATCGAGGCTTCCGGTCTGGAGGTAAGCGGGCTTTTCCGTAATCCGGATAAGATGGGTCTCGTGAAACTGAAAGGTCTCGTAGAGAAACTGCCGATCGGAACCCATCGTCTCACTCTTGAGGTTGAAGATGCAATGACGCGTATAAGCGAGCCGATGACATTTGTTGTTACTGTGGCTCCCGTCTCTATCACTATTCGTCCCGTAGAGGCTATAGCCTATATGACTCCTTTGCTCGACCTCTACGTATCAACTAATTGTCCCGATATACGTAATAAATCGACATTTAAAATAACGAGTGATAATCTTGATGCGGAAATAATCGGAGTCGAAACTCTTTCTTCCGCTCCCTATGAGAATATTCCGTCAGATCAGAATTATCACTATAAATTTACATTGCGTGCTCCACGGAATCTTGCACATAATGATACTCCGGTAAAGCTCTTTTATGGATCGAAAGCAGATGCACGCGCTGTTGCCACGGTACAGCTTTCTTTCCCGAAATTCACGGTAGAGACAGATGCTTTTGCGTGGAAAGTGATTTTCCGCATTGTTCCGGAAAATATGGATGAACTCCCCCTCATAGAGGAGAATCTTGTGATTATTCGTGACGGACGACAAGTGGATGCAAGTCGTGTTAATCTTATAGCGGATCAGACGGGAGAAGTGGAGGTTGTAGGTCTTTCTGCCGCTACCACTTATTCTAATGTGGAGTTTGCTCTTTCATTTGCATCCAATCCACGAACTCCGATCCCTGCATTCACTACTGAAAATGTTGAACAGATTCCTAACGGGGATTTCTCTAAAGTTCATCAGACATTGAATTTTTCCAATATCCAGATTGGAGGCCAATATCGTGTTAGTCCGGCCGACTATACGTTAAAATCCAGTATAGAAAGAGATGAAGCTGACGGGTGGGCTTCTCTGAATCAACTCACGTGTTATTCGGGAAGCTCCAATAAAAACACCTGGTTTATGGTGCCATCTACTTTTGTTGAAAATGGAGTGGCAATAATCAGGTCTGTCGGATATAGTCATGCCGGAAATACGCCGGCAAGGTCAGGTGGGGCTTTCAACACTACATATTATTGTACTAATTCTCCGTCTGATTCGGAATTATCCAAATCTACGGGTGAAATGTTCCTGGGCACGTATACTTTCAATGGAACGGCAAGTCGCACTGAGGGTATTTCATTTTCTTCACGTCCTTCTGCTGTTAGCTTCGACTGTAAGTACACTTCCAATAATAATGAAATGGGGGAGGTGACGGTTAAGGTATTTGATTCAGCCGGAAATATCGTATCGGAAGGATCTCTTGAAATCGGTGTATCTGCTAATATGGTGAAGAGAAAAGTTAATTTGCTCGACTATAGGTTTGGCAGAAAAGCGGCCCGGATTGCCATTGGATTCCGCTCTACTTCCTCCAGAACAAGGACTCCGGCTGTGAAGATACCTACCGGTAGTGAATTGAATGAAGGTCAGGGTCTCGGAAATCATACCAAGGGCGCAAACGATTATAAGGCATTTGCAAAAGGTTCTGAGCTTGAAATAGATAATGTTGTTCTTGAATATGAGGAGGCATCTACTAAGTCTTCGTCAAAAAACAAGAAATACGTAAAGCGCACAAGATAAAATTCGGGTTGGACTGACAATTGAAATTTTTTACAGAAATGAAACGTATTAATTCATATATTTTTATTCTCCTTATTTCTCTATTGGCCTCGTGTGGCAAGGAGAGTCCGTTTGAGGCAGAGCCTGAAATCGGAAAAGGTCAGTTGAGTAAGTCGGCAATATGTATCGATCTGCGTGCTGATGAAGAGTTTGTTCAGACTAAAGCTGATGATGCAATAAATCTCGATGATTTTAAAATAATTTTTTATAAAGATGGTTCGACAACTCCTGTGGCCGTCTATCGTTACGGAGACATGCCTGAAATTGTCACGCTCGATGGTGGAAAGTATAAGGTCAGGGCCGAGTATGGAGAGGATGTGGCGGCCGATTGGAATTCACCTTTTTATGCCGGCGAATCAGACATCTTTACTGTCGAGCCTGAGAAAATCACTGATGATATCGGGGTAATTGTATGCAAATTGGAGAATGTTAAGGTCAGCATTATTTTTGCTCCGTTGCTCACGGAGCAGATGTCGGAAGATTCCTCTGTGGAGGTAAGGGTTTCAGAGTCGTCATCTGCCGGTGGATCACAATATCTTCGTTTTAGCAAAAACGATCAGCTTCGCGGTAACTGCGGTTATTTCCGTCATATCGAGGGTGTTTCTCTTGTTGCAACTTTCCGAGGTGTTGTTGAGGGAGTCCAGACGGTCAGATCAAAAACGTATGATCAGGTCCAGAAGGGATATCACTACAAAATCACATTTAAACTTAAGAATCACGAGCCGGATAGTAAGGGCGATCTAACAGGTTCTGTGGGCGTTGATGCCACTGTAACCGTGACAGATGTTGAGCGGAATATAGATATGGAGGAGGATGAGATTCTTGATGATACGGAGCGTCCTCGCGAAGATGATCCGGAAAAACCGGACGATCCCACACCGGGTCCGCAGGGTTGGACCGGTCCGACTGTCGAGGCTGAGCTTCCCCTTAGTATACCGGCCATCTCTACTCTCACTCCGGTTGATGGTGTGATAACGGTCGATTGTTCGCAAGATATTTCCGTTTCTTCACCTAATGAAAATGTTGTCTTGAAGTTTGCAAGCAAAACCGGTTTCGACCAGTTCTATGCCGATATAGTTTCTGACAACCTTTCAAACGATGAACTTCAGTCGGTTGGTCTGGCATCTCATCTTGACCTTGTTGATCCGGCCACTCCGGAGCTTGCTCAATCGCTTCAGGATCTCGGACTGCCTGTTGATATAGGTGGAGAAAAATATGCGGAATTTAATATTTCTGATTTTATGCCTATGCTTGCAGTATTTGGCGCAAACCAACATACCTTTGTCATACATGTCAAGGATGCTGATGGTGAATTGGTTGTGAATCTGATACTCAACTTTAAATAATTGCTCCCATGAAGAAGAAAACAAACATATTATATTTATTGTCGGGAGTTATTATTGCCGGCGCATTGCAGTCATGCGTTTCAGAGGATCCTTTCGGAAACGGAAGCGACGGAACTTTGAATCTACGCGCGGAGATAAATTCAAATATTACGGTAACACGTGCAGAAGATCTGATGGATAATTCAGATTTGCGTGATAAATGTGTTGTCTATATTGAGAGTAACAAAGGCGTTGTCAGGAAGTATATCGGGCTCGATAATCTTCCGGCTGCTCCGATATCTCTAAAGCAGGGTCATTATGTGGCGGAAGCCTGGACCGGCGACAGCGTTTCGGCGTCCTTCTCTTCGAAATTTTATCGTGGCAAAGAGGAGTTTGAGATAGGGGCGGGCGATAACAAGAGCTTGATCCTGAAATGTAATATAGCGAATGTCATAGCTTCCGTTAATCAAGATGCTCTTCAACTCGATCTCGAAAACCTTGAGGTTACGTTTAGCCACTCACGTGGAAGCCTTGTTTTTAACGAAGATAACATAGCCGATTCCAAAGGTTATTTCATGATGCCGAATGCCGATTCCGATCTGCAATATAAGGTTGTCGGAACCAAACATGATGGAACGACGGTTGAGCGCATTGGAGTTATCGAGGGTGTTCAGCGTGCCCATGAATATGTTTTGAATATCACTACAGAAAATGTTGAAAATACTTTCGGTGGGGCCTGGCTTAAAATCACAATTGAAGATATACCCGTTATTGAGGATACTATAAATATCTACGGTCGTCCTGCAATTTTGGGAGAAGATTTTGATATTGACGAGCAGATTGTTGGTGATCCAACAGCCGCTCCGGGCTCTTTCAATGCTTTCAGCGATAAGATAATTTATATCAGAGGATATGAAGGTCTTTATCGTGTGGAACTTGTTGGAGGTGATAGTTTTACGGGAGATAATGAATTTCTTTCAGATGTCAATCTTCTGAACCTTGGTAATCTCAGTAAGACGGATTTTGAGGATATCGGAATAACGTGGGATGGTCCGGTTGAAAGATTCGATGCCGTTACCGGTATGAGAATGGAGGAGATGCGCATCACTTTAAAGAAAAAATTCTTTGATGAATTGCCCCTTTCTGATAAGGAATTCACGCTCGATGTGGTAGTTCGTGATGCTCAAAATCCGACAAGTAAGAGCAATACGAAGACGGTCAGAATTGCCAATACCGATGCTGCAATTGAGAGAAAAGCTCCTGTTCAGACGATTGAAGCTCCGGATCCTCTTTCCGAACCTATGGCTGTCATGGCACATTCTGCAACCTTAAAAGGAAAAATTATCAGCGAGGATGTATCTGAATACGGTATAAAATACAGAAAACAAGGAAACAGTGAGTGGACAACAGTTTCAGCTTCCGGAACACGTTCTGAATCAAATATTTTCAGTGTGACCTTGACAAATCTGGAACCTGGCACGACGTATGAATACAAGACGTATGCCACCGATTATGATAATTCTGAAGTCTTGACCTTCACCACAGAGTCTTATTTTATAATTCCTAATTCTTCTTTTGAAGACTGGACCACGTATGGGCGTTCCGGACTTGGCCTGAAGAATGTGGTAATTCCATGGAATGTGGGAGATAAGAGTGCTTCATTCTGGGGTTCCGGGAATGAAGGGTCTGCAATGGCGAGTATGACTCTTACTGACAAATCAACCGATATGAAGCACTCCGGCGATTATTCGGCCCGTTTGGAATCAAAGTCTGCTTTAGGAATTTTGGCAGCTGGAAATATATTCATCGGTGAATATGTGCGCACAGACGGAACTAACGGGGTGTTGTCTTTAGGTCGTCCATTTAATGGCAGTCATCCTTCAAAGCTTAAAGTATGGGCAAATTATCGTCCGGCTTCCGGTGCTTCTGTTAAGAGTGGAAGTGAAGGGTATGTTCCTGCTGATTTCAATGGAGGCCCGGATCATGCTCAGATATATGTGGCGCTTACAACAGAGCCTGTTGAAATCCGCACTAATCCTAACGATCTGAAAGTGTTTAACTCGGAAGACCCGGTTGTGTTGGGATATGGTCAGGTCACTTGGACGGAAGCATTTGGTCCTGACGGAAGTCTTGAAGCTGTAGAGATTCCAATCAAATATAATTCAAGAGCGGCTACCATGCCGGCCACCCGACTTGTTGTGGTTGTTTCTGCTTCTAAATACGGCGACTTTTTCTCAGGAGCAGCCGGCTCGGTAATGTATCTCGATGATTTTGAGCTTGTGTATGAATAAGTTAAGTAGGAAAGTAATACTCTTTATTATAGTTTTGACTCTGTGCGCGAATGTCGCATGGAGTCAAAATGCGTTTGAAAGGCCTATTGAACTGCGCCATGATACGCTGCATATCACTCCGGCTATGATCGATTCAATCAGAAGTTCGGTGTCGTTGGAGAATTTTGAACGTGAATCGGAGTCTGTTGTTTTCGTTCCTAAAGGACAATGGGTGACCGGTCTCTCTATCTCATATACTCAGTCGAATCAGAACCGTTATCAGTTCTTGATTCTTGAGGGTGTTTCAGGTGATACCTATAGTTTTAAGGTTTCTCCGATGTTATGCTATATGTTTCGCAATGATATGGGTGCCGGATTAAAATTTGCTTACACGCGTTCGCTGACTAAGCTTGAGAATGCGCAGATTGTTCTGGATTCAGAGACAGATTATGGTGCCGATCATTTCTACTCTCTTGCTCATAATTATTATGCTACGGCTTTCTTCAGAAATTATTTCTCCATCGGACACTCCAAAAGATTTGGATTTTTCAACGAAGTGCAGCTCCAGCTTGGAGGCGGACAGTCGAAGATGACACGTGGAGTAGGGGAGGATCTTACCGGTGCATACGAAAGGAATTTTTCTCTTGATGTCGGTATTGTACCCGGGTTAGCTCTCTTTTTAAGTAACTATTCTGCGGTTGAGGTAAATGTGGGAGTGCTTGGTTTCAGTTATACGGACACCAAAACCCTGTCTGATCGCATTTATGTTTCAAGGAGGAAATCGCGGTCGGCAAATTTCCGTATTAATCTATTTTCAATCACTTTCGGAGTTGCATTTTATCTTTAAACTTTGTTATGTTGAAGCCTAATCAAATACTATATATCATATCGGCCTTGTTCATTTCGGTCTTTTCCGTAAGAGCCGAGGGGCTTGCCCAAGAGAGGGGTGATTCTGTTTCTGGTGTTGTGGCAGGTACATATATTTTTGTTCCTGACTCGCTTCTGGGAGATGTATTGCGACTGCTCGGAGGCCATTCCAAGGTGGTGGATGATGAGTCAAAACTGGATTCATCAGAGAAGGTTCTTTTTAAAGGCGACACGCTAAATATGCAGCTGCGGACGCGTAATCTTGGTCGTTTCGACCGTGGTTTGTCTAATTATCTTTTTATTCCGCGCGGCCAATGGAGCTTTGGACTGACTGCTTCTTACGGCGAATTCTCGACTGATAACCTTGAGATGTTCAATCTGTTGAGTGATATAGATATTAATGCTCACGCTTTCTCAATCCGGCCTTATTTCTCATATTTTATTCGTAATAACACATCTGTCGGTCTTCGTTTCAGCTATTCATCTGCGAAGGGAAATATAGATTCTTTCAATCTCGATATAGACGAGGATATGAATTTTAGCCTTAAAGACATTATGTATCGGAATGAAAGTTATTCGGCTGCCTTTATGTTGCGACAGTATATTGGAATAGGTAGATTCGGACGTTTCGGTGTCTTCAATGATGTGGAATTGCAGTTTGAATCAGGAAATTCTGATTTTGCGCGCCCATACGCAGGAGAACTCCGAACCACTCATACGAATTATATGGAGGCTGCCCTTAACTTTTCTCCCGGTGTTTGTGTCTTTATAATGAAGAATGTCTCGTTTGATCTATCATTTGGAGTCTTCGGTTTCTCACTCAGAAACGAAAAGCAGACGGAAAATGGTGTTGAGACCGGAAACCGCACAACTTCAGGTGCAAATTTCAGATTTAATATTTTTAATATCAATTTTGGTATTGCCGTGCATATCTGATGCATCCGGCTTGATCTTTTAAATAGATATATTATGAAAATCAGATGTTGCGGCTTTGTTTCCGCTTTCATTGTGATCATATTGTTTGGTTTTACAGGTTGTATTAAAAATGATATTCCTTTCCCACGTATCCAACAGAATATTTTAGAGATTGAGGCCGTGGGTGAAGCAAAGGCGGCATCTATAGATGAAGAGTTGTGCAGTGTCACTGTCTACCTTGGGGAAAGCGTTGATATTGAAAATGTCAGTTTTTCCAAGTATGTTTATTCTGATGGTGCTACAACTGACCCAGATCTCGCGGATGGATCGTACGATCTTTCGAAGCCGCTCGTTGTAACGCTTTATAAATATTATGATTATTACTGGACTATTAAAGCTGAGCAGACAATAGAACGTTATTTTAGTGTTGAAGGTCAGATTGGTGAAAGCATTATAGATAATGTGGGCCATAGAATAATTGTGACCTTACCGGAGGGAACGGATCTGGCGAATCTTACATTAGAGAAAATCAAGTTGGGTCCGGAAGGTAACACCTTACTTACACCTGAGCTTAAACCCGGGAAAATTGACCTCTCTTATCCCTTGAGAGTCGCTGTTGATAGTTTCGGACGGACTGAATATTGGACGATTTATGTAGAGTTGTCGGAACTTGTTGTTTCAACATCTCATGTTGATGCATGGAGTGAGGTAGTCTGGGCTTATGGAGATGGTCCGTCAGATGTGAAAAACGGTTTCCAGTATAAGCGTGCGGATGGAGGAGAGTGGATTGATGTTCCGGAGGAAAGAATCATCCAGAATCAGGGAGCGTTCTCTTGTTCGATTCCTCATTTGGAACCTCTTACGGAATATGTTGTTAGATCTGTTTCGGGAAATGATCGTGGTAATGAAGTAAAAGTGACCACCCAAGGAACAGCTGATATACCCAATGGTGACTTTGAAAACTGGTGTCAGATAGGAAAGATTATCTATCCATACGCTGAAGGAGGTGTGCAATTCTGGGATACGGGAAATACAGGGTCTGCTACCCTGGGTCAGAATCTTTCGGTATCTTCTACTGATACTCCTACCGGTTCCGGACTCTCGGCCCAGCTTACTACTCAGTTTGTCGGCTTTGCAGGTATTGGCAAACTTGGGGCCGGTTCTATTTTCACCGGAAAGTTCATGAAAGTTGATGGTACAAACGGTATTCTGAATTTTGGTCGAGAATGGAATCTCCGTCCAACCAAGTTAAAGGGTTACTATAAATATAAGGGTAAGACTATTGACTATGCTTCTGCTGAGCTAAGTCAGCTTAAGGGAGAACCGGATACTTGTATCATTTACGTTGCGCTTACCGACTGGACAGCTCCATACGAAATCCGCACTAATCCTAAAAATAGAAATCTTTTTGATGCGCAGGCAGCGTATGTAATCGGATATGGAGCCTTGCAATATAGCGGCACAATGGATGATTGGAAAGAATTTGAAATTGATATTAAGTATCGTGATACGTCCAAGATTCCAACATATTTGCAGATCACGTGTGCCACTTCTAAATATGGTGACTATTTCACCGGCGGAAACGGGTCTGTATTGTGGGTAGATCAGCTTTCATTCGGTTGGGATCTGAAATAACCGGTTTATAGTTTTTTTATGAAAAGATATAAAGTTATATATATTATCATGGCGATGATTGGATTTTATTTCCAATCATCCGCTCAGATTCCTGTTGAGGTGGCGCCGGCCACTCCTTTCCATGCGACTCGTGCTCAGAAAGGGGTTGCGAGATCTACAGATATTGTTGCTCTGGCTCTTCCTGTTGCAACCCTGACCGGTGTACTCATAGAGAGAGATTGGAAAGGTTTGATACAGGGAGTGGAAACGGCAGCTGCAACTGCCGCTGCAACCTATATACTTAAATATAGTGTGAAAGAACTTAGGCCCGATGGTTCAAACATGCATTCTTTCCCATCAGGCCATTCCGCGGTTAGTTTTGCGACAGCCACTTTTCTGCAACGACGTTATGGTTGGGCCTTTGGTGCCCCTGCTTACGCGTTGTCGGCTTATGTGGCATGGGGGCGGGTATTCGCAAAGAAACATTATTTTTGGGATGTCATTGGAGGTGCCGTAATCGGGGCTGCCAGTGCTTATATTTTTACAACTCCCTTTGCTCGTAACCACAATCTGCAGATCTCTCCTATTTCCGATGGTCGGTCGATTGGTGCTTACGCTTCTTTCGAATTCTAAATGTTTAAGGCAGCGGATATTTTATGATTCGCTGCCTAAAAAAGTTCTGCCAGATGGGGGATAAATATAATAAGGCCAGTTATTACAGCCGCAATTGCAAGAATCAGTACAGCACCGGCAGCAACATCTTTTGAAATTTTAATAAAAGGGTCAATTTGTGGAGACACTTTGTCGCAAAGCTTTTCAATTGCTGTGTTAAAAGCCTCTGCTGAAAAAACAATCCCGATACATATTATTATCGCAGTCCATTCGGATTGCGATAATTTGCATATACCCCCCATCGTAATCGTCAATATGGCTACGATAAGATGTATACGGGCATTCGGCTCATTCGAAAATAATGAGATTATTCCTTTCCACGCATATACAAATGATTTGCCTCTTTTAATCCAGTAATCCGACATAATTCCTTATAATTTGGTCTGCAAATTTAATTATTTCCTAATTAGTAAAATGAAGAACTTAATAAATTAACAAAATGAAAGGAAAATTAACATATTTTTAAAGCGCAAGATTGCAACAAGT
>CAZOPN010000007.1:0-50257 GCA_964581685.1 uncultured Sangeribacter sp. | reverse complement strand
ATAAGTAAGTATTCAAAATTAAACAATAGTAAGCAATAATGTTATCTTTTATACTCTCTGCCTTTTCTTTTTGGCCAATTTCTTATTGTCACTCAGTCAAATATGAATATATTTTCCTTCGTTCCGCAAAGAAATTATCTCAAAAATAAAGTGGCATATAGTATAAATTAATTTCGAACACTTACTTATCTACAACATTACTGAAGGGCGCTCTCAAAAATCGCAAACAGCCCGGATTAACTCAGGCCCCGACTCATAAAAAATGGGGCCTCAAGCTCTCCCTCCGGGAATAAATAAGGAATCGGGCTACCCGACGTTTTGCCAGACAGCCCGATTCATCATCCTTAATTTCCGTTTTATTTCGCTACAACCTTGATAACGGGGTTATGACCCGAGAAGGTTACGGTCACTGTGGCCGCACCGCCCGTGCCGGCAAAGTTAGGACCATCCACTTCCGGATTCTTGAGAGCACCGCCATAGTTGAAATCCCAAGAACCGTTGAAACGTATTTTCCATTCGCCGTCGAGAGTGACGTCGCCTGTCCAGACGGTATAATCCTCATTGGGGGTCAGAGCTTGATCATTATCCCAGTTGCCGCCACCAATCACACCCACGGCCGTTACGCGCTGCATAGTGAGATCGAGAGTGTTGAGGTTTGCTTTCATCCAATAAAGGCCGGCTCCATCAGAGGGAGGAATGTTGCCACCCGAAAGGCTGAGTTTGCCATTATCAATACCATAGTTATCACCGCTCCAGTCGGTGGTGTTGGTGATCTTGAAACCTTCACCGCTCACCATAACGCAACCATAGTAGAACTTTTCTTCGTTCTCACCCTTGGCAAACAGGAACTGACTTGCCGAAGCATTCCAGCTATTCCATGATCCGGGAGTATAAAGGAAATCGGAGGGCATGATGGAAACCATCGGAATCTCCTTCAGCGAACCGGAGGCAAGATAATAGTCGGGGCCACCGAAGTGGGAGATAACCACGCTCGGCTGAGCCTCAGTCTCCTCAGTCTCTTCTACAGGAGCCGTTGCCAGATTTGCAGCCACACGGTAGTAAACCGTCTGTTCACCCTGTTCTGCGATGCCATAAAGAGAAGTGTGAGCGTCGTGCCATGCTCCAAGGTCTCCCATCACTTCGTCGCCTTTCACCTCAAGAGGAACTGTAACAATATCATCATCGAACTCTGGCGTAGAAGCCAATTCTACATAAGGCTGGAAGATAATGCCTTCAGGAAGCTCATCGGTATTGACTTTGAAGAGAGCCACCTCTGAATTGTTTATGTAGTTATCGAGATTAATCGTCTGTCCCGAACTCAGGAAAGGAGTCGGGTCGATTTTCAAAGCAGACGTTTCCAAAACAGGACCCTGCTCATTTTCCTGCATCGGCGGAACTGCGGGTGCATCCTCGCAAGAGGTAATCCCTAAGGCCAAGGCGCCGAGCATAAACATTGCTATCTTTTTCATTATTGCTTTTCTTGATTAATTTGGAAATCTGTTTTTATCGGGGAGGTGAGTCGTAAGGCTCCTCCCCGACAATTAATTTAATCCGCAACGAGCGTAAGGGTGTACTTGCCACTCTTGAGACGGAGTGTCACCGTGCCGCTGAAGGCATCTTCAAGCTGAATGTTATCGCCACCTTTCTCAAGAGTATATTTCACTCCCGGAACAATCTTATCGACAACACCATCAGTCTTTGTGGCACCAAAATTGATATCACCCCAGCTTGCATCTGCAACCTTGAAGGTCTGTGTGGGAGAAATAGTCACATTCTTGATTTCCCATGTATTCTTGACGTCAGTGGTCAGGAATTCCATAGTAGTGTCCCAGCCATTCATATCGCCACGCAGGAAGATTCCCGACGGCTTTCCGGGGGTTTCTGCCTCCAGAGCATCGAATGTAGCTTCCCATTTCTGGCCTGAACCCTTAAGTGTGATCGAACCCTTGAAATTACTTGAAAGTGTAATATCACCGGTATTCCAGCCAAACTCATATTTCTCTCCAAAGACTATAGCACCGCTTTCACCAAGTCCGAGGTTGGGTTCGCCCCAGCCCTTATCGGCAATCTTGAACTTCGTATCCTTCGGAATCTCGATATAATCAAGTTCGTAAGTTTCGGCTTCAGATGTAGTAAGGAACTCATAGTTGGGCAGAATCTCAAGATTCTGGTTGTCATTGAGCTGGGCATTAAGCCAACCATTCATGTCGCCGCGGACATAGATTCCTGTAGGCAGACCCGGAACGATAATGGCCAGATAACCACATGCCACGTTTTTGAAACAAACCGTATTGGAGATAAAAGACGTGTTGGGCACAACTTTACCACTCTCATTGACAATGTTTGCATGCAGACGCATGTAGAGAGGGAAATAGTCTGTCGGCACCTGCGACGGGTCCATGATGTTAAGCATCTTGCACATTGCTTCGGCAACCGACTTACGTGTGGGATTGATTTCGTCGCATTTCTTGAAGATTGTCGGGAGCAGCACCGACGCCGGGCATCCTTCTACTTCAGGATTTGTAAAATCCTTGTCGAAAGAGACCTCCACCTGATAGCCTACTGAAGCAGCGTAACCATATTGTTTCGGTTGCGAGCAAACGAGATGGAATGTCTCCGTATTATTTGTTTCCGTAATCATGACGGCCATGTCGCCCATTTCCGGTTCGTTAAGGAAATTTTCGACAATATCGCCCTCATGGACGCCGAGAACAGGGCTGTCATCCCATGTCTCATTACAGCTCGAAAATCCGAGAGCTGCAATCATGGCGGCATATAATATTGATATCTTTTTCATTTTGTTGATTTCTAATGATATTTATATATCCTGATTGGAGAATCAATAACCCTTGTTCTGTTTGAAATCGGGCGAAGCGGCAATCACATTTACCGGAATGGGCATCAGGTTGTAACGATCTTCGATATTATTACCTTCAAGATCATTTCCTTTCCAAGCCCATTTATATTGGTTTCCACCGGTATAAACACCGAAGCGGACAAGGTCGGAGCGGCGGGTAAGCTCCCAATAAAGCTCACGGCAACGTTCGTCGAGAAGATTCTGGGGAGTAAGGTCGGCAGCAGCCCAAAGGCCTACGCCGGCACGTCCGCGGACATAATTGGCATATTTGAGACCCAAAGTTTTATCAGCTCCACCATTCATGGCACATTCCGCATACATCAGGTAAACATCTGCAAGACGGAGAAGAGCAAGGTCGGTCGATGCAAACTGTGTGGATGTGATCTGCGACTTGAAGATTTTGCGCGGATTGTTCTTGTTGTAAGGTGGGAAATAATCATCACCTCTTTCAAGACCGGTCCATTTAACGCAGACGTAACCATCACCCCATGTTCCATATTCATCATTGGTGATCTTATACTCTTTCTCCTGCTGTTCCCCTTTCTCATCAGTCCAAGTGAGTTTTCCGCGCACCCAGAGCGACCAACGGTTGTCGGCACCGGTGAATTTCTCGGAGAACTGCTGAGTGGCTTTCATACATTTCCAGACGTTGGAACATCCGTAAGCGAGACCGCTCATACCACCTTCATCAGCAAGTGCGCCATTGATCAGGAACATGGTTCCACCATAGCTCTGCAGACGGTCATGGTCGAAAGGAATTCCCCAGAGAATCTCATTCTCGGCCTTATTGCTTCCACCGGGCATATAAGCATTATTATCACGTGCAAAAAGATAGAGATATTCTTTTGCAAGACCTGAATTGTCATAGCCACCGCCCTGATGACGGTCGATGATGTTCTGGCAACGCTCGGCACAGAGATCCCATGCGGTATGTCCGGTGTAGACCCCGGCGTTCAGATAGAGACGAGCCAGAAGAGCTTCAGCACCATCCTTGCCAACACGGCCATAAACCGGTGTAGCAGCCAGACGTCCATTGTCTACAAGGTCTTTCAGCTCCGTCTCAAGCCATTTGAAGAGTTCAACGCGACTCACCTGTTTGGGGTTATCAACGTTGATATCCTCTGTAACGAAAGAAGATTGTCCGAAGATATCGAGCATCCAGTAATAACTCATTGCACGCAAAGCTCTTACCTCGTCTACGAGTTGGAGGATCGTAGCATCGTTATTTCCCTTAGCTTCCGCCAGGAAGTTGTTGCAGACAGCGATATGAGCGAAAAGACGTGAATACGTTCCATAGATATTTCCGTTGGTAGCATCGAAAGTGTTGGTGACCAGATCGTAAATACCATCATCTTTCCAAATCCAGATCACCTCGTCTGTTGGAAATTCATTCATCATGAAAAGGGCACGCGTATATTGTCCTCGACCGTTATCCAAGCCGGAAATAATCGAGGATCCGGGACCTTCCTGACCCGAAGTTGCCATAATCTGATAACATTCCATTGCCTCACGCAGCAACAGTTCGGGGCTTGACGGCGAAAGAAGGTTTGGATCGTTAGGCTCAAGGTCGAGATCGCCCACACAAGAGGTGAAGCCGAAAGCGAGAGCCACGCCACCAAGCAACATATATTTCTTGATATTCATATTGTTCGTTTTAATCTGTTTGAAAAACTGTTAAGATTTAGAATGTTGCGACAAGGCCGATCGACCATGTTGTTGAACGCGGATAAACGCTGTTGTCGATACCGCCGAATACCTCGGGATCCACACCTTTGTATTTTGTGATTACAAAAGGATTCTGAACCGCTCCGAAGAGACGCAGACGGAGATTGCCGTTGAGAAGTTCGGGCCAGGTATATCCTAAGGTGATGTTATCGCAACGTACGAACGAAGCGTCACGCAGATAGTAATCGCTCATATAGCGCGGCTGCTCGAAATAATAGTCGTTCTTCACCAGGTTGTTCAAGCCGTAACCGAAGAGGTCGTTGTAGACTGCCTTTGTGGAGAGTACGTTGTTATAGACATAGTTGCCGATAGAGGCGCGAAGGCTGAAGCCGAGATCCCAGTTCTTATAGCGGAAGTTGTGGGTCATCGTCATTGTTACCTTCGGATCGGGCGATTTGTTGATAATCTTATCAGCCTCATCAATCTGGCCGTCACCATTCTGGTCTACATAAACACCCTCGATGGGAGCGCCGGCAGCATCATAAACCTGCTGGAAGAGATAGAAAGAGTTGGCCGGATGGCCTACAGCGTGGATCTGGACTGTATTTCCGTTACCACCGGAGATTCCTCCTACTTTGAAGACGGAGTTACCTGTAAGTTCCGTAATCTTATTATGGTTCCAGCCTACGTTATATCCGATAGTCCATGTGAAATCGTCGGTCACGATAGCTTTTGCCTGAAGGTTGAAATCAATACCATAATTTACGAGCGTACCGATATTGCGGTTGAGCATGTTGGTGGTTGAAGATCCGGCCGGAACAGCTACGAAAGCAAGGAGGTCGGTTGTCTTGCGGTAATAGTATTCCAAACTACCGCTGATTCTGTTGTTCATCACGCCGAAATCAAGAGCGGCATTCCAGTTGGTAGTCGTTTCCCAGGTAAGATCAGGGTTGTAACCACGAGCATATACGGGGAGATACCAGTCTGAAAGACCATTAGGATAAGAAACAGTTGGCGATGCAATGGCATACATCGGCATATAGTTGATAGTGTTACCAACTTCCTGCTGACCAGTCTGACCCCATCCGAGACGCAGTTTCAAGTCGCTCAGCCATCCTGAAGCGGGACGAAGGAATGCTTCTTCATTGATTTTCCATCCGAGAGCGACAGAGGGGAACACACCCCAACGTTTGTCTTTAGCGAAACGGGAAGT
Organism: uncultured Sangeribacter sp.; assembly: GCA_964581685.1. Classification (GTDB taxonomy): domain Bacteria; phylum Bacteroidota; class Bacteroidia; order Bacteroidales; family Muribaculaceae; genus Lepagella. The sequence continues at coordinate 44,522 of CAZOPN010000007.1, read as the reverse complement.
TGCATCTCCACGGACCGTTACCGTAAGCAGATAACGGTCAAGAAGAGAATAGTTCACACGTCCGAAGAAAGAGAGAAGCTGCAGATGCTCTTTATAATGATAGTTTCCGTCGGGAGAAACACCATCTCTGGTAAAGGGCTGGCCAACCAAACTTTCAGTAGACGAGTCAATATCCATAGTATATTCACCATTCGCAATCACCGGATACATCAAACCGGGAGATGTGCGGTAACCGCCGTCGCCGTTAGAGCCCGACCAATGTCCCTCTTTGAAGAAACGCTGCCATGAATAACCGGCAGTGGCGTCAAGGTTAGAATAAGCTGCTTCAAATTCTTTCTTATAGTTCAGATAGAAATCGAGAAGCGTATTGCTCTTGAACTGATAAGTATCCGTCTGATAACCGCCGCCGTAGTGGTCATGGTTTTTCCATGCAGTCGCGGAGTTGGCAGCGATTGCATTCACTTCATCCGATTTGCTGACATCGTAACCCAGGTTAAGATTTGCGTGGAGTTCGGGAAGGAAGTGCATAGCATAATCGAGCTGGAGGTTACCGTTGCTGCGGAATACGTTTGCGTGGTTGTCTCTCTGTTTCAATTGTCCCACCGGGTTGATGGTTGCATTGTCGTTAAGCTGAGTGACACCTTCATTATTGGTGTTCATCACCTCATAGTATCCATTGAAAAGATATCCCATACCCGAGTTTCCGCCGGAAATCGCATTCCAGGAATTTACGGAATGAGTGGGGTCAAAACCGATAGCACCGCTCAAAGCGCCGGCATCGGCGAAATTATTATGAACGTAATATCCTTTAGCATTGGCTACAACGCTCAAATGGTCGTCGAAGAACTTCGGAGTAAGGTTGATACCGAGTGTCACACGATCCATCTTTGAGGTTTTGAGGATACCGTTGGAGTTGGTATAACTGAGACTTACATGATAAGGTAGGAAACCGGCTGTTCCACCAACAGAAAGACTGAAGTCGGAGCTAACAGTAGTGCGGAGCACTTCTTTTTGCCAGTCGGTCGAGGCATCACCCATAGCGTTCCAGGCGTCTGAACCCTCACCAAATTTTTCACCGATAAGATTACGGAATTCGCCGGCACTGAGCACGTCCCATGTGCGTTGTGCATGATTCACATACATATTGGCGGCGAAAGACACTTTGGGTTTGCCGCTCTTTCCTCGTTTTGTTGTGATGATGATCACACCGTTAGAAGCTCGCGAACCGTAGATAGCCGTTGCGGAAGCGTCCTTAAGAATAGTCATCGACTCGATGTTCTCAGGGGAGATCATAGAGAGGGGGTTGCCCATACCTTGAACGCCGTTATTATCCAAAGGCACACCATCGACAACAATCAGCGGGTCGTTGGAGGCGTTGAGCGACGAACCACCGCGAATACGGATGTTGGCACCGCCTTCCGGACCACCGGCAGTGGTTACAACCACACCCGGAGTCTGACCAACGAGCAGATCCTGAACGGATGTTGCCAGTCCGGCCTCCACTTCATCGGGTTTTACAATAGCGACAGAACCGGTAGCGTCTGATTTCTTTACAGAACCATAACCGATCACCACTGTTTCGTTAAGAGTGGTGGAATTCTGTCTCATCTCGATAGAGAGGTGTGTTTTTCCATCAACGGGAACCTCCATCGGCTCATACCCGATGTAGCTGACCATCAGCACCGCTTTGGGCGAAACATTCAGCGTGAATTTACCATCGAGGTCGGTCGAAGTACCATTTGTTGTGCCTTTTTCCATAACGGTGGCACCGATCAGATCTTCGCCAAACTCATCAAACACGTGTCCTGTGACAGTGATTTTTTGAGCCAGAGCGGGAAGCGAGAGCACCAACAGCATAGCCATTGTCACCCAGAACTTCCTGTTCGGATGAAAACATAAGTTTTTCATGCAAGAATAAATTAAGTTGTACATTGAGTTAATTCTATCTTTTTCCGCGATTTTCGAACGGATCCAACGAGGGAGAGATTTTAAGGTCCGTGTTTTTCACCGCTTTGCGTTCTTTCTTGTCTAAATTTCAAGGTGTGTGTTTTACCCTGTTTTTTCATGGTTTTTCGCATCGCGCCCGCAATAAGGCAGACAATATGTGCGACTACATTTTACAAAAATATAGATTTTGAATACTTTTTAACTATTTATTAACACAATTAACAATGTTAATTAACAAAGTTAAAACCTGACCCGAAACGCTTTTACCTCCAGGATTTCCTCACTTTACGCCTCACGGCGAGAATGTTAAAGAAAATAATAAGTATGGTGAGAGTAAATCCGACAACCGGAACAAGCCACGGAAATCCCGGCGTTGCGCCAAGACCCTTTAAAGCCCCAAGATAGGAGGAACGAAGAATAAAGACGGAAATAAGAGAAAGCAGAAGGGCGGAAAATGACGCCACTGCAACAAGAACCGAATAAGGTCGGGCTACAGAGTTAAGGCTATACCCGAGCATAAGCAACTGATGTAGTTTCTCACGATTCTTCTCCATAAGAAGCGAAACAGACAGAAGAAGGATAAAAAAGGAAAGAAGCGTTATCACAGCTCCAACCGCAATAACAATACCGATCACTACCTTCAAAAGATAGGAAGCGGAAGCAACGCTCTTATCTCCGGCCATCTCCCATCCATGATCCTCAAGATAGGGGGCGATTGCTACATCCCCGGGACTGCTCACATCGACAGCAAGCCTCGATGGCCCCGCCATATTTCCGGAGCCGAATTCCCGATTGCTCCATTCCATGAATTGCCGGGGCACAAGAATCGTATTCAGGCGGTTGGAATATCCGGCAATACGTCCGTTGAGAGTAGCGGTCCGCCCGTCATCCGCCCGGAGCGTAAGTTTAAGAGGGATGCCGCTCATTATCCCTTCCGACATCTGCGGCAGTCCGGCCGATGAGGCAAAACCAAAATTATAGAGCGTCAGATAATCCTTAGAGATTATCAGAGGCACCTCGTCCGTACCGGGACGATATTGCCAGCGGGAATCGGCGACATCTATAAATTCATCAGGCACAGACTCAAAAAACATATAGGTCGACATCCCGCGGTTGCCTTGGTCGACAGAAGCTGTAATATGATAATCGGCAGACGTGAAACGCCCTACCGAGCGCACCCAAGGCTGAGCTGAAAGATCCGAGATTTCCTCCTCGCTGAAGGCAGCATCTTTTCCAAGCGTATTCTCCGACGTGATCTTCTTATTGATAACAAGCCAGTCGGATTTTATAAAACTATCCTCATCATCCCATATCGAATGCGCGTCTGTATAGAACTGGATAGCACCAAGCACTATCGCAATACCAATAAAATTGGAGAGGATAAATCCGGCAATACGTGCCGGCGACATATTTTTACGAAGGAGGTATGAAACCATTGCTTTCAGCTGTCTGCTTTAAATGTTCACAATGCCATTCTAACCGCTCCTTCAAGGGCGAGCGGATTCCCGACCGAAGTGGATATCACAGCGGCACCCTGCCTTTCCGCCTCTTCTGTGATAATAGCTGCGGCAAGGTGATTGTTAGTCTCATCAAGATGACTCACAGGCTCATCAAGAAAAATAAAATCAAAGGGCTGACAAAGACTCCTGATAATAGCCACACGCTGCTGCTGCCCGATCGACATTCGTCCTACGGACGTATCACGCCGGAAGGCAATCCCCAACCTTTCGAACCATTCGTCAATCTGCCGATCGGAGACATGGCCCGTCAGACGGTTCTTTAATTGAATGTTCTGGAGTGCCGTGAGTTCGGGAAAGAGCGAGAGCTCTTGCGGAAGATAAGCAAGAGAACTCCGACGAAGATGTTGCCAACGTTCTACAGAAAAATTACGGATATTCTCTTTGTCGAAGAATATCTCGCCCGAATAATCGGTGCGATTGCCATATATATATGCGCACAACGAAGACTTCCCGGCCCCGCTCTCAGCCTCTATCAGATAGCGGCCGCCCCGCTCAAAACGCAGATCCGACAGCCATACCTGCGATCCTTTCACATCTTCGCGGGCAAAAACCTTCGGAAGCGCATCGCGCAACGTAATCTCGGTGATCTCTTTATTTAGAGTTGGCGCCACTTCAGCAATTGCAATAAAAAGTTATTCTTCTTATCCTTACTCTCTGCCACAATCTTAAGCTCAAGGCTGTTTCCGGAAGGCACGAACATAACTGAAACCTCACTAAGCATCGGCGCATCAAGGAAAGCTCCCGAGGTGACCATTCCAAACATGGCATTACGGAAAAGAGGAGCCGCATCCTCAACTTTCATACTTCCTCCTCCGGCTGTATCACCGGATATTTTCAGAAGTTTACCGTCTTTGGTCACGTTCGTTCCCATTTCCGACAACATACGTGTCAGGGCGTCCACGCCGCTTCCATCGGTAGTGATAAATCCGCGATAAGCATCAGAAGCTCTGCCACCGGCAAGAGCACACGTCCCATCAACGCCCTTTAGCATAACTGCGAAACTGCCAAGCATGGAAACCCCTTTACCCGAGGTCTGTTCCTGAAGATACTTGACGAATTTGGAATTGATAGCCGCAGCCGCAACAATTTCGGCATCCCCGCCTATAGCCTTCACCGACTCAGTATTAACCTTGTCAGTGGGAAAGAGGAATTTGGCATTCCCATTTTTTGAATTAAGGATATTGAGAGTCAGCTCTCCCTTATTTTTGACTATATCAACAGAGAAACGCGTCTGTGTCGCATCTGAAAAAATCATCTCCAATGCCATGACAGCCATTCCTTTCGATGAAAAATCAAGATCCGACGAATTAATGGAACCACGGATATCGCTCCATCCTTCTATATCTTTCTTCATTTCGGAAAGACTGCTGCTGATGGGATCGGAAATAAAGCTTTGCTTCTCGGAGAGACTTAAAAAACGTTTTATCTCCGACGCATCGATATCATTTCGCCGGCTGATATTGACCCAGAATTTAAGATCTTTAACAGCGATATTTCCACAAACATCAATACCCTCTACAGCATTAAACGGCTCGCCCGAACGCTTTTCAATCATCTTCTTGAAAGCCTCGGTATCGGTGAGAAGTCCGACAATATAGCGGTCATAGCCTTCAATAAACATCACGGCTACCGACGGATCGATGCCATTATCTTCAGCAAAAAAAGAAGCCGCTGCCGATGAAAAAGATGAATCTGTCTCCTCTTTAAGAAACTCTTTGACCTCCTTGCCCGGTATCACTTTAGAATCCTTGACTTCACACCCCGCCTTTTCAAGCAGGCTTCTGACATTAATCACACTAACAAGCGAGACATCGGAGGGAACCGTCTTGAGCAATGCTCCCACATCGGCATCCTCCTGACCGGAGCATGCGCCGAAAAGAATACACATCACCAGCAGGATAGCCGGAATCAATCTTTTTTTCATACGTAATATATTACATCGGGGCCGTTTATCAACCCGACCGCAAATATAATAAAATTTCAGTTTCTTTTTATTGCCGCGTTTTGAAAGATGTAGGAAATTAGTTAATTTCGCAGTGTGAAAACAGATAAGTTTGTAATCAAACCTCTTTTCATATAATCCCGGAATATCTCTCCTGTCATAAACCGATTAAACGATTTATTTATGAGCATTATATCAGACCGAGTGAATAATCTGTCGCCATCGGCTACATTAGCCATGTCGCAAAAAAGCAACGAACTCCGCGCAGCCGGAATCGACGTAATCAACATGTCGGTTGGCGAACCGGATTTCAATACTCCCGATTTCATAAAGGAGGCCGCAAAAAAAGCTATCGACGAGAACTATTCACGTTATACACCCGTTCCCGGATATCTGTCGCTCCGGGAGGCGGTCTGCGATAAACTTCATCGCGAGAACGGTCTCGAATTCGAGCCTGCGCAGATTGTGGTCGGAAACGGCGCAAAACAAGAACTGGCCAACGCTTTGCTTGCAACAATCAACCCGGGAGATGAAGTGATTATTCCGGTGCCGGCATGGGTAAGCTACGTTGAATTGGTAAAACTTGCCGAGGGCAAGCCCGTCACAGTTCATGCCGGAATTAGCCAGGATTTCAAGATTACGCCCGAACAGCTTGAGGCAGCCATTACCCCGCGCTCGCGAATGCTCATGCTAAACTCTCCTTCCAATCCAACGGGAAGCATCTACAGTTATGAAGAACTTCGCGGTCTTGCCGAAGTTCTCGCCCGACACCCGGAGATACTGGTGCTCGCCGATGAAATCTACGAACATATAAACTTTGCGGGCACCCTCCACAGCATCGCCGAATTCGAGGCCATACGCGACCGTGTGCTGATCGTGAACGGCGTCTCCAAAGCCTACGCCATGACCGGTTGGCGTATCGGCTATATCGCCGCCCCGCTCCCCATAGCCAAAGCTATAACCAAACTTCAGGGCCAATATACCTCGGGAGCTTCCTCAATAGCCCAGAAAGCGGCCGAAGCCGCCTACCGAGGGCCTCAGGATTGTGTAGAGGATATGCGCAGGGCCTTTGAAAGACGCCGTGACCTTATCTGCTCACTGGCTGCCGAGATTCCCGGCTGGAAATGCAACACTCCTCAGGGAGCATTTTATCTTTTCCCCAATGTCGAGGATTGTCTGGGAAAGAAAGCCGGCAACCGCGAGATCGCAACCTCGGGCGATTACACAATGTATCTTCTTGAAGAAGCCCATGTGGCATGTGTGGATGGAGATGCCTTCTGTGCGCCGGGATATATACGTCTGTCTTACGCCACTTCTGACGAAAACATCCGCGAGGCCATGCGCAGAATCCGCGAAGCTACCGAGAAACTCTCTTAAGTATGTCTGTCCATAACCAACCCAGATTCTGGCTTCGAGTCAGGAAAGAATATATCACCGATAATTTCGAAAATCTTGTGGCATACCTGAGGGCATATACTTATTCAGGCGTGCCCGATGCCAATCCTGATTTCGATGCCACCGTGAACTGTATGGAGGAGCTGGCGGAAGATTATGCCGAACGCATCCGCCACACTCCGCTTTTCTCTCCCCTGCCTGATGAACTCGATATCAGGCTGATGATACGTCTCTTCATGGCAACAATTCTCGCACGCAGAAAAGCGGGAATCACCCCACACCGGCTGATAGCCTCTCTGGCAGAACTATTGATGAAGGGTGAGGTCAGACTGGGCGATAAAGATCTTGAAGCGGTATATTCTATCGTGCTCTCGTGTATATTGCAGAGAGATCTAACCACAACATACTTCTCATGGAATGATGTGGCCAACCCGGATACAAGCGTCGAATTACTGGCGTTAAAATTCGCCGGCATGAAATTTGTCGTTTCGAAGAATGCCCCGGGGCGTTATCTCGAACATAAAGGTCTGCTGGTAATACCTCCGGCGGGAGAGCCCGTGATCGGTATCGATAATTTGGCACGCTTTAACAGGCTAAATACAGAACACCAGCTTATGGAACAGCTGACACTTCCGGGACTGATGAAGGTGGAAGTGTCAAAAAAAGACTGGGAGAAAATCTCGGATTTCGAAACTCTCTATAAGGCTACGGCGAATCTTATGACCCGCCAGAGCCAGATGGTGCCATCTGCCGAAAAGAAGCTCCGGGAGTACGACATGCAGGATGAATTCTTAATACGCATCACTGATAAAACCGGTTTCAAAATCACAGCCGAGACCGTTGATCCCGCCTATAGGAAGATTACGGGCAAACTTCAGATCAACATGCCCGAGATGCGGCCCGATTTCTATAACGTCTCATCTTGTCTGCAACCGGGCGTTTATCTGCGTGCCATGATTGCAGAAGACGCCAACTATACATTTGAGATCCGTGACGCCTTCGAAAATTTTTACAGGCACAATGCGGCAACCTACGCAGGAGAAAAAACGCTGGCGCGCTATCTCTGCGACTATCCTAACGGCAAGGAGTTCATCACCATGGATGGCATTCGTGTGGGAATAGACAAATCAAAACTTACAGGCCTCTCCGAAGAAATGGCGGAGATGGTGGAGGACGCCATAACCGACAAACTTCCCATACTGATAAAATTTTATGTAAAGGCGCCTGACATTAACAAGGAGTTTTTCACAATATACGCTGATTTCGACAATGAGGAACCGATGATCATATCCGATCCTCATGATGAAGACTGGTTTGAAATAAAGGACGCCGACTGCGCCATGACAGAGGCCTTCATCGCGTCCGCCACAGCCGAAGCCGCCGAATTTGAAGTTGAAAGAGCACAATCAGCTTTACTGAGAGCCGAGCCGGAACTGTGTTACCCGCTTGCAGCCGTGATAAGACGTTTTCTGAAGGAAGGAGTGGTCGATTGCGGCGAACGCCTCGGATATGCCACATGTGCAGCGATGATATGCCGTATCGTGAATCACCCTGAGGAATACGATTTTTTTGAATATGAGCGACGTTTCATTTATTCTGAAGTGGAATTCGCCCGTAACCGTGAGATTACTCATCCTTCCCGTCCCAAGACTCTGGAAGGTGTGGTGGAAGTGGAACGGAAAAGCAAGGTAATCGACATACTTCGAGGATATAAGAAGAAAATTCCGGCAAAGGGCAAAGGCCGGGAGACCACTATCATGAGCACGCACGGCAACGACATCGTCGATAAAATCGGTGCGCTCGTCTCGGCTTCAAACAATCTCATCGAGATAATGGATGATTCCGAACTCAACAGTATCAAGCTTGCAATAGTGCGTACTCTCGGCGTTGAGGATGAATATATACCGCTTCTTGACGAACGTACATTCTACGGAAACGAAAGCGTGAGTCTTGAATTCAAAATGTCGGCCGTCTTCCCCCCGGCCAACCGACGTCGGTACACATCGGCTGTGGCCGACCCGAAGATCCAGCAATGGGCCATTATCAAAGCTGTGTGCGGATTCCTCAACACACGTTCAGGTGGAGAACTCATCATAGGAGTGCGCGACACGGGGTATGCCAACGGTCTTGATGATGATATGGTCGCTCTGGCTCGTGCCGGACTGATCGCCGCTCCCGAAATCGACCGTTACCGCACCTACCTCCAGTGTATCCTCGATTCTGCTTTTAAAGTTGCCGACGGCAAGACGCTTTCGTCCGATATCGCGCGCTCTACAATAACCTACCTTCCCGAGACCAATCCGGAAGGGCTGACCGTTATGCGTATAAAGATTCTCCCCTACAGCGACGGCATAGTGGAGCTTGCCGCGAGTGCCGACGAGAGGCCGCAAGGAATAGAGAACTCCTATCTACGTCTCAGCGGCAGGACCGTGCCTTTGACAGAATCGCTGAGGCGCGAGATAAACCGCTACAAGACCCCGCCGGCAAACCGTGAGTGACGCGGAAAACAGTAAACAAATTTTAATAAAAATTGTTTTTTATTTTAGAACGAGGCTGTGCTGAAGCCTGTTTATAAACAAATCTGACTATACTTCATTCATATTGACTGAATATGAGTTTTAAATCCACTTTGATTCTTGCAATGGCGGCTGCCGGATGTCTCATGGCAACGGCCCGGACCTACACGCTCGATTCATGCCGTAATATGGCGATCCATTGTAACAAGACAATACGGATCGCAGAGGAGAATATCCGCGGTGCCGGATACGAGCGGAAGGCTGCTAAAGCCACATATCTTCCCGGCATTGATTTCACGGGCACATACGTCTATAACCAGCGGACAATCAATCTGCTCGGTGAAGATGCAAAGTTGCCGACCATGTCGTTCGACCCCTCCACACAGAGCTTTAAATACAATCTGCTGACCGATCCACAGGGAAATCCTATAAAAGATCCGGCCACAGGAAGCTATATTCCTACGGAGGTAGCCGTTATTCCCAAGGATGCCATGAGCTTCGACACCCACAACGTGTTCGCAGGAGCATTCACACTGACGCAGCCCGTATATATGGGCGGCCAGATTCGCGCTCTGAACGATATCACCAAATATGCCGAACAACTCGCTTCGGCCGCCCGCAACAGCGTAGTGCAGGATGTTGTGTATGCCGTTGATGAGGCATATTGGCTTGTGGTTTCGCTAAAATCAAAAAAGACACTCGCCGAGAGTTTCGTTACTCTCGTTGATACGCTTCGCTATAATGTGAACGCAATGCTTGAGGAAGGTGTGGCCACTCGTGCCGACCTTCTGATGGTCGATGTAAAGCTAAACGAAGCAAAGATCGCGCTTACAAAAGTAGACAACGGCCTCACTCTTTCACGAATGGCATTGGCTCAACTATGCGGGCTTCCGGTACAGTCTGATATGCGTCTGGCTGATGAGGACTATAGACCCGTGCTTACAGGAGAAACAGATTATTCTATCGACATGGAAGAAGTTTTCGCTCGTCGTCAGGATCTGGAAGTGCTGCGACAGGGCATCAATGTTCTTAAAGGGCGTGAAAAGCTCGCGATGGGCAACATGCTTCCGAAAGTGGCATTGATCGGAGCCTATTCATTCTCCAACCCCAACCTCAATGACGGCTTCCGCAAACGCTTCGGAGGAGGTTTCAATGTCGGAGCAACCGTGACTATCCCTATCTGGCACTGGGGCCAGCATTACAACCATTACCGCTCGACAAAATCTGCTACCAACGCACAAAGAATGCTGCTCGAAGATATGGAAGAGAAAGTGGAACTTCAGGTGCGTCAGGCCAAGTTTAGCTTTCAGGAAGCTTTCAAAACCTATAACATGACTCTCTCAAACATGAAGAGTGCCGAGGAGAATCTACGTTCGGCGCAGGTCGGATTTAAGGAGGGCGTGCTGACAGCAGACGATGTTGTGGCCGCACAGACGGCATGGCTTCTGGCAAATTCTGAAAAAATCGATGCTGAAATAGGCATACACCTCTGTGAGGTATATCTCTCGAAAGTTCTCGGAACACTTAAATACTAAAATCATGGCAACAAACGACACAAATAATATCGACAACAGTAAAGTCAGTAAAAACACTTCAGTAGCACCGGGCTCGGTAAATCCTGAAGAGGTCACTGCAAAAGATAAATCGCTGATAACAGCCATAGTGATTATCCTGTTCCTTCTTGCAGGTCTTGCCATAATCGGTTTTCTCTGCATGAAACCGGAACCGGATACCATCCAGGGGCAGGCAGACGCCACTGAAATCAGAATATCCGGCAAACTTCCGGGACGGGTTGAGGCTCTCTATGTTGAGGAGGGTAAGAAAGTTAAGGCAGGAGATACGTTGGTCAAAATAGTCTCCACACTCGTCGATGCCCGTATGGAACAAGCCAAAGCGATGGAATCGGTGGCTGAAGCAGCCGACAAGAAAGTCGATGCTGGCACACGCTCGCAGATTATAGAAGGAGCACGTCAGCTTTGGGTTCAGGCTCAGGCTGCCACAGGAATAGCCCGCAAGACCTACGACCGTATGGAAGCGCTCTTCCAGAAAGGAGTAGTAAGCGCACAGAAACGTGATGAGGCTAAAGCAGCCTATGAGGCTACAAAAGCCGGAGAGGCTGCCGCCAAGAGTCAGTATGAACTTGCCCGCTCGGGCGCACAGCAGGAAGATAAAGCTGCTGCCGCCGCTATGGTCAGGGCTGCCGGAAGCAGTGTCAAAGAAGTGAACGCTCTTCTCGAAGACCAGTATCTGCTTGCTCCTTGTGATGGAGAGATTACCGTGATATACCCCAATGTCAGCGAACTGATCGCAACCGGAGCCCCGGTGATGACCCTGCAGAAAGATGACCATTGGGTTGTCTTCAACGTCCGCGAGACAATGCTGAAGGATATTACACTCGGCACCATGCTCAAAGTCTATATTCCGGCTCTTGATAAGGATGTCGATGTGAAAGTATTCTATATAAAAGACCTTGGAACGTATGCAAACTGGCAGGCCACAAAGGCCACCGGCGATTACGATGCCCGCACGTTCCAGATCAAGGCACGTCCTGAGAAACCGATAGAAAATCTTCGTCCGGGAATGTCGGCTGTTTATAAAGGTGTGAAGAAATAAATCTTAAATGGCCAGTTCTCCCCGTAAAATAGGAAAAGGAATTAAAGGAATCATGCTGAGGAGCGTGATTCAGATCGTTCGCCGTCCGATCAACTGGCTTGGTTTCTTTATATTTCCTTTATTCCTCTTCATTTTTTTCGCCACAATGCTTGATAAAGGGCTTCCCACTCGCATCCCGGCCGCAATCGTAGACCGTGACGGGACAGCCATGTCGCGTGAGATCACCCAGACTTTGGGCGGAATGCAGATGGTAGATCTTAAAGTCTCGGCAGAAAGCTATTCTCAAGCTCGCCATGCCCTGCAGCAAGGCGATATATACGGCTTCTTCCTTATCCCCGAAGATTTTCAAGCCGATCTGCTCGCCGGACGAAAGCCTGTTATTACCTTCTACACCAACATGACCTACTTCGTGCCCGGTTCGCTCCTTTTCAAGACGTTCAAGACCACGGCCGTATATACAAAAGCCGGTGTAGCACTTAGTATGGTAAATTCAGTTGGTGCCGACGGAGAAGCCCTGTCTTCGCTTCTACAGCCTATCGATATCGTAACCAGAGGCATTGGAAACCCGACACTCAACTACGGCGTCTATCTCAACAACTCTTTCATTCCCTGCGCCATGCAGCTGATGATTCTGCTAATGACGTGTTTCAGTCTCGGTCAGGAAATTAAATACGGTACATCACGACGTCTGCTTGCCATGGCCGACGGATCAATTGTTAAAGCGCTGTTTGCAAAACTGCTGCCTCAGACGGCAATATGGATGGTGATAATCTTCTTCATGACCGTGTGGTTATATAAATTCAACCATTATCCAATGAACGGCAGTTGGTGGGGAATGTTCCTTTCCGAGTTTATGTTTGTACTCGCCTGCCAGGGCTTTGCTTTGGTAATCTTCGGGGCCCTCCCCAACCTCCGGCTCTCTCTATCGGTCAGCGCGCTGCTGGGAATCCTATCCTTCTCTATTGCGGCATTCTCTTTCCCGGTGCAGAGCATGTATGGAGCAATCGGTATTTTCAGCTACATCCTTCCGATACGCTATAACTTCCTGATATACGGCGATCATGCCCTCAATGGTCTGAGCCTGTATTACTCAAGAATATGGTTTGTGGCATATATCATTTTCATGCTTTTGCCCTTCACGCTGATGTGGAATATAAAACGTAAAATGGCGCGTCCGGTCTATGTGCCGTGACGTCATGGAGTTTTTGATTATGTGGAAAAAATTTAAAAAAGGAGTATATGAATTTTTCATGGTATATTGCCGTGAATTCAAACTCGTATCGCACGATGCGGGCATTATCCTCTTTTTCATCTTTCTGCCGCTTGCCTATCCCGTGATATATTCCCTCATCTACAACCCGGAACTGGTGAAGGATGTAGAGATGGTGGTGGTAGATCATGACCGGACGGCTCTCAGCCGTGAACTCGTCAGAAACCTCGACGCATGCGATCAGGCAGCCGTACTCGGATATGCCCTCGACCTTAATGAAGCCCGCAAAGCTATGAATACCCATAAATGTTATGCAATTCTGGAGATTCCGGAAGGATTTGCCAAGAAAGTAGGACGTGGGGAGATGGCTTCTGCGGTGATGTATTCCGATATGACGCTTTTGCTCCGATATCGCGGTTTTCTTGTTGCGACAACCTCAGTGATGCAGGAGATGGGAGCGGAACTGCTCACTGAAAAAATCAATGAGGTTGCGCCGCTGGCAGAAACCATAGCCGATGGCGACCTTCTACCGATACATAACGTATCGCTCGGAAACATACGTAATGGCTTCGATTCGTTTATCATGCCGGGAGTGCTTATCCTGATTTTAAACCAGTGCATAATACTTGCCGTCGGTATGGCAGGAGGAGCCCGACGCGAAAAAACGAGTGTGACAGGTTACGACTCTTTCAACCAGACGAAATCCGTGCTGCTCTCTATGATGGGACGTGCCTTCTGTTATATAACGATTCTCGGTCTCCCCACAATTTTTCTCATCCATTATGTTCCGCTGATATTCCGCTTCCCCATGGCCGGAAATCTGCTTCAGGAAATAGCATTCCTGACACCAATGATCCTTGCATGTTTCGGAATGGGATATGCCGTACAGTCAGTGGTTACGGAACGTGAAGCCATATTCGTCATCTGGGTTGTGACCTCACTGCTGCTGTTATTCCTCTCGGGACTTATTTGGCCGCGTTATGACATGTATCCTATCTGGCAGTGGCTCGGTGATCTATGCCCTTCTACCTGGGGAGTGGAGGGATTCATTAAGATGAACGCCAACGGAGCTTCGCTTGGACAAGTGAGAGAGCCCTATATCGCTCTTTGGATTCTCACCATTTTCTGGTGGGCTCTCGGATACTGTTCGCAACGTTGGGTGATGCGTCCCGCGATACGCCGGTTGGCCCGTTCAAATAAGACACAATCCTCACTTGATTCATCAAATCCTGAAATTACCGGTTCTGAAGAATGAAAAAGAGCATTGGTTTCAGACTGGCATGGGGGATGGTGACACTCGTTTCGCTAATCCCTCTGCGATTGCTATATATTTTTTCCGATTTTCTGGCTTGGCTGGCACATAGTGTTATCGGCTACCGACGTCGTGTGGTCCACGATAATCTTACCAGCTCTTTCCCCGAGAAATCAATTGAAGAGATACGCAAAATAGAGAAAGGCTTCTACCGTTTTCTCGCCGATTATTTCTTTGAAACCCTGAAGATGGCCACGATGTCGGAGACCACCATAAGCCGGCGTATGGAAATAGAAGGTCTCGAACAGATCAACCGGGCTGTGAGAGAAGGCCGGAACGTAAGCCTTGTATTAGGACATTACTGCAACTGGGAATGGGTAAGCTCCATCCCGCTCCATCTTGACCCCGTATCTATCGGGATGCAGGTTTATCACCCGCTCGAAAGCAAAATAGCCGACGAGATATTTTTCAGGCTCCGCGAACGCTTCCGTTCACACAATGTCTCCATGACCGACGTACTTCCTACTCTCATCCGATATAAACGTGAAGGCAGACCATCGGTGACCGGTTATATCGCTGATCAGGCTCCGGGCTTCGGCGTTCATCTATTTGTAGATTTTCTCAATCACGACACCGGGGTCTACACCGGGCCCGAGAGAATTTCAAAATTTCTGAATGCGGAAGTTTATTTTCTGCATCTGTCACGTCCGCAACGCGGTTATTACAAGATGAAGATTATAAAGATCACCGAGAACGCACGTAAGGAAAAGGATTTCGATGTGAGCCGAAAATACTTCGAACTTCTTGAGCAAAATATATGCGAGGCCCCCCAATACTGGCTCTGGAGCCACCGCCGCTGGAAGCGTACGCGTGCAATGTTTGAAGAATACTACGGAAAAGAAAAAGCTGCCGAACAACTCTCGCATCTTTAGACCCTCCCGCCCCCTAAAAAATCACCGCCCAATAGAGAATAATCGCGGCCCAATAGAGAAATATCGCCGCTCCAAAGAGAAATCATCGCGGCCCAATAGAGAAATAAAATCAGCTTAATATAATAAAAACAAATGCTCATTTCATTCGCATCACAATAAAGCCCTCCCTCCGCATCGTTGGTGCGGGATAATGGCGCGATAATAGCTCTATGGTGGCGCGATTGAAATGAGCGCAAATGGTTTCCAAGATGAATAATCCCCGGAATAATCCCTTTTTAAGGCGCCCGGATCATCCGAGCTATAACCGGAGGGCCAGGCATCATGATTATTGCCGCCCGGCCAGATATATCATCACTACCCTCAAGAATCCCCTTGTCCCCGCTTTCTCCAAAATCGTGGGAAATCCTGATATCGCCGAGGGAGAGAATGCACCGAAAGCCATCATTTCCCGCACCGGAGAGTTCATCCCGGAGGCCTTGCAGCTCTGGCTGAGGAAATATCCCCAGATCGAGCTCCATGATTTTATCATCATGCCCGATCATCTGCATCTATGCGTTCAAGTGAAAGCCTTCCTTCCAAATGGTCTGAGCCTTGCGCTGTCGTCACTGAAGGGGAAAGTGTCAAGCCTGCGCCATAACGCATTGCCGGAGCGATTCCGAAAAGATACGATGGCATCCGTGTTTCAAAAAGGATTCAATGATCGAATCGCCTACAGCGAGGGACAATGGCAACGGCAAAAACTCTACGTCAAGGATAATCCGCGCCGCTATCTTATAAAAAAATCATACCCGGATTATATGTTGCGCCGATGGAAGTTCAAAATCAATAATTATACTTATATCGCACTCGGGAATATCCTGCTTCTGAAGGAGCCGGCCCTCTTCGTCGTGAAGCACCGACGAAATCGGAATGAGGAGGAGATCAATCAATATGAAAACGCCTGTCGGTTGAAAATTGAAAATGGCGAGATTCCGGTTTCTCCATTCATCCACCCGAAGGAAAAAGCTTTACGCGACCATGCCGTTGCTGAAGGGGGCTGTTATATCAGAATCTGTGAAAATGGTTTTGCCGAAAGGCAGAGTGCTTCCGGGAATGAATTCGAGATGATGTCGGCCGGGCGTCTGCTGCTCATAGCTCCTGCGGAACACGACACCCAAAAAAGAGAAATGAATTATTCCTACGCACGGATATTGAATACTCACGCAGCTTATCTGGTCGAGAATCACGAAGGCTTAATTCAAAAATTGCGGTTTCACGAATTTTGATTAATTTTGCAGTTAAGGCGCGCCGAAATATCCTTTACCAACATCCTGACGCTCCGGAAAAGCTAAATGAAAGATTTCTTTAAGTTTATACGCAGGTTTGCATGGCCCTATAAATGGAACATCGCTCTGAGCATTGTCTTCAATCTGCTCTCTGCCTTTTTCACCATTTTCTCGTTCGCTTTCATCATGCCGATTCTGCGGATGCTCTTCGGCCTTGACGACACAAAGTATCATTATATGGAAGTGGGGTCGGCAAGCCTGACCGACGTTCTCACCAACAATTTCTACTACTATGTGGCCGAAATGATAAAGGAATGGGGCGACTCCAGGACATTGTTGATCCTGGGCGCATTCCTCTGCGGATTCACACTGCTGAAAGTGGCATCGGCCTACTTCAGCGAATGGTTCACCGTGCCCATGCAGAACGGTGTTGTCCGCGATATCCGCAACGCCATGTACCGTAAGATCGTCTCTCTTCCCGTCGGCTTCTTCACCAATGAACGCAAGGGTGATATCATTGCCCGCATGACAGGCGACGTGGCCGAAGTGCAGGGGTCGGTGATGGCAAGTCTATATTCTCTTGTAAAATATCCCATCCTTATCATTGCCTATCTTGCAATGATGATCGCCATAAGCTGGCAACTCACGGTGCTCGTTTTCGTGATGCTTCCGCTGGTGGGTGGAATCCTCGGTCTGGCAGGACGTAAGCTTAAAGCTCAATCGCTCAAAGCTCAGCAGCGTTACGGTTCCATTCTTTCCAATATAGAAGAAACGATAGGCGGTCTGCGTGTGATCAAGGCATTCAATGCAGAACGCCACATGAATGATAAATTCATGGGAGAAAGTGCCGATTTATACCGCATCCACAACGGTGTGAACCGTCGTACGGCACTCGCTCATCCCATCAGCGAATTTTTCGGAACGGTAGCGGTAGCTGTCATCCTTTGGTTCGGAGGTTCACTGATTCTTTCGGGTACGGCCTCGATCGATGCCGGCTCATTCATATATTACATGGTGCTGTTCTACTCGATCATTAACCCCGCCAAAGAGCTTTCCAAAACATCGTATACCGTACAGAAAGGTATGGCGGCCATGACACGTATCGACAAAGTGCTGTCGGCAGAAAATCCTATTGCAGATCCTCCATTGCCGAAAGAACTGCCTGCCGGGAACGGACTCTGCGGCATAGAATTCAACAATGTCTATTTCAGTTACGACGGGGAGCGGGATGTACTCTCCGATATAAATCTGAAGATTGCGCCCGGGGAAACCGTGGCGATTGTCGGACAGTCAGGCTCGGGAAAATCCACTCTTGCCGACCTAATCCCGCGGTTCTGGAATGTAACCCGCGGAGAAGTGAAGGTAGACGGAATAGCAGTCGGAGATTTGCGTGTGCGCGACCTTCGTTCTCTAATGGGAATTGTGAATCAGGAGGCTATACTCTTCAATGATACGATCTATAATAATATCGCATTCGGCGATTCGAATGCTACTCCGGAACAAGTGGAAGCTGCTGCACGCATAGCCAATGCACACGATTTTATCATGGAGACGGAAGAGGGCTATCAGACCATGATCGGCGACCGCGGTTGCCGTCTCTCCGGAGGACAACGGCAACGCATCAGCATAGCACGTGCCGTGCTTAAGAATCCGGCCGTGCTAATCCTTGATGAAGCCACATCCGCTCTCGACACAGAGAGCGAACGACTCGTTCAGGAAGCTCTTGAAAAGCTCATGCACAACCGTACTACGGTTGTTATCGCACATCGACTTTCAACTATCGCCAATGCCGACAGGATATGCGTGCTCAAAGAGGGACGTATTGTCGAGGAAGGTACGCACGAAAATCTTCTGGCTTTGGGCGGCATTTATAAAAGGCTCGTCGACATGCAACAGGTGTGAACCTAATTATTTAGACCCCATTTCATAAACGGATCAGAAATGAAAAAAATAGCTGTATTCTCTAAAGGAACGCCCGATGGAAGCCGTGAGCTTGCAAACGTTCTAAACAACGGCACCAGGTACCGCATAATTACACACATTATAATATCCGAACACGAAGGCTCGCAGCCGGAAACCCTTCTGCAAGACAATATAGAACTGCTGTCGTTCACTCCGGCCGACTGCGTCAGCGACACATCTCGGCTTCCTCGCCTGCTTGACGAGCGTAAGGTGGATTTGCTGCTTATCGACGGAGCCGACAAAGAACTGATTGCGACGCTTCTTCCCGAATATGCAGGGCGCATAATCGACCTTGCGGAGACCGGAATCGATCCGCAATCGCCTGATTACACACGCAAGATCCTAACCATTCTCGAACAAAGCGATCTTGAGGATGCCGACCGTCGCTGGGCCGACGTGCTGGGTCTTGACTACGACTCTACCAAGGCTGCGGCAACCACCCAACTCCCTCCCATTCCGGAATCACCGGTTGTCGGGCCGGAACTTCCACCCATTCCTGCCACATCAATACCATCGGCTCCACCGGCCCCTGCGCCTCTTTTCGGAGACCGCAACGCGAATCCTTATCATAAAGTAGCACCCACACCGGCTACGGAAGAAGCTATGCCCGACACGTTCCTCATCTGGTCTGTACTGGCTACCGTTTTCTGCTGCCTTATTCCCGGCATAGTAGCCATAATCTACAGTTCGATGGTCAGTTCCCGCTTTTATGCGCGCGACTATGCAGGAGCAAAACGCGCTTCACGCCTTGCCGAAATATGGATCATTGTCTCCATTGTGCTGGGAGTTATCACAGCCTCCGTCTATCTTCCGATCATGCTCTTTACATGAACGGGAAGGCCCTTTCCATAACAGTAGTATTCTTTGTGGTTGCAGCAGTGGCGGCCGCAGCAATATTCTATTATTTTGCCGACCCTGCTACCGACATAATGCCACGTTGCCTCTTCAATCTTCTGACAGGATGGAAATGTCCCGGCTGTGGTAGCCAGCGGATGATGCATGCTCTGCTCCATGGCGATCTTACGGGCGCTTGGCATCAAAATGCTTTCTTTATTATCCTCATTCCCCCGTTGCTTCTACTTGGATTTGTAGAGATTTTCAGAAAGCGATTTCCACACTCCTACCGTAGGCTACACTCTCCTGCAGTAATAATAGCAATCTTAGGCGCGACATTGCTCTGGTGGTTGCTCCGAAATATTTTCACCCTCTGATATATAAATTTCAGAACTCTCTTGCATTATGAAACCAATCTTCATTACCGGATATATGGCCAGCGGCAAGACAACCTTCGGCCGTGCCCTCGCGCGGCAAACGGGACGCCGGTTTATCGATCTCGATTTCTACATAGAGCAGCGCTTCCGCAAGACAATCAGAGAGATTTTCTCTGAAAAGGGCGAGGCGGAATTCCGGCGTATGGAAACGGCCATGCTCCGCGAAGCCGGAGAATTTGAGGATGTGGTGATAGCCTGTGGCGGGGGGACTCCATGCTTCAACGACAACATGGACTACATGCTCGAACGCGGCGAAACAATCTTCCTCGAAGCAACCCCGGAACGCATTGTGGAGCGTCTGCTCATCAATAATGCGCGACGTCCCCTCATGGCCGGCAAGAGTGCCGAAGAGATGATGGCCGAGACTCTTGCCGGACTGAAGAGACGCGATTGCCATTACCGGCGTGCCAAAGTAACGTTCAGCGGGGAGCATCTTGAAAACCGCCGCGAAATAGACGCGTCGGTGGCCGGTTTTCTCAAACAGCATCCCGAAATGGGCAGTTTAAAAGACATTAACCCTATAAATTGCACCGCAACTGAGAAAAAATGACGTGAATATTTTGAGCGATAAAGGAGAAATATTAATTTAGAGGCTTAAAACAAACGACAATGACAAACGACAATATGGAAAGCAATCTGAGTCCGGAAGCCCTACTCGATATTATAGAGATGGAAAAGTCAGGATTACAGATAGGTATCGTAGGCAATTACCGTGACTCATCGGAAACCCGTATGCTCCTCACTCCGGAAGCCAGCGGCATCCTTACCTCCTCCGGAATATCAATCTGCATGGAAGAAGGGGCCGGAGTCGATATCAGCTTCACCGACAGTCAGTATGCCGAATTCGGAGTAAAAATAGTTTCTCGCGAAGAGGCACTGAAATGCGACGTTGTGCTCTCCTATATGCCTCTCAAAGCCTCCGATATCCGGAAGATGTCAAAAGGGGCTTCCCTTTATTGCCTGATGTCGAACGAACTATTCGAGAAACCCGTTATCGAGGCTCTACTCAAGAATCAGATTACAGCAGCGTGTCTCGACAATATGATCAGCCATAACGATCAAGCCGTGTTCGCCAATATAATTGACGACATTGACGGACGGGCAGCGATAATGTATGCCGAAGAGGCTCTATCCTATCTGGGAGGTGGCAAAGGCGTGCTTCTGGCCGGTGTGGCGGGCATCAATCCCTGCGAAGTGCTGCTTATCGGTTCGGACAACGTAATGCTTTCCGCAGCAAAGGCGGCCGTTGCCGTCGGCGCGCGCGTAACGCTTATGGATAACGATGTTTCGGCGCTACAGATAGCCAAAGAGGTATGCGGCCAGATGGTCGATACGCTTGCAATTCATCCCCGGGTTCTCTTTAACAAAGTAAAGACCGCCGATGTAATCATCACCGGATCCACCGTCCGGAACTTCACTTTCCCGAAAAATCTCTCGGCTGCGATGAAAGAGAGTGTCTATATCCTCGATCTCACAGAGATGCATCCCTCAGTATGCGTTCCCCGCACGGTAGCCATGGCCCTTTCAAACGCATTGGTTAATTTTCTTGAAGAGATGGCTCTTAAGGGAGGCTCCGACGCGATGGTGGCCACCACTCCGGGTGTGCAATATGGAGTAGTAACTTTCCGTGGCAAACTGGTCGACAAGCTCATCGGCTCCTATACCGGGATGCCCAGTGTGGATATTTCCGTGATGTTGTCCAACTCTAACTGAACATGACCCAAAGACGCCTAATACATCTCGTACCCTCCAACCGTTGGGGAGGCGTCCAGACTTACTGCCGCGACATCTGCCGATATTATCACGATCAAGGCTGGGATGTGGCGGCAATGACACGTAATGCCATAGCCATAGATACCGTTTTCGAAAAAGCCGGAATCCGGCTTCTGCATGCTCCCATGCGCGGTTTTTTCGATCTCCGTTCCGCTTTCGTGCTTGCACGTGAGTTGCGTTCCGCTCCTCGCGATAAGACAGTGGTGCATGTGCATCATTACCGCGACGGTTTCACGGCATGTCTTGCGCGTATTCTGGCCAAACGCCCCGATGTTAAGATCGTATCGACCCGTCATAGCGTCAGACGCGGACGCGATGCCTATTTCTTCCGCAAACTATACACGGCCATAGATGCTCACATCTTTGTATCCGAAATGGCCTTCGATCGTTTCTACGACACATGGGAGCATCATGAATTTCCCATTCCAAAAGAGAAAAGTTTCATTCTCCACAACAGTCTCTATATGCCACTCGACAGTCCCGTTTCCGAACCGGAACGAGGTCCGGTTGTGGCGCTCTATCATGGTCCGGTGGTAGCCGGAAAAGGAATTGAAACCATAATCGATGCTCTTGTGCGGCTGCGCGATATAAAAATGCGACTGCGAATCACGGGGCCCGGCAATCCCGATTATCTTGATTCATTACGGCGTCGCGCCATGGCACGGGGAGTTATGGAGATGATCGACTGGAATATCGGGCCGAACAAGGCTTATCTCTTTATCCGTGAATCGCATTTCGGCCTTGTGCCATCTATCGAGCGGGAGGCTTTCTGCTTCCCGAGTCTGCGCTATATGGTTTTTGGCAGACCACAGATCTGTACGGCCAACGGGGCCCAGACGGAATATCTCAAGAACGGGCATACAGCCCTGATCATCAAACCGTCAGATGCGGCAGAGCTCGCCATGGCAATGCGTCGCCTGGCTACCGACCCTGAGTTACGCCGTGATATGGGGAAAGAGGCGTTCCGTGAATTTGCCGCTCATCTATCATGGCAACCATTTATAAAGAAACTTGATAAAATATACAATATATAAGTTATGAAAAAAGCCCTCATTACCGGCATCACCGGTCAGGACGGCTCTTATCTCGCCGAATTCCTGCTTGAGAAAGGATACGACGTGCACGGAACAATCCGACGCAGTTCAACTGATTTCCGCGAACGCATCGCTCATCTCGAGGGCCACCCCCGCTTCCATCTGCACTATGCGGATATGGCCGATTCTATGAGTCTCATCAAGACCGTGGCGGAAGTGCGTCCCGACGAAATTTATAACCTGGCGGCACAAAGCCATGTGCAGGTATCGTTTGACGTACCTGAATACACAGCCAATACAGATGCGACCGGGGTGCTCCGTGTGCTTGAGGCTGTCCGCAACTGCGGTCTGGCCGATTCATGCAGAATATATCAGGCTTCCACATCCGAACTTTATGGAAAAGTGGAACAGGTGCCGCAGAACGAACAGACACCATTTCATCCCTATAGCCCCTACGCCGTTGCCAAACTCTACGGCTATTGGATAATAAAGGAATATCGGGAGGCCTATAACATGTATTGTTGTTCCGGAATTCTTTTCAACCATGAATCGGAACGCCGAGGCGAGACATTCGTGACCCGCAAGATCACCCTTGCCGCCGCACGAATAGCTCAAGGGAAACAAGAGAAACTTTTCCTCGGAAATCTATCTTCGCTGCGCGACTGGGGATATGCTCCCGACTACGTGGAATGCATGTGGCTTATGCTTCAGCAGGAGAAGCCACAGGATTTCGTGATAGCCACAGGCGAACAGCATTCCGTACGTGAATTTGCCACTCTTGCTTTCAAAGCTGCCGGTATCGATCTGCGCTGGGAGGGTGAAGGAATAGATGAAAAAGGAATCGACATGGCCACAGGGAAGATTCTTGTGGAGGTATCGCCCGATTTCTATCGTCCTACGGATGTGGTCAATCTTCTCGGAGATCCAACCAAAGCACGTAAGGAACTTGGCTGGAACCCATCAAAAACACCGTTTGAAACACTTGTGAAACGGATGGTGGATTCCGATATGAAGAAAGTGGCGGCAGAAAGAGCGTCAGAACACGTAAAACTCAATCTTGAAGAATATCTTGAGAAAGGAATCGTGAAATGATGGAAAAAGATGCAAAAATATACGTTGCCGGTCACCGAGGGATGGTCGGTTCAGCCATAGTAAGAGAACTGAAGCGTCAAGGCTATACCAATATCATCACACGCACTCACGCGGAACTTGACCTCACTTCGCAACAGGCAGTTAATGATTTTTTCGCCGAACAGAAGCCCGAATATGTCTTTCTCGCTGCGGCAAAGGTGGGTGGAATTGAAGCTAACGACAAGGCTCCGGCAGATTTTATGTATCAAAACATGATGCTGGAGATGAACGTGATCCATGCAGCATGGAAAAACGATTGCCGCAAGCTCGAATTTCTCGGTTCGTCATGCATCTATCCGCGCATGGCTCCTCAACCCATGCCGGAATCTTGTCTGCTCACATCCGCACTCGAAAAAACAAACGAAGCTTACGCTCTTGCAAAAATTTCGGGGCTAAAATACTGCGAATACCTAAACCGTCAGTATGGTACGGACTTTATCTCCGTAATGCCCACCAACCTTTACGGCCCCAATGATAATTATCATCCCACTCACTCCCATGTGCTCCCCGCTCTAATCAGACGCTTCCATGAAGCTAAACTCTCCGGAGCGGAAAGCGTAACCTGCTGGGGCGATGGCACTCCCCTGCGCGAATTCCTCTATGTCGATGATCTGGCAAATCTTTGCGTTTTCCTGATGAATAATTATTCAGGCAATGAGACGGTAAACGCAGGAACCGGCAAGGAACTGAGCATACGCGAGCTAACTGAAATGGTGGCCGACGTCTGCGGGTATGAAGGAGAAATACGTTGGGATACGTCCAAACCCAACGGCACTCCGCGTAAACTCCTTGATGTTTCCAAAGCCACAGCCTTAGGCTGGACCTACAAAACGGAACTGCGCGAAGGAATTATGCTTGCTTACCAAGACTTCCTAAACAATCCGATGCGGGCAGAACGGTGAGTTGCTCTCAACGACAGAAGACCGACCTTATAGTGAGCTGGAGCGTTTTTGCACTCCTGCTCATATCTTATTGGCTTACCTCTCCTCACACTGTTTCTTATTGGGACTGTCCTGAATATGTGGCGGCCGCGTGGCGGCTGGAGATCGGTCACCCTCCCGGCAATCCGGTCTGGATGCTTGTGGAGCGCA
This sequence comes from uncultured Sangeribacter sp., assembly GCA_964581685.1. Taxonomy (GTDB): domain Bacteria; phylum Bacteroidota; class Bacteroidia; order Bacteroidales; family Muribaculaceae; genus Lepagella. Next base: position 19,668 of record CAZOPN010000007.1, on the reverse strand, counting down.
TCGTCACTATGCTGGCGCCGGCCGGAAAATATGCTGCGCTTGCAATTAATCTCTCCAGCGGCCTTTTCACCGCTTTCGCCGGTTTCTTTCTCTCGCGCTCTATTTTTGCAATGGCCCTTTTCACTTTTGGCAAAGGAGCATCACATAACAGAAGAAAACTCTTTTATGCCGCCGGGGGCGCCCTTTGCGGCGCACTCGCTTTCGGATGGTGTGATTCCACATGGTATTCGGCTGTTGAAGCGGAGGTTTATGCCATGTCGATCTTCATGACCTCACTTTGTCTCTGGCTGATGCTTAAATGGGCTTCCATCTCCGATCCGGCTGCCTCCCGACGATATCTGATTCTTATCGCTTATCTCTTCGGTCTTTCGCTTGGAATCCATCAGCTGAATCTTCTGCTGATCCCGGCTCTGGCAGTGATATGGGGAATTAAACGTGGTATACGCTCCCGAATCAGGCAAATACTTTTAATAGGGCTGTCGTTCGTAGCCGTGGCAATGGTGCTCGTCGGGATGATGCCTTCTACAATTGCTCTTGCGGCAGCTATCGAACTCTTCGCAGTCAATGAACTCGGTCTGCCGTTTCTGTGGGGAGTGGGAATATATGTCGTCCTACTCGCTTTTTCATTGCTTCTGGCAGTGGTCACAACCTCCAGCTCTACCAACAGAGGTGTGATTTCCATATCGCTTATTCCAGCTCTTTTTCTGTCAGGAATTTTTATTATAGCCGGTAATTTTTCAATAGGACTTGCTCTCTCCGCTTTGGGCGCCGTGCTGCTCGTAAGACCAAATCACTTCAACCGTGGGCGACTGAATCTGTGCGTCTGGATGCTTGCAATGATGCTTACGGGATATTCCGCATACGCCATAATTCCTATCCGAGGCTCTATCCCCTCACCTGCAAATTCGGCCATGCCGGGCGAACCTTTCTCGTTCGCATCGTATCAGGCGCGAGAGCAATATGGCGGGGCGCCTCTTCTATACGGGCAGACTCCTTACAGCAAACCTCTGTATGTTGAGAAATTCGATTCCGCAGGCAACCCCGTATACTCCACTCTTTATATTAAGCGTGATCATCCTGTCACAATTCCTTATGAGAAAGGAGCTCTCATTAGGGATCCTTACAATTTGCTAACTCAGGATGATTCCGCATTAAACCGCAAAGCCGTTGCCTCCGACCATGATGCCTATATCGTGGAGGGCTACAGGCCGAAGACAGTACTCACTCCGGAACTCAATATGTGGTTGCCGAGAATCACAAGCCGTAATGCCGCCGATCTCGCATCTTTTGCCGATTGGACCGGTATGACTAACGATAACATGACCGAAGTCGAGATTTCAGAAGCTGTTGATTCAGCCGACCGACTCGTCTCACGCCTCGATGCTTCCGGAAAGCGCACCAATCCCAAAGCCTTACGTCCAACATACACCCAACATCTGAAGATGCTTCTCGGATATCAGACGGGATATATGTATTTCCGCTATCTGCTTTGGAATTTCTCAGGACGCCAAAACGACATAGCTTCCACAGGAGAAGTGGAACATGGCAATTTTATCACCGGCTTTCCTCTTATCGACAACGCCATGCTTGGAGCCGAAGAGTCGCTCCCTCCCGAGGCGGGCAGCCGTAATAAAGGGCGTAACCGATATTTCATGATTCCGCTGCTGTTAGGGATAGCGGGGATTATATGGCTGCTGATGCCACGTCCGCGACGTCGCGAGACGTGTGCCGTAATCGCCATGCTCTTCATCATGACCGGGATAGCCATTGTTGTTTATCTGAATCAAGGTCCCGGCGAGCCTCGCGAACGCGACTATTCATTCCTGGGATCATATATGGCTTTCTCAATCTGGATTGGGTTCGGTGCTATCGCCGTGGCACGTGTCGGAGAAAGACTCACGCGGACACCCATCTTCTTTATCCTCCCGCTTCTTGCCGTCATCTGGATGCTTAAGGAGAATTATGATGATCATGACCGCTCCGGACGTAGAGCGGCCTCAAATCTGACAGCTAATATTCTAAATTCGCTTGATCGTGACGCCATAATCTTCGTGAACGGCGATAACTATACATTCCCTCTTTGGTATCTGCAGGAAGTGGAGGGAATCAGACGCGATGTCAGAGTGGTTAATTACGCTTATCTCTCGCTGCCCCGCTATGCAGCTAATCTCATGAAGGAATGGGAAAGCTCAGCACCTGTGCCCTCTGTCCTGAATCGCGGTGATTTTATTTACAATGCTCTTCTTTTCGCAAAAGTGCCAGGCAAAACCGATACTGTCGATGCAGCAGAGGCTCTACGTGCTCTGGCCGCCTCACCCGACGGCACTTTCCCTTCGCGTTATGCCCGTCTCTGTCTTCCTGATGGCAGCCAGACCGTAATAGATCTTCGGAAGCTCTCCTCAACAGGGAAAACATCTATCGCTGATTTTCGCAATCTCTTTATTTTCAACATAATTGCGGCTAATACAGATAGTGTCAAGCCGCGACCTATCTACTGGCTGAATTCGATGCCTTCAAAATCGACGGCCGGTTTAAGCAATATGCTTAAACCGGAGCTCTATGCCCGACGGCTTTCCGGCACTTACTCTCCGGACAGCGTTACGGATGAAAAAGAAAGTCTCGCTGCATTGCCGCTTCTTCTTCCTCCCAACGACATGGGACGCGAAGTCTATATGGATGGAGCACCCTCGGGACAAGTGGCATTTCAAAGAGCGGCACTTACTCAGGCGGCACGCCGTATGTTGCGCTCCGGCCTCAAGGGAGAGGCGGTCGAAACGGCCCGGCTCATTGATTCACTTTTCAACACAGATCCACGCACCTTCAAGGCTGTAACCTCCGGCGACACCATTTTCTCAACAGGCAAAGAATACGGCAGACTGCTCCTCGATCTCGCGGATTCCACCGGCGATGAAAAGTTGCGACGCCGTGGAGAAGAAATTCTTGAGGCAGAAAACGAACGACTTCAGGCCTGGAAACGCTATCGCAAGGCTCTCCCTCCGCGATTGCGTTCCAAAATGGCAACAATAAAATAGCACTCCTCTTTGTTATAAAAGTTAGATTTGTTAATTTTGTCTGTATGAAAGCAATCAAATTATTACTGGCTGTGCTGGTGCTTGCCCTGGCATTCAATCTGGCAGAAGCTAAAAAGAAAAATGAGGGAGGGAATGCCCTGATAAGTTTTGAAACCCAGACATATAATTTCGGCACGATAAAGGAAAACAGCGGCCCGGTTAGCTGCGAATTCGAATTCATTAATACCGGCAATGGCAATCTGGTGATTCTCGATGCCACGGCAGAATGTGGCTGCACCCGTCCTGAATATCCGAAAAACCCTATCGCTCCGGGGAAGAAAGGGAAAATCAAGGTCACATACAATCCTCTCGGACGTCCCGGCGCTTTCGACAAGGTTGTGACTGTGAAGACCAATGGCAAACCTCGCAAGGTCAGACTCAAGATCACCGGAATCGTTAATCCGAAAACCAACAAATGAAAACAATCCGGAAGCTCGGCTGCGCAATATTGGCAATCTTGGCTACGTGTACCTGGCGTTATGCGGATGCCGAAGTGATAATGCTGCAGAAAGATTATGATTTTGGCATTATCAAAGAGATTTCCGGCCCTGCCGAAGGGGCGGTTAAGATGGTTAATACCGGTCCGGAAGAGATAGTAATCACCGGGGCGCGTCCCAGTTGCGGTTGTACGGGTGTGGATTATCCTAAAGATCCTGTCGCTCCCGGCGACACCGTGACCATTTCATTTACATACGATCCCGAAGGACGCCCCGGTAAATTCCGTAAATCCATACGCGTCTATGTCGGAACCACCGACACCTACCGCATAGGAATACACGGCACTGTGCTCGGCACTCCCGAATCACTTTCTACCATTTATCCTGTAGAAGTCGGCGCACTTCGCCTGCCGGAAAGCATTCTTCCTGCCGGTGATATAACATACGGCACCACGCGTCAGTTTTTCCTCAACGCCTATAATCAGACAGCCGACACCATCTCTCCCCGAGCTCTGTGTGACGATCCGGCATTACGTGTCGATGCCTCATCACCCAAAGCCGGACCCGGCGATATCGTCACCTACAGTCTCTATTTCAACTCCCGCGATATAAAAAATCCGGGAAACGTAGAAATCCCGATAACACTAATCTCCGATGACATCCCCGGAGCACCGCAGACCACTGTGCTCTTTCAAGCCAAAGTGATTCCCGATTACCGCGGTCTCACTGCCGACCGTCTGCAGGAGGCCCCGCAGCTCACGCTTATGCCGCGTTCTCTCGATGTCGGCACTGTAAAAGGGAAGAAAACCTTGAATCTTAAGCTGGACCTTGTAAATACAGGAGCATTTCCACTTAGTATATCTAAAATCGTTTCTCCCGACAAAGCATTGCGCATAAAGAAATATCCGGCCACACTAAAGGGGACGAAAGGAGCTACGTTGGAGCTGACACTTAATCCCCTACTTATCGAAGAAGGGCCCTTTAAAAAGATAATTGAAATCTATAGCAACGACCCCCTTCATCCGGTAACGCAGGTGGACGTGATCGGCATACGTGAATAACGTGCGATATCGGAACAGCCCGAAACCTAAACTAATCAACATGGAACATCCCGAAAACAATTCAGAATATAAAGGTTTGCAGGTAAACTCCGGCGTGAGTTCGCAACCTGTTGTGAATCCCTATCTCGTGGCGCGTCGCAAACGTCGCCCCAAACTCACGGCAGCCGATTATGTCGATGGCATCCTGAAAGGAAACGTCAGCATTCTGGGGCAGGCCGTAACCTTAATCGAGAGCACTGCCGATCAGCATCAGGCACTGGCACAGGAGGTGATTGAGAAATGTCTCCCTTTTTCCGGAAATTCACGGCGTATAGGTATAACAGGCGTACCCGGGGCGGGCAAATCAACATCTATTGATATTTTCGGGTTGCATGTTCTCCGGGAGGGTGGCAAGCTGGCTGTGCTCGCCATCGACCCGAGTAGCGAACGCTCGCAGGGAAGTATTCTCGGCGACAAGACGCGTATGGAGAAACTCTCCCAGCATCCGGAAGCCTTCATCCGGCCTTCCCCTTCGGCCGGATCATTAGGAGGTGTAGCACGTAAGACGCGAGAGACTATCGTGCTCTGCGAGGCAGCCGGATATAATAATATATTCGTAGAAACTGTCGGCGTAGGACAAAGCGAGACGGCCGTCCATTCTATGGTCGATTTCTTCCTTCTGATACAGCTTGCCGGCACCGGCGACGAACTGCAGGGAATAAAGCGGGGTATAATGGAGATGGCCGATGGCATCGTAATCAATAAGGCAGACGGCGACAACGTAGACCGCGCCAATCTGGCTGCCGCCCAATTCCGCAATGCGCTTCATCTCTTCCCCCCGACTCCAAGCAAATGGAAGCCGGAGGTGATTACCTACAGCGGATATTACGAGTTGAACATAGATAAAGTCTGGGATATGATCGACCGCTATTTCGCCTATGTGAAAGAGACCGGATATTTCGAACGTAAGCGCAACGAGCAGGCAAAGTATTGGATGTTCGAGACCATCAACGAGCGTCTGCGCGAACATTTCTATCATCGTCCCGAGATAAAGGCACTCCTTGAGCAGAAAGAATTGCGCGTGCTCAACAACGAGCAGTCTTCTTTCACCGCCGCTCAAGACGTCCTCAACCGTTATTTCGAACTCCTTCGCAATCCCGAAGCATAACAGCCGAACAACAAGAGGCCGGAGTCAGCCAAATACCGCAGAAGGCTACTTCAACCCTTACGAATCAACATAAAAAACTTACATATACTCCTTTCAATTAATCCCGAGGGGGCGCAGCAAATAGTTTGGTTTGCTGCGCCCCCTCATCCTTATGTCAATTCCTTACAAAACCACTCTACAATATAAGTATGTAAGATATTCCTTTATTTAATGGCTTCACAAATTCTATTAAGTATGGGGCAAAAATATAAAAGTTTTTCCAATCTCGCAATTTTATGAATATGTCTATTTACATCGATGAAACCATATTTACTAAATACATGCTTATCCCAATTTCACTTGCAATATTATCAAAGCCTCTTGATAGAGTAGGATTTCCTATTTTAGATGTATAAAGGGCGTCATGTTTTGGGTATAGTTTATAGGATTCAATTTTTACCTTATTTAAATACGTAATTATCCACCAATGAAAGGTTACTAATTTAGATTGCTCAATCTTTTGGGTGGGTTAATCACTTTTTCTTTTTGGGGAGGATTTTCTTTTCATCGGCTTTTAAGCGACGTTCCACTTTCTTGATGTCTTCGGCGGGGGGTAGGGTTTCTGGACGAATACCACGGTCAAGTAGCATATCGCGGACGGCCGAGTTGTTATCTATGTGTTCGCGCTCAATATTAACTTGTCCTCTAAGATCTTTTTGTTGAACATTGACAGATGTCATTTCTGCTGCGAAATCCTTTGCTTTGATTGCTAAAGTAGATAGGAAATCGGCAAGTGGTCGCTTTTCAGGCGCCCCAACACGGCGCTTCATCATGGCGGTATTGAGCCCGAATAATGCTTGATCACCTTTTGTCCGTATGATAGCAAAACCTTTATTGTCAACCCCACGCTCATAAAGCACGCCCGAAAGATGATGCTCGGTATCAGCGAGTTTAGCGCGAGCCTGAACTCGTTCATAATCAAGGAGACGCTGATGCACAAGCTCTGCACGTCGAGTCTGTACTGCAAAATAGTTTTGTGCAAAGGCAATCTCCGGCTTACGAGGGTCGCCATTTTGCGCCACAAGGTAGCAAGCGTAGCGAGTAAGCATCACGTCATCTATCTGACGTTCAGCCCCTGAGCCAAGAGTAACCATTTTGCTGACGTCAGCAAAATGGTCGGTAATGGATTCGTCTGCATTTTCTGCTGAATCCTTGGCTTTTTCTATGATTGACTGAAAGTTACGCCACTGAACATATCCCATCACCGGTGCAAGTTCTCGTGCACTCCAACACTCTACGCCCTCATATTCAATGGCGATAGATTCAAAACTTTCAAAGAGATTTTTTATTTCTTCTGCTTTCATAAGCGTTAATCGATTTTCCATGAAATGTTATTAACTTAGAGGCGAAAATTCCCTTGTAGCATCTGCAGGCTGACCAAAGCCTGTAACGACTACAAGGGAGTTCTCAACGTTTTCAACTTTCGCCGTATGTCTTTATCAATTAACAGGTCATATTCAGATTGTCGTTCTGTTCGATGGCGCTAAGTTAATCAAAATATTTGAGACTTTGACTATCAAGAGAGAAGATATTAAAACTGAAGATTTATTATATTGCGTGAGGCCGGGGCACGATTAACGAAAGTCCGGCGGCGGCGCGGCAATGCCTTAATTAAGAAAAAACCTCCTTTATTACATATCGATATATAAAAACCAAAAACGTTCTTATAATAAGTTAGTATAATACTTATTATAAGAACGTTAATTCTTTGTCGGGGTGAAAGGATTCGAACCTTCGACCCCCTGCTCCCAAAGCAGGTGCGCTAACCGGACTGCGCTACGCCCCGATTGACCATGCAAAGTTACAATAATTTTTTTATTCGCGCAACTTTAAATTGTTTTATTCCGTTGTATTTTTTTCTGCGGCAACCGTACTGATCTCAGATTCTATCTGTAAAGCGGTATGCGCATTCTGCCGTATGAAACGATAAAGATCATAATACGGAGCAAGCCGCTTATCGTTTGCAAGGGCCTCAACCTGACCGTTATATGAGGCTATAAGTTGAGAAATTTCCTTCTCATAGTCAAGCGTCTTCTGCGATTTTTCATATTCTCCGGAATGATGGCCGGAGAAAAATCCGTTGGCAGAAAAGATTTGCCAGTCGGCCACAAACGCAAAACAATTATCGAGCAATGTCTGCCAGATAGAAAGATCTACCCTGTTTTGAAGTGAATCCAGACAGAGACTTGTATGAGAGGCGCTTGCAATAAGCCCCTCGACAGCCGGGCGTCCGGAGTTATCAGCCGGAATTCCCGAAGGCTCAAACAAGGAGGCCATATCCTGAAAACTAAAGTCGGGATTGTAAGAACCGGCCTCTTTGCCGCGTTTTGCAGAGGGAGTGGTCACAGCATAACAATAAGCCAGAAATGTATTCAAGGTATGCAGAATTGAGGGCGCGTTTCTAAGGAGTTTTCCCTTTTCCGTAGATTCGTGACGAATCCGCTGACGCTCTATCTCATCGGCAACATCAATCTCAGACTTCATTGATCCTACAGCATTGAGGAAGAAGCCGAGAAAAAGGAGGCCGCACATCACCTCTATTGCCGTTACGGCCTGTGCCCAGCCATGCGCCGGTGTATAATCTCCGAACCCAAGAGTGGTAATTGTAACGATACTATAATAGAGCCATGAGCCAAAATCGGTTCCAGCATTATCAGGAATCCGGAACTGGCCGTCAGGGAGAACCCAATATATAACCGCGAAAATCGGCACAAGCAATACATACAGACATATCCATACTATCGGACGGATATTTGAGACGACATGAAAGAAATGTCGCAGACGATCGGAGAATTTCATAATTTTTCAGGATTTTTTTGAGATTTCGGAATTATCTGAGCTTACGCTATTATTCGGCACGGGTTGCGAAGTGCCGGTAGTCGGCTGACGGCGCATCTTGGAATAGTTGGCCAAAATCACGCCACCCACTATTATCACAAATGCTACCGGCTGATACCAATGGAAACTGTCGAGCTTGAAGATCAGCGATACAACGGTAGCCACCACCGGAACAAAATATTGATATACAGATAGGAGTTCGCTGCCGATAAAACGTATCGCCGGCGGAGTGACCATATAGCAGTAGACGGTCGGGAAAAGAACAATGAAAAGGATGAGCAACCAGGGAATCAAATGGGGAGAGGAGATTATGGCTGTCTCGCGGACGGTGAATAGCAACGGTAAAGAAAGAATGGCAGTATATAAGAATACCCAGCGCATAAGATTTACCGTCTTATATTTCTTTGAGGGACCTTCGATTATCACAAGATATGCTGAATAGCTCACGGCACATACCACAGCAAAAAGATCGCCGATCAGACGTCCCCCCTCCAGATTGCCACCGGCCAGAATAACCATAAGGGCTCCGCCGAGGGCTATCAACATCCCGACAATTTCGAGCGCATTCACCTTCTCATGCTTGAATATGGCATGAATAGCAACCACAAGAAGCGGCTGCGAAGTCAGGATTATAGCTATATCTATAGGAGAAGCCGTATTGAAAGCCATAGAGAAGACATAAACGAATCCGAGCATCATCAGGGCCGCAAACCAGAGTGTCTTATGATCGGCAGGATCGATCTTCCTGTTTTTCGTAAAGAGGGAGATAATCCACACCACGGCCGCAGCTCCAAAAATTCTGGATAGGGCAACATCTCCGGCCGACATCCAGGTCGGGATAAGAGCTTTGTTGGCAGGTTCGTTCAACCCCCAGCAAAGTGCTGCTGTAAGAGCGAACAGATTTCCGATAACGGCATATCTGAATTTATTTTTCTGATCAGGTTGCATAGTCTATAGTGTTAGCAGAGCAAATTGTTCCCGAATGAAACTTCGGGCACGATATTTATAATTGAATAACATAATTAGCAGGCAAACGGTTGGCGGTACGTGCACAAAATATAGAAGTATCAGGTGCATTAGAGCATAATTATGCACAAGCATACGAATAATGAAAATTTACGCTGGAAATATTTAGTTTGTTAAACTTTTTTTACGTAATTTTGCAGGGAAAAAACCAATAAATCAGATATAAAAAATGACAAAAGCAGAAATCGCCCAGGATATTTCCAAGGCAACCGGCATTGAGAAAGCTGACGTAGTAGCAGTGATCGAGCGTTTTATGGAGGTAGTTAAGGATAGTCTTGCTAATGGAGAGAACGTTTATCTCCGCGGATTTGGCAGCTTCATCATCAAGCAGCGTGCAGAGAAGACAGCCCGCAACATCTCGCAAAATACAGCACTCATTGTTCCTGCACACAACATACCTTTCTTTAAACCCGCAGACGTTTTCAAGGAAGTAGTTGCAAGAGGCTATTAATTGTAATTACAGCGGCACTATCGTCCGCAGATATGAAAAGGGCTGTATCGTAATACGATACAGCCCTTCTCACGTCAACAAGCGATAAATATCCGGGACTGACCTATTTAAAAGTTACGTCTTCCACATGTTCGCCTATAAAGATTCGGGCCATGTCCCCCGTCTTGTACCAGGCCGGTTTCCCTTCCATCTTGTCGTGGATATGAACGCCGTTGATCACAAGATTATCAAATGTGATACCTTTGATTTTCCTCGTTTCATCGTAACCTATAATCAATGATAATTCCGAACGGTCGCCATTATAGACAATATCCTTAAAGAGAATATCCTCGATGCAACTGCCCGGAGCGGCACAGTATTTCTTATTCCAGGCGATCCGGAGGTCTATGAGTTTACCGCGTCTGAAATTCTCCACACGTATATTCTCAAATGTGATATTCCTTACTATATTATTATCTCCCGCAACTATTGCGAATACCCCCTGATAGTCGATCTGATTCTCATGCATATCGACAACGTCTATATCACGATAGACAATATCGCTGATTACGTCGGCCGGCGCATCCGGCGAGATCTCGGCTGCACTACCGTGAAGCCCGATCATGAAAGGATGGGCAACATCTGCCCACAACACCGCATCTTCCGTAAGTATATTGCGGCATCCGCCACGGAAGCCTTTTCTTGTAGCATAGATAGTGGTGCAGTCGTCGGAAGTACGCGCAAAGATATGCCGGTAGGTGACATTATTCGAGGCGAACACATTAAATCCGTCGCCCCAGCCGTAATAGCTCATCACCTTTACGTTCTCGACACTCACCGTGTCAGACCCTCCTACCGCGCATTGTGTGGTAAAGATTCCCTCAACCCGGACATTGCGACTGTTGCTGACCATTACCCCGATCTTGCGCGCAGGATAGATCATACCGCGACCATAAATTTTAACATCAGAGGCATTTTCCACTATTATATCCCCATCGAGATAGGCCCCACCCGCTATATATACCGTCTCTCCGCTCTGTGGCCGGAGCGTACCGACCGTGTGATAACCCGGACCGAAATAATGATATTTCTTGTCTTTGCGCAACTTGCGTAGTTGAGCCGGCGTTGGCGTGGCACCATCAATTGGATTGGCAAAGAGCTGCAGATTATCAAAAATCTCTCCATTCACTTCAATCGAAAGATTACGCGGACGGTCAAGAGTGAATGTCAATGTATCCCCGTTTACAGCCGGAACGATCGCATACGACATAGGGCGCACCCGCGCTTCTTTCACCGCACGCGTATTCGAGATCACTCTGACCTCCACATTTCCGTCAAAATCGAAATATGCCATCGATACTGTCCTGGCATTATGACGCGCCCCCTCCGTCTCGTCTACCTTTACGGCATAGACATCCACCGGTTTCCAATTTTCTTCACCATTCTGGCGGACATCCACGCTGAACGCCTTGTTAAGAGGAGCTTCGGCGGGAGCCGGATAAGTTACTACAGCTGCCCCGGCATTAATAATCCCGACCCCGAGAAGGGCTCCGACCATAAATGCGTATGCAGAGATATGACTACCTGTTTTCATCTGTTTCTAAATATATGATCTGATCAATTACTTACATATATTCCGAACAGACAGACTTATATACTCAATCCGGCATCATCGGAGGATGTAGTCGACCCTGAGGAATTTGAGGAAGAAGTGGAAGAAGTGGAAACAGTGGAAGAAGTGGAAACAGTAGGATCCGACTTTTTGGAATTACCGCCGGGAGCAGCGAAGATACGCGACAGATATTTCTCCTGGAAACGCTGCATCACCTCCCAGAAGGTCGGTACAAAGAGGGTGCCTAAGATAGCATTCAATGCCATACCGAATACGACTGCCGTACCCAGTTCCCTCTGACTGTTGGCGCCGGCACCCGTAGCGAACATCATGGGCATCACTCCGAATACGAAGGCACAGGCGGTCATCATGATAGGCCTGAAACGTATCACACCGGCATCGTGGGCAGCCTTAGGAATATCTACCCCCGCCTTACGGAAATCCATAGCGTATTCCACTATCAGAATCGCATTTTTGGCCGACATTCCCAAAAGAAGGATCAGACCGATCTGAGTGTAAATACTTATGCTGTAATTTAAACATATACATCCCAATACAGTTCCCAATACGGCAACCGGCAGGATCATGATCACGGCCAGCGGCGACGTCCAGCTCTCATATTGTGCCGAAAGCACAAGAAGGGTAAGGATAATGGCAAAGATAAAGACAATCGAGACCGTGGTGTGCGACTGCGTCTCCTGGTATGCCTCGCCGGTCCAGGCGTATGAATAATTGTTTCCCAGCGCTTCCTCTACAATCTCCTCCATGGCCTTTATCCCCTCGGACGAGCTCGTGCCTTTGGAGGGAGTGGCCGTAACGGATGCTGTGGTGTACATGTTATAACGGTCGACAGAGGGTGAACCCATTATGGGAGTGATCGTGGCAAACGTAGAGAGCGGAACCATCTCCCCTGATGAATTGCGTATATTGAGCTTAAGGATATCATCCACATGAGCGCGCGCCATATCGTCAGCCTGAAGCATAACTTCATAAAGCGATCCGAATTTTACAAAATCATTTACGTATGAACCACCCATGTAGGCAGCCAGCACACTGTAGACATCCTCAAACGAGAGACCGGCAAGTTGAACGCGATCGCGGTCTATCTGCACCTTATACTGGGGAACACTCCCCTGATACATCGAAGTCACGGAAGCGATGCGGGGATCCGCTTCGGCGCGACGCTTTATCTCCTCTATCGCCTTCTGCATTTCCGAAGAGCCATAATCGTTGATATCAAGAAGCTGCATCTGAAGGCCGGAAGTCATGCCCAGACCGGGAATAGCGGGAGGATTTATGGAGAAAACAATCCCCTCCTGCACCCCGGCGGAGAGCTCCTCCACTTTAGCCATAATCTTATCAAGTGTCTCCGACGAGCCCCGCTTCTTCCAGGGTTCAAGAATCACGTTAAGCATGCCCACATTCGAGCCGCTGCCTCCAATAAAAGAACCGCCTCCCATTGCCATGACGTATTCCACGCCGTCGATCTTCATGATCTCCGCTCCAAGACGATCCACAACCGCGTTTGTACGCTCAAGCGAAGCTCCGGCAGGAAGCTGCACGGACGTCATGAAATATCCCATATCTTCTTCCGGAATATAACTTGTAGGCCATTTCAGGAATCCCCAGAAAGCGAGAACGGTTATCCCCAGATAAACAAGCAGGGAAATACGCGGATGCGCAAGCATCTTTGTCGTGAACCGGTCGTAGACAGAAAGCACTTTCTGATACCCTTTATTGAAGCCTTTATATATGAAATTGCGTGCGGGCTTGGTCGGCGTAAGGAAAAGAGCACAAAGAGCCGGGGTAAGCGTCAGCGCATTGAAACCGGAGAAAGCCGTAGACACAGCTATGGTGAGCGCGAACTGCTTATAGAGTTCACCCGTAATTCCACTCACGAAAGCCGTCGGAATAAAGACCGAAAGCAATACCAGAACTTCTCCAACAACGGGCCCCGTTAGCTCACGCATAGCTTTCTCGGCAGCTCCCCTTCGGTCGAGCTCTCCCTTGTCGAGCAAACGCGAACAGTCTTCGACTACTACAATCGCATCGTCTACTACAATCGCAATGGCAAGCACAAGACCGAAGAGTGTAAGTGTGTTGAGCGAAAAACCCATTATCTTCATCACGGCAAATGTGGCTATGAGAGAAACGGGAATCGTAATCATCGGAATAATGACAGCACGCCAGTTCTGGAGAAAGATCAGGATAACGGCCATCACGATAAGTGATGTTATTAGAAATGTTGAAAGAAGATCATCAATCGAAGAGCGTACATAATCGGTAGAATTCAGGATTACATTATAGTGAACACCCTCGGGAAAATATTGGCTGAGGCGGTCGAGCTCCTTGAGAGCGCCGTCGGCAACCTCTATTGCATTGGCTCCGGGAAGCTGCTCGACTCCTATAAGTGCTGTCTGCATCCCATTCACTTTGGCAACCGCTGAATAGCTTTGACTGCCCAGTTCAATACGCGCAACATCCTTAAGCCGTAGAATAGCATTTCCTGATGAACGAAGAATGATATTGCCGAATTCCTCAGGAGTAGTGAGACCTCCTTGTGAAACAAGCGTATATTCAAACGGAGCCCCCTTGCCGTTGGGCTGCGTACCCACAGATCCGGCGGAGACCTCTATATTCTGGGAACTTATGGCAGATTCAATGTCGGCCGGAGTAAGCCCCCGGACAGTCATGGCATCGGGATCGAGCCAAACCCGCATGCTGTATTCTCCGGAGCCGAAGGCCGAGACTCCACCCACGCCCGAAACTCGCGACAGAGGCTCCACAATGTGAAGCTGAGCATAATTCGTGAGATACAAGGCATCATACTTTTCGGGGTCATCACTCTGCAATGCACAGAAAAGGATATTATTCGATGATCGTTTCATCACATCGACACCCTGACGTGTCACTGCAGCCGGCAATTGAGCCGAGGCCTGTTGCAACCGGTTCTGAACGTCGATAGCGGCCTGATCCACATCAGTTCCATTCTTAAACGTGATCGTAAGGGAGTAGCTACCGTCATCGCTCGATGTGGAACTCATATACATCATGTTGTCCACACCGTTCACCTGCTGTTCAATCGGGACTCCGATAGTAGTGGCTACCGTGCGGGCATCCGCACCGGGATAGCTCGCCGAAATCATTACCGTCGGAGGAGTGATATCGGGATATTGCGCTATGGGAAGGGTAAACAGACATATTGAGCCGGCAATCACCATAAGAATGGCTATGACTGTCGCAAAAATCGGACGCTCTATAAAAAATTTTGAAAACACAACGGCTGGGTTTGATGATTATTTCGTTATCTTCGGACTGATCTTCATACCATTTCTTACAGTAAGAAGAGCTTTGGTCACATATTTCTCTCCCGGCTTGATACCGTCCTCAACCACTCGCAAGGAATCGGCATAAAGCTCTCCAATCGTGATATGTCTGAGCTCTACACGGTCGGAATCATTGACGACATACATATACTTTCCAAGCTGATCGGTTCCTATTGAGGCATCTTTTACGAGAATAGCCTTGGAAAGCGAAGCCACCGGAAAATGCACCGTGCAATACATTCCCTCTTTAAGTTCGTTGTCGATATTTGCTACCCGGCCCATAATTGTGAGAGTTCCTGTTGATGTATCGACAGAAGGGGCCGAGTAACTCAGGTCACAGACATAATCGTGAGGAAGCGCTGAGGAAAAAGAAAGCGGAACTTTACGGAACATATCATTGCCCATACCTCCATTGGCTTCCAGGATACCGGTATATTCGCTTTCCTCGACATTGAAGACAACGTTAAAACTACTTTCATCATACATGCTTGCCAACTTCACCGGCGAGCCTTCCCCGGAGACATACGCGCCCTCCTCAAAATCAGCTGAAGACACATAACCGGAAAGAGGCGCGCGCACCGTGCAATATGACAAATTTACGTTAGCCGTGTGGAGAGCTGCCTCTGCTTCGCTCACCGAAGCCTCGGCCTGACGCAGAGCACTCTCCCCTTTTATGAGATCCATCTTGGCCACAGCTTGCGACTTATAGGCAAGTTGCTGCGCCTCATACGACTTGCGGGCGTACTCACAGGCACTGCGGGCCGAGACAAGCGCTGCCTCCGCACGCTTTGCTTCATCCTGATATATGGTGGGATCTATTACAAACAGCACTTCTCCTTTCTTCACATAACTCCCGCTACGATAATTTTTGGAAATTATACGACCGTTCACCTGTGCCACAACGTCAGCTTTATCAGAGGCAGAAAGCGTAGCCGGATAGCCTTTATGAACCACAATAGAGTCTTCGACAGGCATTGCAACATCTATCACGGGAACAACATCTTTATCATCTTTCTCTCTCTTGCGGCATCCCGTAACCATCACGGCCAGTATAATTAAAACGACCGACATCGAACGAACCGGGAATCTAAATGGTCTATGCACGTATAGATCAATATTTGTTTCTTTCCTCTCCATATCTTTTTTTCCTCTTTTTCTTATTCCTTCATTTCTTCGGCTCTCAGGATTAATCACTCGCTCTTCCATCCTCCCCCGAGGGCCTTATAAAGAGTAACCAATGCAGCCAACTGATTGCCTTTACTGATTGTAAGGTTATTCTGATTACCGATTAGCGCCACCTGCGCATTCACAACATTCGAGAAGTCGGAAAGACCGAGAATATAGCGTTCCAGCGAAAGGCGCAGAGTCTCCTTATTCTGCTCCACAACCTTTGCAATGACCTCGATCTGGCTTGCATAGGCACTGTATAGAGCAATTGCAGAATTCACCTCCTGCACTGCCGTCATCACCGTGAGATTATAATTATCAATCTCCTCTTCGAACGACAATCGGGCAGCCGCCAGCTTGTAATTGCGGGAAAGACCGTCAAAAATGGTCCAGCTCAAAGTGGGCGTGACCGTGAATGTGGCTGCATCGTGATGAAACATATCTTTCACATTGACAGAGTGCAGAGCAAAAGTGCCGTTGAGCGAAAGTGTCGGTAGAAAATCTTTACGGGAAATGCCGATCTGGGATGCCAAGGCTCCGAGACGACTTTCGGCAGCCAGTATATCGGGGCGACGGCGCAAAAGATCGGCAGGAATGCCTATATCTCTCACCTGAGGACATCGCGGAAGAGTATCGGAACTGACTTTATTGGGAAGATTCTCCCGGTAAACGCCACAAAGTGTCGATATGGAGCGTCGAAGATTATCTATCTGCGCCTCCAGCACCGGAATTGTAGACTGTGTGGAGTAGACCACACTCTTAGCCTGGGCCACATCAAGAGCCGACACAAGCCCGGCCTCATAACGAGCTTCCGTCATCCTCACAATCTCCTCCTGATGTTCAATATTCTGACGTGCCACCTTGAGGCGTTCCTTAAATGTTATCAAAGAAAAATAATCGGTAGCCAATTCGGCACAGAGACTGACCATAGCCGATGCGTATTCGGCACGCGAACCCTCTACGTTATATTTACCGGCTTTTACCTGAGAGGATATTCGCCCGAACAGATCTATTTCCCAGGATAAATCTCCCTGAAGACCATAATAATGACTGGCCGCCGGAGAGGAATATGGCTCCGACTCCCGACCTGAATCTTTTGTATAATTATAGTTTGCGGAAACTGAAACACCGGGCCAATAGCCGGATTTCATTTGCTGAACCTGATTGCGGGAAAGTGCAATACGCTTCTGCGCAGCCGCAAGATTAAAATTGTTGGCTTCTGCCATCGTTATGAGCGAATCGAGAAGAGGATCGTTAAAATCTTTCCACCAACGATCGTCGCTCGGCATTGGAGCACATTGCCCGGCGGAGGCATTCCAACAGTCGGGCACAAGGATATCTACCTCTCCTGCCGCATACACCCGCAAACTCACCAACACAAAAAAAATAAGCAATATCCGGTATTTCATTTATGCCTGATTGTTAGATAAATAAAGAGTGGATTATAAGCATTCATTCATCCGGAATCAGCAATACAACAGGCTCAAAGACAATGAATACTCTTAATTTCTAACAATACCGAGGCCCTAAAAGTTTGGATTTTATATTGATTTTCTGAGACGTGACATGTCTATTTTTATGGACGCAATTTCCAGTAAACGCCATATCTTTCGCGGTGAATATCGTAGAGCGGTTCAAGAACGAGACCTGAGCCATCTGTAAAACTTAGCTGACCTGTCCTGACGATACTATTGATATCAATTTCCGTAGGCAATCCGGTCGGAATATGATAGTCGTAGGTGTAATAATCATTATATAGTTCAGGATTGCTGTATGGCGCCGGAGACTCCATTCCCTCCGTTCCGAGACGTGCGGCAAGCACTACGGGACCATAGACCAGAGCTCCTTTACCCGACTTGTCGGGAGCGGGTTCAAATTTCAGTTTCATGTCGAAATCAACCTCAACCTTATCACCATCTTTCCATTCTCTTTCAATGACGGCATAACCGTCAGCACCGACTTTTGTCTTGATCTTCTTTCCATCGACCTTTATATCCATCTTCTCCGCCCATCCCGGCCGACGAAGATGCAGACGCGTCGCTACCGGCTTTTCCATAGCGAAAGTGAGGGTTGTGGAAGAAGATGCGGGAAAATCCGTGGTCTGCGTAATGATAATCCCTTTATCCTGCCAATTAAGTTGCGAAGGAATAAAAAGATTCACCGAGACTCCGTTTTCAAGCCGACTGTAGATCTGCTCTCCATATTTGGAATGATTTTCAAATCCACTCCCCACACAACACCAGAAAGATCGCTCGGGTGTGGAATATACACGGTGTGTACCCGTGGCCAAAGGTAGAAAATACGCAACCATTCCTGTTTCGGGATCTTGCTGACCAAGAATATGGTTATAAAGTGCCCGCTCATAATAATCCATTATTCGCGAATCGGGATTGTTTAGAAAAAGATGACGCGAGAGTTTAAGCATATTGTAAGTACAACATGTCTCGCCGGTATATCCGGAGATGTGGTCGGAAAATTTTGCGGGATCAAAATAGTGCTCCTTGTCGCTCGAACAGCCGGGAGCGAAAGTGTGTTTCGTCACCATCTCATCCCAGAAAAAGCTGCTCAAATCTAACGATTCCTGCTCGCCCGTAAGTTCGTAACGACGCATCTCCCCCAATACTTTAGGAATAAACGTATTGGTATGCTTTGTCCCCAGATCGGCATTCCCTGTCTTAAGAGGATCGATAACATCGGGATGATAGAAAAATTCAGCTACCTTTAGAAAATCATTATCTCCTGTGACAGCATAGAGATTATAAAAAGCTTCGTTGATTCCCCCGAATTCATTACGGAGCATTTTAAGACGTACCGGGGTTTCTATTCCATCAAGCTTACGAGCTGCCCACTTTCCCATACCGACCGCCACGGCAAGAGCCTCCTCATTATCCGCCACAACATACTGATCCAAGAGTCCGGCCAAAATCTTATGCAATGTATACCATGGAGCCCAGACAGATTCTCCCCGGATATTGCGGTTGATAAGTTCTTCCGGGAAAGCTCCGAGATAACCGTTGCCATGGGCTTTCTGCACTACAGCCAGACCATGAACCAGGCTATCTGCCTTGGCTTTCATATTCTTATCTCCCGTCGAAGCATACATCTGGGCAAGCGCCGATAAGACATGGCCCGTGGTATGTCCACGAAGTTCACAATCGAGCGATTCCCATCCTCCGAGTTTAGGCACAGTCATGTATCCCCCTTCCCGGCCGGCAGAAACTCCCGCGGTAGTGCGAAAAGAATGAAGAAGCCGATCGGCACTCAACGATGCAAGCCATGCCGAATCACGCCGCATATTCTCCCGGAAACGACTGTCGAGCAGCCTTACATCCCCCGGATTGAAACTTTCAGCCCCAACCTCTCCCTTAAGTGTTACCTTCATTTTATCGGGCGCAACCCCGGGATAAATAGATTGCGCTTTAGCAGCGGTAGCCCCGAAGACTCCGATAACGTAAATTAGAGACTAATTGTAAAATGGTAGGATGAAAACAAGCATTTGTTTCCTAATTGTAAA
>CAZOPN010000006.1:0-53497 GCA_964581685.1 uncultured Sangeribacter sp. | reverse complement strand
GCTTTATCGACATACATAATCGAAACCTTGAAATCGTAGGTGGGAGCTGTAGTAAATTCCTGCTCGGCTTTGACACCAAATACATAGCGTCCTGCAGTTTCGATATGGAAATATTTCACATAGCTTAGTTCATCAGAAAAATTATTCTCGAATTCAATCTTTTGCGATGAGACAAATCCGCCATTGGCAATCATCTCCTCTGTTGCGAAACCTACAGTCAGCCCGGAGGCATTATTGCCGCCACCGGCATTGATACGGAGGCTATAGTAGCCCGGTTCGCATTCAAACGGAGGAGTGTAAAGCACATCTTTCACCTCTCCAGCAGCGCCGGAACATGCGAGTATTGCTCCACTTGTCGTAAGATTCCATTTGCGTCCGTCCTCGTTGCAGTCTACAATCGAGAATGTCGGGTAAAGACTCGAATCACGGAACGTTGTCTGCCAGGGAAGGGTTTGCAGCTTATCACCGACCCATCCCGAATCAGCCACCGGAGGCGTTCCATAGGCTGCTCCGACAGAGCTATACGGAATCACTTTATATGTGTATGACGTGCCGGGAGTCGGGAAGTCAGTATAAGTACATTCGGCACCGGGAGTGAGCTGGTCGGTTAATGTATTGACCAGTTCATCATTACGGTATATCTCCAGTTTGGTAAGCGCGTCGAGAGCTCCACCATCCACATCGGTCGATGGGTTGGTCCATGTCAGTGTCACACCTTCTCCATCAGGAACGGCTTTAAGTCCGGACACCTGATTTGGGTAAGCGAACATCGGCTCAACTCCCATGGAGTAGATCGTATAGTACTTACTTGCGACGTTAGCATCGGTGAAGTTGTTGATTGCTATTCTATAATCGCCGGCCTGGGCTACATTGAATATTATGTCATAATCTTTAGCATCAGTCGAAAACTCCGATGTTACGATCTTTCCCATGAGATTAGCTTCGGGAAAATCAGTCGCGAGGTTATCCGGCTCGACCGGCTCCGTAACATTACCATAGAAAAATCGAATTTCAGTATTGGAATTTACGGTGAAACTCATATTTACGGTGAGTTTATATTTGCCGGCTACGGGGAAAGAGAGCTGTGGCGTGATAAAATAATTATTCTCCGCCTGACCCCCTTCAGAGCCGGTATTAAACTCAACGTATCCTCGTTTGGTAATTGTAATTTTCGTGAATTTCCAGCCTTTTCCGTCTGCCTGATATGATTCGGAAGTGCCGGGGCCATAAGTGGTGATGTAATTTTCGGCAAAATCTTCGTTGGTGATACTCTTGAAAACAACATCCCAGGGAAGTGCAGTCGGCTCGGCCATCATCATTACCGGCATAGCCAAAGCCGCAAGAACAGTGTAAAATTTCTTCATATTTTTTTTTAAAATGGGGTCTTAATCATCTGTTGGCATAAACTTGTGCAACAAATGAGCTTTATTAAAAAAGATATATCCGGCGTCGCCTGTTTTAAAAGCAACGCCGGATATAGAGAATATTATTATCGCACGATAACCTTGAACGATTTATCGGCAACTCTTACGATATAGATTCCGGAGTCGAGAGCCACGCTTTCCCTGTCAGAGTTTACAGTGAGCGAAGCCATACGTTTTCCGTCGATTGAGAAGATATCGGCAGATTTGCCTTCGAAACCGGTAAGTTCAACACAACCGGTGCGTCCTGTAACGTTTCCTTCTCCACCGGCCTGCATAAGCACAACGCCTGTTGAATCGAGAATCTGTATTTCGGAGATGATACAATAGTTCATGTCGTCGTCCGGGCGATACTTAGCTTCGATATAGAGCTGAACCCAATCGAGGTCGAGATATTCCGGTTTAAGATCGAAAGAAGTCCATTCCCAGTCGTCGCCGAGAGGCATACGGGTCACCATCTGTGCTTCGGGCTGATCGTATGTGGAGGCAAGAATACGGACAGAAGCCGCATCGAAGCCGGTCCACCAATGGATGCGAACGGTAATCTTGTCTTCTCCCTTGGTTGAGAATCGAGGCATACCGAGTTTGCCCTCGCTTGGCGTGTTGTTCGGATGAATGTTGAAACCGCAGAGAGCGTTGCCTTCCATGTGCGACCATGCATCGGCTATCTGAGCAATCGGATATATTCTCCAGATTGAGTAAGAATCAGAATAATTCATCCAGGGGTCATAGTTGAAACCGGTCTGAGAATTGCTGAAATTTTCAATCATTCCGGGGCGCAGGGGTGTACCCATAATAGCCTGCAGACGCATATACTGTCCGATATCGCCGGCAGCATTTCTTGCGACAACGCCGTAGGTATATAGATTCTGCTCGGCTCCGGTCGGCAGGGTATAGGTGTATGAAGTGATGCCGGTGCCCATCAGGAGCGTACCGTCAATCTCTTGGGTATTGGGGTTGAAGGTTACCAGAATGTAATCCACAGTTGCCGGATCGTAATATCCGTTCGACATATAAGACTCGGCCGGATCCCATGTGATATCAATCGACATCATATCTTCCGAAACTGCGCCTTTAAGGTTCTTGACAACGCCCGGCTTAATAACGCCTGTAAATACATTTACGTTAGCTGTCGCTCCTGCCTGATCGCCAAGGAAAGATTGAACGCTGATGGTGTTGTCGCCTTGAACGGTGCGAATTGATAGAGACATTGCATCGCCCGGTTTGCCGGTAACGGTCTTTTCTTCGTCAGCTGTCACAACAGCCGTTATAGTAGCATCGGAAGCAAGTTTATTGCCTGCAAGGTCGAGTGTCGGCATGTTGAACGATACGGTAGCGGAGAGGGCGCCCTTATCGGCAGGTGTTGCCTCAAGATTCTGAACTTTGGCGGGAGAGTTGGCGCTTATACCATTATCTTCCACGCGCACCTCATGCACAAGGATTCCGAGCTGGCTCTTGGCGGCGCCTGTGGCATGGAGACCGATATAATAGGCTCCGGGAGCAGGCACTTTCAGAAGCAGGTTTTCAAACCATGCATAGTCGCGACTCTGAGGAGAGAATTTGGGAATAACCACGTCTGTCATGTGGTCCGGTGAAGGATATGTTCCGATCATTACCTCCAGATAATCTTCCGGATAGTAGCTTGTGACCTTCATGCAGGAGATATAGAAAGAATAATTCTTTGAAGCATCCGGGAATTCGATTGCCGGGAGGAATAACCAATCATCCGGGTCGGTTGTGTCGGAATACTGCGAGTAGAATCCTTCGTCTTCCGGATCATACCACCAGCTTACTTCATCGTTATTGCCATCGGTGATGGTCATAAGGTCGTAAGTTTCTTCAGAGGCAACCATGTCGACAGGAATTGTCCAGGGTTCACCGGCCACAATAAAATTAGAGACTCCGGGTTCAGACTTCTGTCCGCGGGAGGTAGCCACAACAGAGGCTGTGAATTTCTGCACGGGGAGTTCCGGCATTGTGAAAGACATCTGGGTCTTGGTGGTCTTTCCGAGGCTCTCTGAGTTGAGGAATACTTCATATTCGAGATCCGACTGATCAACATAACCGCCGTGGATACCTTTCGATACGGGTGCCCATTTCACAAGACCTTCCGTGAGCTGAACGTTGGTAGGAGCCTGCGGGAAGTCAAAACCTACAAATAAAGAAGTTTCGACTTGTTCACATGTTTTTCCACCTACGGTGACAGTCATTGCGAATTTATGTGTTCCTGTGGCAAGGTCTTTGAATTCAGCGGCTACTACCTCGCCCGGAGCGGCTGTGCCGGAAGCATATTTTGCTCCGTCAAGATAAGATGTCCATGTTACGTTTCCTGCTATTTCCGAGCCGTCGGCAAGAATAGTCGGCATACGGTAAGAGACGGTTCCTGTGGTTGCTCCCTGCGGGAAGCTCGACGACACGAATTCCGGACGCATAGGCGTTTCAGCTGATACGGCCTGACCTGCGATGAACAGACAGCTGTAAAGGTCGCCGTTAGAGAAATTATAAGCCATCTTCACTTCTTGCGTCTCGGCGTTGATGGTATAGACTCCTGAGGTCCAGTTCTCGAAATTGGCGTTCCAATAGAAGAGGCGTTCTGTAGCGCTGTATGTCATACCGGAGATATAAGCTCCGTTACTCATGTTTATGTGGAAGAGCTTTGTCTGATTTCCGGTTGCGGGGTCGATAGTGACAAAATCGTTATTGATGGTCACACCATAAAGTTTTTTATCGATCTCGTTATAGCACATTGAGATACACTGTGTGTTAAAACCGGCGGTGCCAAGGTTCTTAACAATTGTAACCTGTGTGGGTTTGTCGGCGGGAGCGCTCAGGAAGAAAGCGTGGGTAGCTTCTCCTTCCTCATCATCATCGCTGCCGAGCTCATCCGTACCGTAACCATAGATCATCTTTGTGTCGGAGTCGTATGCGCATGAATAGAAGACCGCACTGTTCAGTCCGTTTTCATCGTCATATTGATTCACGATCTGACCGGTTTTATAATCGATCTCATAATACGTCATTCCCCACATATAACCGTAATTATAATAGGGAGCTGTTGCACATATCAGTCCTTCGCGATAATAGATGGAGGTAAGCTCAAGGGAGTTTGCTCCTGAGAAAGGACTCCGCCATAGCGAATAGACGCTTCCGTCAGGTTCAAACTCGAATAGACCTGTATAACGGCCTGTTTCGTGAGTTATATCGAGGAATCCAAATAAATTGCTTCCTCCGGGGGTGACACGCATCGGCGCTTTTTGGATTGGGGTTTTCTGCTTGGGAGCGGAAGTCTGTGCGGCACGTGCCGGCAGGTCGACAGCCTTTACCGGCAGAATCGATTTTATCGGCGAATTGGCTACGTCCTGACGCGCTATGCGCTGGCCGAAAGTATGGCGCGTCGGGGAGGCAGCTGCAAATGCAAATTGGCTGGCAATTAACACGGCTGCTCCGGCCAAAAGAGTTGAAAATTTACCCATAACTTGAAAAGTTAGTTAATATTAGAAAAGCCGGACACGTGAGGTTGATTTGTTCGACGCAAGGCTTGTATTGACAAAATTAATAAATATTTTGAAAATTTATTTATAATTGAAAGAGGGTATCCAAATTACTATTAAAATATTGTCATAAGACAAATTATTTATGTGACAAAATGAAAGATAAAGATTTTTGAGAAAACGATTGGCCTAAGGATGGACGAGATGGAGGATGCTGAGAATGAGGCTCTCTTATTCTCATAAAGTTTAGCGAGGCTGTGTCAAAATGAAAATTTTGACACAGCCTCGCTAAACAAATTATGCTGAATATCCTGTGGTTATATGGCGCGTTGAAGCATATCCTCAAGTTGTGCCGCTGTTTTACGGCCGCTTTCACGCATCAGTTCCTGCCCCTCTTTGAAGAGTATCCAGGTGGGATATTCGGCAAGTTTATATTTCATCTTAAGGTTGCCGTCGTAAGAACTGTCTACTCGTTCGATATTCGCACGGCTACCATATTTTTCTTTAAGATCAGCGATAAGATATTTCACTTCTACAGCATCCTGATTGCCTGCGTGTTGAAATACAACCATCGTAGGCACGGATTCACGGATTATTTTTTCAAATTTTTTCATAATTCTATTTATTTATATTTTCATTTTTCTTTCAATTGTCTTGGGCCGGCTGAGATAGGCCGCCTGCATAAGTTAAACGTTGGAAAGACCTCTATCGTTCATTGATTACGAGGGGTAGTGGAGCGACAATTTGTTAGTATATTTTAATATCAAGGTGAATAATGTTGCAAAAATTATTAATTTAAGAATAAAATTTCTTTAAAAAGGTAGGTATTTTTAAGAAAATAATTAAATTTGTGCTTTCTTCCATCATGAAGGGATAGTCAGCAGAATCATCTTTATCGTTTATCGTCTCGCAAAAGTTAATCGGAAGCATAAATCAACTAAATCCTATATATGAACTTCCCGGGAGGACAAAGGAGTCTCCGTCCCGTCGGGAAGTTTCAAGAAAATTTTTCGGAGACCCATAATCGACTAACCAAAATATGAAAAAATTTTCCTTTAAGTTTTTCAATCTCGGTTTAGCAATTGCGGCAGGTATGCTATATATCACCCCCCCCATTTTAGCTGAGGAGGTTACACCTGTCTATACTGACAACTATACCGAGAAATTCGAACAATTCACCGGCATTGAAGATCAGAATTTTGCGCCGCTTTATTGGCTCCATAATGTTGATAAGGGTACAGATTCTGATGAGGGCTATCAGGGTGCGACTGAGGGTGGCCACGATGGCGGTGCCTACCTGAAGATAACACCCAAATGCAACCCGGCAACCTATTATTATGATTGTCTTGTCACCCCTCCCGTGAAAGGCGATGTCAGTTTTTGGGTAAAAGGGGGAAAGGTAACCTTATATAAATGTACCTTTAATAATGGCGTTCTCTCCAAGACCTATAACACTGTCTCCCTTCCGGCAGATTTCACAATAAGTGCTGAAGAATGGCAACAGGTAACAGTCAATCTTGACGAATATACCCGTTTAGGTATTGTTTTTCAAAATGGAGAAGGAGGTCTGGATGATTTTACAGCTGCATCGGCCGACACAACTCCCTTTACCTATACTACTTTAGGAAATGTTCAATATACTTCGGATGTCACGGCCGACGTAACCGGTAAAGCCACGGTCCCCATTTCTTTGTCTTTACGTAATGGTGGTACATCTCTGTTGGCAATTGACAATCCAACCGTAAAATGCGGAGCAACCACTTATACTCCATCCTCCTTTACATCCGTTTTAGGCGAAGCCTCGATAGCTTCTATATCTCTGCAACCCGGAGAATCAACAGAAATTGCAATTGACTTGACGGTAACTCTTGAGGATCCCTCTAAGTCTGAAAGAATTTCCTATTTAGGTATTGAAATTCCTTCATTAGTTGGTATCACAAAGATCGGTAGCCTGAATATTAATTCGCTTGCCGGAATACTTGGGATGCGTACTTCTTCCGGGACATTGAGTGCTGACCAATATGTAGAATGTGATGTTCAGCGAGGAGAGTATGTTACCAAGCTTTATGCTTCTAATACCGGCAAAAGTGATGTAGTTATTTCTGATGTCTTGTTTGACGGTTCTCTTGAAGATGAGATTACACCCTTCGATCTTCCTTTCACTCTTGCTCCCGGAGCTGACAAGCTTGAACTCCCCTTTACTTTCAGTTCTACACCCGGAGCAAAGACTGGAAATGTTACGCTTGTATATTCCGATGGAATAACTGAGGATAAAGAGTTTACATTCAGCATGGGTGCGGGAATTGTTGCTGAAGAGGGCTGGCTTGAAGATTTCCAATCGGTTTCCACACCCAATCTTCCTGCCGGTTGGTTAGCTGATGGTTCATTCCGCACTGCAACCTATCAGTCTTACGATTCTCGCGTGAGAGCAAATAGCGATACCTATAAAAATTCATCAATGATCACTTCTCTGATGCATCTTGAAAAGAACGGGCAGCTCAGTCTGATGGCAAGTCGCCAGTCTGTTTCTGACAGTCATGACAAGATGCTGACAATCTGGATATCTCCCGACCGTGAGAATTGGACTGAACTTGGAGGACTCGTGGCCAAAGAACCTGCAGGACGCCTTCCTTTCAACACGTTTATGGCCCCAGGTGTCGCCAATGTGATGAATTGGTATAATTTTAGCCTTAAGAATGTGGAGACCGGCAATTATTATGTGAAGTTTGAGGCAATGGCCTTAAGTCTTGATAATATCTTCGGCGATCTCAAACCTGTGGTAGCCGAACATGATATGCTACTCACTTCTTTCTCAGCTCCCGGTAGCGGAGAGGTCAATAAAGAATTGAGTGTTGAAGTAAAAGTCATAAATATGAAGAGCGAGCCTGAGGCTGACTATGTAGTGACCCTTTATGAGGGTGACACGGCCGTAGCAGAAGTTGCAGGAAGTGAACTTGAAGCCTACGCTGAAGGAACAGTCAAACTCGCTTATATGCCCCATAACGCGGGAGAGATTACATTATCAGCCGAAGTGAATGTCGGAGAAGGATTCCGGACGCTTAAATCATCTGAGGTTACGGCTGATATAGCAACTGAAGAATGCGTAGCCTCAT
The DNA here is from genome assembly GCA_964581685.1 of uncultured Sangeribacter sp. Classification (GTDB taxonomy): domain Bacteria; phylum Bacteroidota; class Bacteroidia; order Bacteroidales; family Muribaculaceae; genus Lepagella. Next base: position 45,472 of record CAZOPN010000006.1, on the reverse strand, counting down.
ACGAGAGTGCCCAGATTACGAAATATGACTATGAGGCATTGACTTCATCAAGGTTTAATAAAGTGGAATTCTATATCCCGGCAGATCAATTGTCAATCCCGGAAGGGACTGTAATTTCAGAGATTGCTTTTTATGTTTATAATTCCTCTACCTATTCTAACGTGACTATCCCTTATTCCTGTTGGATTGAGGAAGTGGAAGAAGTGGTTCCTTTTGCGGGAACATCCGATTTTGATATGCCGGAAACGACTCCTTCTGCTGCCGGTACCTATACTTTAGAGTTCGGAGTATCGGATGCAAGTAGTCCTGCGAAAATGATAATACCTCTTGATAGCCCGATTACATATAAGGGCACCGGATTTAAGATTTCAATGGAGATGAATCTTGAAAGTGCCATATATAATTTCTATGTGGGTATCCATTCAGCTAATGAGAAGTATTATCATAGCTATTGCAAAGCTACGGAGAATTCAGGCTATGTTTATCCCGGTGGCAAGTCAAACGGTAATGTGCCTGTCGTGATGTTCCGCAGCGAGCTTACTCCCGCTCAGGTTACGGGCCGTTTTGTTAAGAATGGTGTTGGTGTAGCTGATGCTGTCGTTACGCTTGTCGAGTCGGAGACAGTGGCTGAGGAAGATGTTCAGCGTGTAGTGGCTCAGCATGCCGCGAAAGTTGCTTATAGCGGTACAACTGATTCAGAAGGTAACTTCGTTATTCCTGTTATCAAGGCTGATCGTGATTATGACCTCAGCGCAAGCCATGCGGAATTCGAATACGCTCATCCTTCGAAAGTAAGCCTTAAGGCCGGTGACGTAACACTCGATGATATCGATGTAAATGATATTACTGTTTCTGTAGCCGAGATAAGTCGTGAAGACGTTATACTCACAATTGCCGGAGAGTCACTTACGGTTGCCGGTGCTGATGCTGTAGTATATGATGCTGCCGGGCGTCTCGTTGCCGAGATGAATGCCGGAGTTGCGGCTCGTCTTGCAAAGGGTATCTATCTCGTGGTTATTTCCGGAGAGAAGAAGGCTCGTAAGATCGTAATCCGATAAGGTTTATTCAAATACTTTTTATCCGGGAGAAGAACCTGAAAATTTCAGGTTTCTCCCGGATTCTAAATTAGAATTAAAATGAAGAAAATCAAATTATTCATCTCTACCAGCCTTATTGCTGCCGCCACAGCGATAGCGGCAACGACGTTTACGCCGGAACCGGCACGTCCGGAGGGGAATCGTGCAGGACGGGGGGAGACTACGGATTCACTGCGGCAGATGGTGGCAACAGTGAAATCCATGATGCGCCCGATGACGGGAAAAACAGCCGGCAATGCCTACCGTTCGCGGCAGATGCCCGCAAAAGTGGCTGAGGCCGGAGAACAGCTCCTGTACGGAGGTGTCCTATATGCCGATAGCTGGACTATCAACAATGCCCCTTTCGGTATCTATACCTCGACCGTGAGCAAGCCTGTAGATGTGCAGCGACATTATATCGGGGATATGTTCACTGTTCAGGGAGGCGGGTTTTATAATGAGGGTAAATATTACTTTATCAATTATGAAATCCGGACATTCGATGGGGAGGAATATGTCTATACCACTCTTTATGAGAACGACGCGCATCCTTTCAAGAATACGGCCACTTATTCTTTAGGAATGAGTAATATCGCCCGCGACCTTACTTTCAATCCAATCGAGCAGAAAGTTTATGGAATTTTCTCAATTGGAAATCTTGAGGCAAGCTATCTTATCGGTACAATGAATCTTGATACGGAGCATAATAATTTTTCCGTAAACGACCTGATCTATCTTGACGACACTACAAATCAGGTTGCCATAGCGTCCGATGCGCGTGGAAATGTTTTCACGATAGGAGTAGACGGCAATCTTTATAAGCTCGATAAGGAAAATCTTCAGCTTGTGAAAATCGGGGCTACCGGTGTCCATAATATTGAAATTAAATACCCGCAGTCGGCAACTATTGACCTTGAGACAGGTAAATTTTACTGGGCTGCTTTAAAGACCGACGGTTCATCAACCCTTTATAGTGTCAATCCGGAAACCGGACGTGCCACCAAGATAGATAATTTCCCCGATAATGAGGAGTTCGCCGGTATTTATATGCCTGTTATCCCGGCCGATGGTGCGCCTCAGGCTGTTCCCGAACTCTTCCCTACATTCGAGGATGGTTCTCTGGAGGGTATTGTTGCTTTCGATGCCCCAAAACTCTCCGTGGGTGGTTCCACTCTTTCCGGTAATCTCGGTTATTCTTTGAGCATAAACGGTGAGGAGAAATTTACGGGTGAGGTCCGTGCCGGCAAGAGAAACGAAGAAATAGAAATGACTCTTCCTGCCAACGGTTGGTATACATTTACCCTTCGTACATCCAATTCTGCAGGCTCCAGCGTTCCTAAATCGCTTCGTGTTTTTATAGGTAAGGATGCTCCCGTGGCATGTGCCAACCCGGTGGCTGCAAATAAAGACCGCGGTGGAGATATCAGCTTGAAATGGGGCAAGCCCCGGCGCGGTGTGAACGGCGGATTCGTCGATACACTCAAACTTTCATACGATGTTGTGCGTATGCCGGAGAATGTAAAGATCGCTTCGGCTATTACAGATACAATCTGTACCGACCGGGTTGAAAATCCCGATCTCCATGCCTATTGGTATGTTGTCACTCCGAGCCATGAGGGAATTGTCGGGATGCCGGCGGCCACTAATAAAGTTATCGTGGGCCATATCGCACAGATTCCTTACGTTGAGAATTTCGATACAGACGTTGATTTCAGCACATACACTGTTGTCCATAAAGGCACGGGAACGGTTACTCCGGGCAACTCGTGGGGAACGTGGGATTATGCGGCTTATAGCGGAGGCGTGGCGCAATGTAGCGCAGTTGATGGCCATGCCAAAGATGAATGGCTTTTCACTCCTCCGATTCATCTTGAACCGACCCGCACCTACCATCTGACTTATAAAGCGCAGAGTCAGGGCAATTCAATCGTACCAAGCTTTATCGAACACATGGAGGTCAAGATGGGTGATGCCCCCGCAGTTGAAGCAATGGTGACGACTCTTGTCGAGGATGGCGCAATCCTTAATGAATATCGTAAATTTATTGATTACGAGGCGACTATTCATGTTGAGGAGGCCGGTGAATATCATATAGGTTTCCATGCCACCACTCCCGGAGCTGACCTTATGTGGATGCTTAATCTTGATGATGTGGAGATTACGCCCGGGGCGGAAGTTGAAGGCCCGGCACGTGTAACCGACCTGCAGATCGAGGCTTTGCCCAAGGGTGAGCTTGGTGCGGTGATATCTTTCAAGGCTCCTGCCCGTACAATCGCCAATACGGCATTGGAAAGCATTGAGAAAATAGAAATTCTGAGAGGAGATGAGGTGATCAAGACTTTCGAAACTCCCGCTCCCGGAGAAGACATGAAATATCAGGATGACGGGGCGGTTCAAGGTATCAACAGGTATACAGTCGTGGCCTACGCCGACGGCAATCGTGGTCTGACTGATCAAAAGAGCGTCTTTGTAGGTTGCGACCTTCCGGGTGAGCCTGTGGACGTGGTGCTTAAGGAAGTGGATGGTGTGCCTACCGTGACATGGAAAAAACCGGGTGAAGTTGGTCCGGAGGGTCACTATGTGGATGCCGATGCATTGACCTATACTGTGGTCCGCTATTTCGGTGTCCGTGATCAGAAGGTGGTAGCCGAGGGAATAAAGGAACTTACATTTGCCGATACAGAGCTTTCTCGTCCCGATCAGGCACCCGTGACATACGTTATAACGGCCAAGAATCATCTTGGAGAAGGGGAACCGGTCTATTCCAATTCCATATTTGTCGGAGATGCCCTTAGCGTTCTTCCGCTTAGGGAGAGTTTCCCGAATTGTGCATCTACCTCGCGGTTGGCTTACCTGAGTCGCAGCGAGGGAGCAACGTGGGGAGTGCTTGATGGAGATTCTGATCTTGGAGTGGCCCCCTACGACAATGACGGAGGTATGGCCGTTTTCGCTCTTGACACTACTGACCCCGCTCCCGAGGAGGGTTATCCGTCGATGCTTTACACGGATCGGTTCTCATTAGACGGTTGCACAAGCCCGGCGGTAAGTTTCTATGTTTATTTCACTCCGGGTTCCGCTAACCTCATGAAAGTTATGATAAATCCGGAGTCGGAGGGATGGAAAGAGGTTTATGTTGCCGGTCCGGCCTCTGCTATGAAAGAGGGTTGGAATCAGGTCAAGGTGGATCTTTCCGAATTTGTCGGCCGGCGATTCATTCAGCTTGGTTTCCGTGGAGTGGCTTATGATGCCGGTTATGTTTTCGTTGATAATATCCTCTTTGACGATATGCTTGATCATAACCTTCAGTTAGCATCAATTTCGGCTCCCGCTATCATGGAGATCGGACAGACGGTGCCTGTTAAGGTTTCTGTGGTAAACCGCGGTCAGACCGATGCCGAAGATTATAAAGTAATTTTCTATCGCAATGATGTTGTGGTTGGAGAGCTTGCCGGTCAGAGGCTTGCACCCGGAATGACTACGGAATCGGTTCTTGATTTCAAGGCCGATATCGAATGTGAGCAGCAGAATGATATTTATGCCGAGATTTCTTACGCTCCCGATATGAAGAAGAGTGATAACACTTCTGAGACTGTCACGGTATTTGTAGATCTTCCAAGAATGGCATACGTGACTGATCTGGATGGCGAGCTTGACGGCGATGATAACGTGTCGCTGCGCTGGAGTGTTCCGGATGCTTCAACAGCTCAACCGGAACCTGTCACCGACGGCTTTGACTCATACGAGGCATTCGCTATCGATAATATAGGTCCCTGGACGGTCATAGATGGTGATGCCCAGCCTACATGGGGTATTTCAAGCGGTGTCACCGGCCAGATTCTGCAGTATCCACATGCGGGAGAAGCAATGGCATGGCAGGTATTCAATCCGGTACAGGCCGGTCTGTCGATCGATTATAATGCCTCGTCTGATCCTTCCGGTATGAGTATTCCTGACTGGCGTCCGCGGTCTGGTTCGCAGATGCTTGGCGCTTTTTCTCCGAAAACAGGGTCGAACGACGATTGGCTCATCTCCCCTGAACTCTCAGGAGATATTCAGCTTGTGAAGCTCTATGCTCGTAGTATCCTGAATCTTTATCCTGAGACGTTTGAGGTGCTTGTTTCCTCAAAAGGTTCGGAACGTGAAGATTTTGAGGTTGTCGGTCGATATACGGTAGGCATGACCTGGACGTCGGTGGCTGTCGTACTTCCGGAGGGTGTGCGATATATAGCGGTTCGTTGTGTTTCCCCGAATCAGTTCGCGCTCATGCTTGATGATATCACTTACGCTCCGGCAGGAGCCAAGCCTGCGGATGCGGTGCTGAAAGGTTATAATGTATACGTTGATGGAACCCGAATTACTCCCACTCCTGTCAGCGGCACCAACTATACCTTCAAATCAGATAATAAGAAGCGTCGCTATGGTGTAACAGCAGTTTATGATATTGGAGAATCGCGTATGTCGAATATCATTAATTTAGGCACTGTAGGAGTTGATGAGATTGAGGCGGGAATGGCTACGTGGAATGCCAATGCCGTTGCCGGTGCAATCATACTTTCAGGCGAAGCCGAAAAGATCTCGGTATTCAATCCTGATGGTCAGATTCTTTGGACAGGCTCACTTTCCGGACACCGTAGAATCAGTCTTAATTCCGGAATTTATCTTGTGTCTGCTCAGGGCAAGACAGTGAAATGCAGGGTGAGATAACCTTGGGGTAGTTTAATTAAACAGAGGTTGTGTCGAAAAAATTTCTTTATGACACAACCTCTGTTTTATTTTTATTTTATAAGGCCACGTTTTATGAGACGCGGCCTTATATGTTTGGGGTTGGATGCGACTTTTTCCGGGGTTGGTTTGTTATATTTTTAGAAATTATTGATGCTATGAAAACACAAAGTCAGGAAGCTCTGGAGAATAATAACCGGGCTTATAGAAATATATTGGAACGCAGGAGCGTGAGGCGTTATAAGAATTTACCGGTAGATGCCGATAGCCGGGAAGCCCTGCTGAGAGCGGGTATGAGCGCCCCTTCGGGTGTAAATCGTCAGCCCTGGGAGTTTTTTGTTGTGGAGAATAAGGCTTTACTTAAGCTTCTCGCGGAGAATCTTCCATACGCCGGAATGACAGCTGAGGCGCCGTTGGCTATAGTGGTATGCGGGAATAAGGAGCGTTTTCTGGAAGGAGACGATGCCTCGCTGTGGGTTCAGGATCTTTCGGCGGCTTCTGAGAATATTCTTTTGGCTGCCCATGCATTAGGGTTGGGAGGCGTGTGGACATGTCTCTACCCCCATGCCGACAGAATGGAAGCTGTCAGAGAACTCCTTGATCTTGACAAGAAATATGTGCCTTTTAATCTTATCCCAATCGGTTATCCGGCTTCAGACCATGCACCAATGGATAAATGGCATCCTGAACGAGTGCATTTCGTGGAATGACCGCCATTGACCCTCGCGGATTATGAAATCCGGATATTTCGTTAGAAATTTCTTAGAACACAAAAAAATGATGAATATGAAAAATACGAATAAAACAGATCTCTCTGCTAATCTGAGAAACCTGCGAACCATAAGACTTATTGCAAAGGTTATTCTGATAATCTTTGTAGCTATCCTTGCTTTCAGCTTGAGCGGGTGTAGCGATGATGACGATCAACCTGTAGATTCAACTGAACTTCCTGTCGCCGCGCAGACATTTATCTCCACTTATTATCCGGCAGCGGGAGTTTCATCAGCCGTTGTTAGCGGTAATGAATATGATGTTGTGCTGGATAACGGCACGACTATAGATTTCAATATGAGTGGAGAGTGGCTTGAGGTGACGGCTCCACTCGGACAAACCGTTCCTTCCGGATTTTATCCCTCTCAGATCGATTCTTATGTCGCTCAATATGGAAATGGTTCCGGTATAAATGAAATCTCAAAGGAGAGTTATGGATTTGAAGTAGAACTCGTGAGTGGCGTAGAGTTTCAGTTCGGACCGTTTGGTTATCCTCTGTAAAAATTTACTTAAAAACGGTTAGATGAGTTCTATGGTTACTAATTCTACAAATTCTCAGGAGCCGACGGGCGGTTATTATGTCTTTCTGATCATTTACCTGGTGCTTCTAAGTGCGTTTGGCTCCTTTGTTAATGATATGTATCTGCCAACCTTGCCTGAGATGGTAAGGTCTTTCCATACCACTACTTCTGTGGTTCAGCTTGGTCTAACTTTCGGAATGATCGGTCTGGGCTTCGGCGAGTTGATTCTTGGCCCTCTAAGCGACCGGTTCGGACGAAAGCCGATTCTGGTAATTGCTCTCATTGTCTTTGCTGTCGGAGCAATCGGGAGTGTGTGGTCTAAAACGATTCATATTTTTCTCTTCTGGAGACTTATTCAGGGTTTGGGAGCATCCGGCGGTTATTTTCTGGCGCGTACGATTCCGGCCGACCTGTATAAGGGAAGAGCATTGGCAAAGGTAATGGCCCTTGTTGGAGCCATTAACGGATTTGCGCCTGCGAGTGCACCCGTTATCGGAGGTCTTGTAGCCCGTTCGGTGGGTTGGCAAGGAATATTCTGGATCTTGTTCGGGTTCAGTGCGCTCTTGTTGATTCTAACACCGGCCTTTAAAGAATCGCTTCCGAAATCACGCCGGGTTACGGGACATTTTGGCGCGGCTTTCCATAATTATCTGATATTGGCCCGCAACCGTCATTTTGTAGTGCATGTAATGCTTAAGGCTACTGCATTGGGTGTGCTCTTCGCTTATATCTCCTCAGCGCCATTTATCATTCAGGATCACTATGGCTTCAGCCAGCTTCAGTTTGGATTGTTTATGGGCTTTAATGCTCTGTTTGTGGCTGTTGGAGCCACACTCGCCCTTCATTTCAAGCCCTTAAAAAAGGCAGCGGTTTTAGGTGGCCGCGGACTGATTTTCGTGGCCATTGCGCAGTTTATCTGTTACTATACAGTAGACAATGTCTGGGTTTATGAAGCGTTGAACTTACCCATGCTCTTCTGTCTGGGTATGCTCTTCACGGTAGGTAATACGCTTGCCATGAATGAAGGGCGTGAATGTGCCGGAGATGCTTCGGCCTTAATCGGACTGATGGGATATGTATTCGGAGCCACGGTGAGTCCGCTTGTCGGTCTTGGCAATATACTTCACTCCACGGCCATCACGATTGTGGTGCTTTCAGTTCTTGTCCTGATTTTCACCCGCATGTCGCGAGTGCTTCCGGCCGACCTGACTGCCACGCCCGTAAGCGCCACAGCCACCGGCATCCCGGAGAGCACACTTCCCGGAACCAAACATTAAATCTCCTTTCCTGAAGGAAGCCTGAAACAGTAAGTTGATTTGTCAATCGGGAATGACAGATACTTTACCAAATTGACTAACTTTTAGAATAACAGTTTGATCTCCACTTCGTAAAACCACTTCACCTTTATGTCCGTTATGGGCATCAACAGATCCTTTAACCAAGGGGTCGCAGATAAGTGTCACGTTAGTTTTGATTCCATTGCCGTTATCAGAGTCAGAACCATTGATAAGTCCATTCACGCCGTCACCAATTTTTCCAAAAAAGTTACCGAGCGTCCCTTTATCACGTTTCTGATTAAGTTCGATAGTTACCCATTTTGGTTTTGATTCCACATACCAGTTCTGATGTCCGTTATCCGGATATTGTTGTGTTGCATTACACGTGACAATAAATTTCTTTTTTCCACCTTTCTCCTTGAAAGAAAAGTCTTTTACTGTCGCGTCAAGATTTATAGGCTTCCCGGTTTGTGTAATGGTAATATTCTCAGTCACAGTTCCGGCCTTGACTTGTATGTCTTGAGTTCTTGTCTCTGTTGTATAGTTAGCTGGAACATTTATTATAATTTTATCGGCAGAACTTTTTGCGGCTGTAAGAAAGGAAGATCCATTAGCACATGCCACGGTAGATACCGACCAATCATTTTTGTTGGAAGTTACTCCTACACTCAGCGCTTTTGTTTCATTATCAAGACTAAACTCCTTATTAGTAAGGGAAAGGGTTATAGGTTCTTCTTTTTGTTCCGGCTCGGCAGTTTGATTATTCTTCTTTTTAGAGCCGTTAGACTTTGTATTGCTTCCACCCGATTTAAGTGAGCTAATAATATTTCGGCTAACACTTATAGCGTTGTCACATTGAGCCTTCTTGGCTGCTGAATCGTATAGTTTCTTTGCAGAAGTGAATTTGGAAATGGCATTGTTCTGTGCCTGTACCGTCATAGTCTTCTGTAATTGAAGCCCTTGATTATAAAGTTTATCGCCTGAGCTTTGGGCCATCATTACGGATACCGAGAGAAGGAGGGCACTTAGAACTGAAAATAGTCTTTTGAAATTCATATTTGACTTAATTATAAATTTACCTAATCAAATACTTGATTTTAGGATTATGAGACGTATTTTATTTTTTTACAGTAGTTGGTTTTAGCAGTTCACGCAGTACATCTGCACGTGTTTTAATTGCTTTAGCTTCTTCAACTACGACCGGATCTGAATCAGAACTCAGAAGTGCAGCTTTATCATCAAGTTCTTTCATTGCTTGTTCAATCACAGCGTCAAGCTGTTTTTCTTTTGTGGAGAAGTCGGGAGTCGTAATTTTCATGGCATTGAGTTCTGCAGCCGCAGAAGCAGCCCGACGGTAAGCCTGTTTGGCCTGTGCCAGTTCAGAGTCATAACCTTCATCATGGTTTGCTCCAATTTTGGCAAGCGAATCACCACGTTGAATACCGAAATTAACTACTCTTGTAAGAGAATCGGTAAGATTTTTCTGTTCTAATTCAATCCGTCTCTTTTCTACGTTGTTATGATATGTTATGAATCCGATGATTGCGCCGGCTATAATTAATATGGCGGCAATAGATCCTATAATCATCATTCGCCTTTTTCGTGGATCAACGGCACGTTTCACATCCATTGATTCAAGATCGACACGCATCTCGGCAGCTGTCTGATATCTTAACTCCTGACGTTTTTCAGTAGCTTTTTCAATAATTCTCCGCAGCTCTTTGCTTGTAATCTCTTTAAGTGGAAGTTTTTCTTTCACTTGTTTGTCAAGCACATCAAAGCGAGTTCCTTCAAAGGGAACGTTGCCGGTAATACATTGATATAAAAGCACACCAATGGCATAAATATCTGTAGTCTGGTTTTGAAATTTCAAGTCTCCCAGTGCCAGTTCTGGAGAGGCATATTCCGGTTTTCCCATAAAGGCACCGGCAACTGTCAGAGCTTTATCATTGGTGGTAAGATTCTTCATCTGTTTGCAGATTCCGAAATCAATAATCTTGATATGTTCATCCTCTGTAATGAAAATATTGCTGGGGTCGATATCGCGATGGATGTATCCGGCGTCATGGAGTGCCATAATTCCGGCAAGGGTTGCTTTGATTACTGTCTTTGCGAAATGTTCGGGTTGCTTCTCGAAATCATTCATTAGCTGCCGCGCGTAGGGAATTTCTTTACCGTCAGGTCCGGTGCATTTACCTTGAATTATATCAGAGAGAGAAACTCCATTAAGAAGTTCGCTGACCACATGGTAATGTTTTACAATTTTTCCATCTCTGTTCTCATCGGTTTCAATAAATCCGAGCATTTCAATCAGATTATCGTTGCGCAGACGTATGGAGGCTTCGCGTCGGGCTCGTTCGATTGCCTGTTCCGGGAGATCCATGAACATGAATTTAATTGCTACCGGACGCGTTACTCCCGTTTTGGTATTCACAGCCTTACCCTTATAGACTTTGCCCATACCTCCCTCACCGATCGGTTTGCTCGATGAGTCCACTTCGTAATAGACGCCCTCTTCTTTTTCTTGTTTACCTTGTAGTCGTATAATTGCCATTATCTTATTTTCTAATTTAATATTTATAATGTTTTCAAAGCTTTTATAGCTGCTATATTCCCATCAATCGCCGAATTGGAATCTGCTCGTGAATGGAAAAATTTAGCATCTACTTTTTTCATTTTCGATGCGTCTCCTCTTAACCGCGATTCTATCTCGCGTACTTTGGTCGCTTTATTTGCATCAGAAGATTCGAGAACTTCTGCAAGCAGCTTAAGACTATCGGCAGCTGCCATAATCATTTCCACCCGTTGCCCTTCAACGCTTGCTTTAGTTGTTTCTTTACTTTTTATGGGTTTATAATCTTTTAAATCCGAAAGTATTTTAATTGCTGAATTACATGTGGAGATGATTGCAGTATTATCTTCAGTTTGACTGACCGTTACGGATTGCTCTTTCTTATCGTTTTGTTCCGGCTGAACTGTCATTTCCTTTTGAATGGGCTTGTCAGTCGCAGCAACCTTAAGCGTAGTCCGGATTATATCTTTCTCCGTCTTTTTCTTGTTATCTGAGAAGAAAATAAACCAAGCTATAACGGCAAGGGCCAGAATCAAGGCAGCGGAGAGAATATATATTGTCGTGGCCTTACCTTTTCCTGAAGGAGGAGATGGAATATTTGCCGGATCCGGAATTTCAGAATCTTCTTCCAGAGAGAACTGAGCTGCCCGGTGTCCGTGTAGACTATTGGATAATGTCCGGTTTTCACCACGAGCTTCTCCTAAAACATCGTTGAGCGTTTTTGAAACATGATGTCTCTTACCGGGAATATCAACGAGAGCAAGTGTGAGATTGTCATGTCCTCCTCCTTGGGAAAGTCCAATACTGTCTACTTTTGCTGCAATCTGCGGAACAAGCGTTTCCGGTTCGGCCTCGTAACTAAGGATTCCGACAAGCTGTGGCTCCGGCATCGAGCCCCAGATACCATCTGTCATCAACGCGAATCTGTCGCCCGGTTTATAAGATACCGTATCTACTTCCGGCGAGATCTCTATTCCGGCTCCGATGGCCTTGGTAATGACATTGGAATATTTGGACACCCTGGCTGCCTCTTCCGTCATTGAGCCCCTGCGCACAAGTTCACCAACGTATGAATGATCGGCTGTTCGGAAAACGACCTTATCTCCGCGTAACTGATAACACCGGGAATCTCCGACATGCATGATAAATGCTTCATTCTTTTGCAGCAAAAGGCATACACAGGTTGTGCCCATGCCACGTAATGACTGATTCTGTTCCACTGCAGCCAGCACCGCTTCGTTGGCTGCAGCTGCCGCATCTTCAAGAACGGAAATCGGACTAACTTCTGTCGATGCTGCGTAGACGTAATCAATAATGGTTTGGGTGGCGATGGAGGATGCTGTTTTTCCACCGGGGCCACCTCCCATGCCATCGCAGACCACTACCAAGAGTCCCAGTGAGGTTTCAGCGAAGTCATAACTGTCCTGATTTTCACTCCGGCCACCTATCTGTGATTCCACAAACCATCGGATTCCAGAATTCTCTGAGATATTCTCCATTTCTTCAGCTTAATATCATTTAATTATTGCTCCTCTGCTTTCAGATCTTCAGGAGAGATAATCAGTATGACGGAATCATTCTCATTAAAATAGACATATCTTGCTGAAGCATCGGCCTTGATGAGTTTTTGAACCAATATTTGGGGTAAGATGCCACTACGTAAAGTTTCGGCTATTGCAGCGCGTTTCTCAGCTATTTTAATTTTCGCGAGACGTTCCTTGCTTATCTCCATCCGATAGGTCAATGTCTTTTTTTTATAATAACATTCTGTCAGGTTGGAGTTGTCGTTAAGTTTCTGGGGAAGTTTCAGTCCGGCAACTGCCGTTTCGATTTCAACATCATATTTTTTGTTCTTATCTTCCCTTTTGCATCCTCCGGCCATGAGCCCCGAGATGAAGCAGAGAATCAAAAATACGGAGAAAAAAGACTTCATAAGTTTCATTTTTATTTGTCTTTTGAGAATAATAAAATTATTAGGAGTAGCACATTAGAGAATATTCACGGTCTGTCTCAGTGCCTCCTCGCCATTTACAAAGAAAATAACCGTATATTTGCCCGGTTTCCAGATTGCTTCTTCAGCCGAACCAAAAGATCCGAATTCCACCACCTTTTCCTTTTTTCCTAATTCAGCCGAGATAGTCATGGTCATATCTTCTTCTATGGAGGGAACCATAATTTTTCCATCCGGGGTAACGATCTGAACTCCCAGTTCGTAGAAATTGTTTTTATCGCTTGATGCTGAAATTTTGGGTTGCAGGAATTGTATTTTATCCTGATAAAGAATTTCGCCGTAGGGAACAAGTACATTACCTCGTTTATCAACCGACTGAATCAAAGGATTTGAAAGTGCCGTTTTCCCCGAGGTTTTTTTTGCGTTATGTGAAGAGGTTGTGACCGGCTGTTTTACAACCAGACGATCTTTGGCTGATATTGCGCCTCCCGAGCCTTGCCAGTAGTTATGGATTGAGTCTGTGGTTTGAGTGGCAGCCAACATCCGCAATTTGAAATTATCCATGCTTACTTCATCCAGCTTCTTGAGTATCATAGGGAAAACCGCTTGGTATTCTCCCGGAGATAAAGCATAAACAGGGAATTCAAATTCTACTTTATCGCCGTTCAGAAATGATTTATACGGATTCGCGATATTCATGGCATTAACAGCATAGATGGCTTTCTCACGTAACAGAGCCGCCTCCTCAGGCGTAGCATTTTCCGTGAGCTTTATCGGACGACGGTGAAGGGTGTAAAGCATGTGGTTTGCGTTCCCCTCGATTGTCAGCCAGAAAAGGTTGCCATTAACCATAAAGTTGATACTCTGGTCTTTTTCAAGAATTTTTGTTTCGTAGTTTCTTTTTTTAAGATATTCATTCATGCTTTTCTGAGCCACAAGCTCGTAATTGTTCAGAGAATATGCCGAACCCGGAATCAGAAGCAGCATAAGAGCAGGAATAATATTTTTTATAAGATTTTTCATTTAGGTTATTTATTAGTTTGTTCTTAAATCGGTTCTTTGTAAGAAGATCTCTCCATAATAGTATGATTATCAAATCCTTTCTTAATAAATGCTTGAGATCTGTTCCGGTGCCGGCGGTTCTTTTCTTTGTATCGATTGTGAACCGGGGCCAAAACGATTTTCACCCGGCTCTCCGGGTGTAAGCATGAGGATAAGCAACCATATTCCTCCGATGAACGGGACACAGCTGATGAAGATCCAGCCTCCACCCTTGCCGATATCATGAAGGCGTCTCACGGTCAGACCCAGAGAGGGGAGCAGAAGAGCTGCCGAAACACAGAAAGCGGCAATCATAAGTTCTTCCGGACGTAGATTGGAAACTATGCATATAAGTGTCACTAATGACTGTATCAGGAATGCAAAGAGTACAAACCACCAGTATTGTGAACGTGATGCACGGCCCTTGAACACTGCATAGTTCTTCAGAGTGGAAACTATTGCGCCTATAAATGAATCGGGGTCAGCAGCAACTCCCGGTTGGTTGTTGAGACCGGTTTTGATATCTGATGAAGTGAAAGAAGGCTTTATTTTAGACGTGTCCTTTTTTTCAATTTCTTTCCGGCGTAGTTCAAGCAGGTTCTCAACTTCTTTCATGTCGAGCCGGCATGATGGATCTCCGGCTAAAAGAATCGCGGGATTGTCTCCTTTAGGGATATTATACGACATACCCTTACGCAACATCGTGCCGTTTATCAGGGTCCCGTTGCTACTACAATCGGTGTAGACGAAAAATTCCCCGCCGGTGAAGCGTTTCAGTCGTATATCTCCGTGATGCCGGCTAACTTTGAAGTTCTCCATCCCTACGCAAATATCGCAATTTTCCCGACCAATGCTGACCGAGAGATTATCAATACCCGCGAGTGTATTAATTGCTGTCCCTCCGGGGAGAGTTCCTGCGAGCTCGTTAGCGAATTCGCGGCATGATTGCATACGCTTCATCATATTCTTGTCTACAGCATGATCCAATACTTTCTGAAGCGATGCAGGGAGTCCGGCTACTTTATCTGAAAGCCGGGGAAAGTTACCCTCAGTGATAGCAATATGAAGCCCAAGTTCAGACTGTTCACTACCAAAGGCATGATATCCGGTAAGCATAAAGTAAAGTACACAGCCCAATGCGTAGATATCCGAGCGGTGATCTATAGAGTAACCGCTGGCTTGCTCCGGACTCATGTATCCGTCTGTGCCAATCACCGTTCCCAGAACTGTAGGGATATGTCCCGACTGCTCGTTTTCATCCTGATAAACGTCTTTGGCAACTCCAAAATCGAGAAGACAGACATCTCCGTTTTCCCGGATCATAATATTTCCGGGTTTAATATCACGATGAATGATGCCGTGTTCATGGACATCCTGCATGGTGTGAAGGAGTTCGATCATATATTTGACGGCATCCTGCCAGCCCATACGACCTGTCTGCTCCACATACTGTTCGATGGTTCGACCATCGATAAATTCCATTATAATGTACAGCTTTCCGTCAAGCTCGAAGTGATCGAATATTTTAACCACTCTTTCATTATTTAACTTCTTAAGAAAGTTTATTTCACTTTCAATTCGTGAGCGGTACTCCTCATTGCTGACAAACTGAGGAAGAATCTCCTTTATAGCCACCGGACGTCCATCAGGTGTAAATCCTTTGAACACTTGTCCCATGCCACCACTGCCGATCGGCTTGTCGTCTGCTGTATATTTACCTATCTTTATCATTTTGAGGTGTGGGTTACAGAGGTCTTTATCTTTGCTCAATTTCTACTTCTTCTTTTTCTTTTTTAGGAGTAGACTTGGAATCCTTTTTGTTTGCATTATCGATAGCAGGATTAGAACCTCCTTTTTGTCCGGTCTCTCCAAACGTCTCTCCAATCTGAGGATTACCCTTTGGCTTGCCTTGTCCCGATGTACCTTTCCCTTTTTTCTTTTCTTCTTTCTTAGATTTATTATCTACTTTGGGCGCGGAGTCTTTCTTCGTGTCGGAAGGAGTTTCGGAGGGTTGAGCTGTGACTTTCGGAGTCTTTTCCTCACTCTGAGTGGAAATTACCGAACGGTTGTCTTCAATCTGTGCCGGTTCCTCTTTTTTCTTTTCTTTCCCGGAGAAAGTAAAGAATAATATGGCGGCCAATACAATCAGGGCAAGGCAAATGGTGGCATATAGCATTGTTTTTGATCTGCCCTCCTTCTTTTTTGCCATATTGGCCGCAGCTTTTGAATTCCCGAATTGGACGAGCTGAACAGTTATATTATCGGTTCCGCCATTTGCATTTGCCATATCAACAAGTTTATCGGCTTTGCGTTGTAACGGTATACCGGGTTCGGAGAGGATGGATAGAATATTTTTCGAATTTACCATCCCTGAAAGCCCATCGGAACAGAGCATTATAATATTGCCGGGAGCCGGAGTGATCGGAACGGCACATAGTTCCGGAGGAGTCATCCCGGGAACACCGAGCGCATTTGTAATTTCATTCTTCTGAGGGTGATTTTCAGCTTCAGCCGCCGTGATCTGTCCGGAATCAACAAGTTGCTGAACGTAAGATTGATCTCGTGAAATCTGGGTTATTGTCCCATCGGCAATATAATAGATTCGGCTGTCACCAACCCAACCATACCACACTTTCCCATCCTTTATGATTGCCATTACGCATGTCGCTCCCATCCCTTCAAGTTCGGGATTAGTGGCAGCTTTATGCAGAATACCCTGATTTGCAGCCATAATGGCTCGTGTAATAGCTTCATTGGGAGTTGTGAAGGTATTGTTGGTGAGAATGTCGGTGATGATATCGCAGGCCAGGCGGCTGGCCACATCGCCGGCTGCCTGGCCGCCCATACCGTCGCAGACTGCAATAACGCGTCCGTTGGGCGAATCGAAAGTCACCATATTGTCTTCATTATGTTCTCGCGCACGCCCCACGTCTGTGCGGTTTGCAATGATATAGGTATCGTTCATCGTTTTAATATGCTTTGTTTATTTTGATTCTTTCAAGCTGCTGACTTTATTGGCCGATATTCGGAATAGCTATGAAAATAAAGATGGTGTTTCCCGCACGTATTATATCATAGTTTTCGAGCTCGCCATCATCAAGTAGCTGTTTATTTATGAAAGTTCCGTTGCTTGACTGCTCGTCACGGAATTTGAATTTATTATCTACATTGCGAAACAGGATGGATAGGTGGCGTCCGCTCATCATATCATCATCGCTTATGCAGATATCACATCCCGGATCGCGGCCTATGTAGTTACGGCCTTCATATATATTGTACGCGCGTCCGTTGGGATCTCGATTATATGTGACGAGGAATCCTACTAATTTCCGCATAGGAGTAGATGCAGGACTCCCCGGACGGGCGGCATGCCGAATTACGGTATGACCTCCTGCTTTTGGAGCACTATCCTGTGGACGCATGCGTGTCGGGCCGGACGCATCCTGAACATTCGGCGCTTTTCCCGGAGCAAAACCGTTTCCGGGGGATGGGGGAGGAACCGCCCCCGCTATATGTGTGTGCATTCCGCCCGGCATTCCGCCCGGCATTCCGCCAAGTTGGGTTGCCGGCCCGGAACCGGCCGGTGCACTTTTGCCAACAGGACATAGCGGGCATTGATCGCCATATATAGAAGGGTCATAAACATGACCGTTGGGACATCTCTTTTTTTGCATCTCTTGGGTTTTAAAGGTTTGTATGAGACGAATTTGTCAATATTACGTGAATACCTGATCCGAATTATGAAAACAGAGGATCATCAAAGCTTTCGGGCGCAACATCGAAAGAGGCCATGTCATCAGTAGGTTCGGTATATCCATAGTCGATGGTTTCTGAATAACTTTCTTCGATGATATCGGGTTCGCCATACATTATTTCTGACGATGGTTCCTCATTATATGCGATTTCGGGAGCATTCTCCATCTCTGCTCTATATTGTTCACCACCGCGATTATTATAATCCCTGTTATTTTCGGCAAAATCATTGCGATACACTTCCCCGGTGCGCTCGTCTTCGAAATCGTTATGGATGGATTCTCCCCCGGAATGATATTCATCGTACGCATATTGTTCTTCGAGGAATGGGTTTGGACTTTCGTAGATTTTTACAAATTCTCCTCCCTCAGTTTTCATGTATCCTGTAAGATTCTCTCCCTGACCGATTTCGTAGCTCTTATTGTCGAGTTCGTGGATCTCATTATCTTCATAGATGCCATTGTAATTTTCATCGATTGCAAGAAGATCTGCCTTACCGTTATTGTCGGAGTCAATTGCCACGAAATCCATTCCGTTTACGGTTCCCTTATCGTATGATGAAATCATCTCTCCATTCTCGTCGAGAAGAATTGCTGTTTCATTGACTTTGATGTCAAGTTCATCTTGCTGAGGCTCAGGTTCCACAACCTTATCTTCAACAATATGGTGTGTTACGTGAGAAGATTGTGCCTTGGGAGCTTCTGCTACAGGCTCTTCCTGAGGCTGTTCGTCTGCACCGGCATTGGCACCGGCAAGTATATCTTCTGTATCGAGAGGGATCTCTTCGTCAGTTTCCGAATAATGCGCAGCGGCCGCAGCGGCCGTTGCTCCAACGCCAAGAATACCGGCACCGGCGGCAATTCCACGTTTGAGATTTTTACTTTTGTTTACAGCTGCGTTCTCCATTTCGTCGAGTTGATAATCATTGTAACCCATAATTACTCCTTGTTTGATCTGCTTGGAAATTTCCGCAGATATGTTAATATTAGTTTTATTTCATTTTATTATCTTTGATCAAGCGCATCTTCCAGTTTTTGAGCGGCAGCCTTTTCTTTTGTATCTGAGGTTTCGTTTATTTCCTTTTTTTGAGAAACCTCTTTGGCGGCCTCGCCCGTGTTGAATTTATCACTTCCGCTTGTTTTTTTGACTGTATTATTTCTAACAGGACCCGGAGTCGGTGTTTCCACCGGAACTTTGAGAGTGAGTGAATCGGCCTCAGCGGGTCTATTGTTTTCTGTAGGGGCTACTGTCTCCTGTTTATCCGGTTTTTTATCGGTGGAGGATATAAGCCGGTCGGCAAAAGCAATATACAATACAGCTGCAATCACCGCAGCCAGAAACATCACAATAAGCGAGACCATTATCCCTCTGTAAGGGTTCTTGACTTTATCCCAGTCAAGATCGGCGATATGTGCGAAATTGACATTGTCTCCACGTTTTACAAGCATTCCGTCGGGCTTTTCAACCTTTGTGCCATTCACAAAGGTTCCGTTGGAACTTGTGTCGTATATCATCATCTTTCCAAATGGAGAGAAGGTTATAACAGCTTGCCGACGACTTACAGTATCCGTAGAGTCATCAAGGATGATATCGCATTCGCGGCCGCGTCCGATCGTTATCTTTTTCATCTTTATTTCGATAGGTGTGTAGGATATCACATTATTGTTTTGTTGCCTGAATGATCCTCTTTCTTACGGAAGGAACGACCGTAGAATGTCTGTTCATCTTCCTCTCCTACGGCACTTGGATAGATCTCTTCATCGCTTGCCGGGGCATAAAAGGCATTGCTTCCGAGAGTCTCGGTTCTGCTATCTCTTCTTGGCAGCCCTCTGAATGAATTTGCCGGTACGAGTCCGAGTGAATTCTGATCGAGAGGAATGAAGAGAAGGTCATACGCGTTCCCGATCATTATTCGCTCCATCCCCGACAGAGGCATCGAATCATATTCCACAGCCATTCCGTTTACAGCTGTTCCGAATTCGGAGTCATAGTCGGTTATGCTGACCGACATCGTTCTTCCTCCCTCATTGTTCGGAAGCATCCTTACAAGTAGAACGGCATGATTTGAAGAGACGGTATCTTCCGGAAGATAAACATCACATTCCGGTTCGCTTCCTATCGTGTTGCGTCCGACATAGAGAGGGAAAATCTCTCCGGTCGAATTGCGTGATACGGAAAAGAGAATTCCGGCAAGCGGACGTTCCTGAAGATCTATTCTTATGTAGCGTCCGGTGTCCGGATTATTTTTATTTTCTACGTTTCCATTCTCATCGCGCGGTTTCATTCCTGCGATGTACGTGCGTCTGATGTTTGCTTTACCGGCCGACTGAGAATAAAAACCTCCGTCTGCGACACCGTTGTTATCAATTGTAGCCATAATTATATTAGGAGGGAATTTATTGAATGACTTACATTTTTATTGTAACGTTTGTCATTCCCATAACAATCCGATCTCCGTTATGAAGCAGAATTCCCTGGGTATTTGCGGGTTTATTATTTACTAATATAGAATTTGAAGTGCTTAACGGAATCAGTATACACGTAATTCCTGCTGATGTACTCCTGACAGAGAGACGTGCCTGTTGCCGGCTCATGTAAGGATCGGGAGATATTTTTATATTGGCTGTACTGTCAGCACTATCGCGACCGAGAATATATTCTCCGGGTGGAAGAGATAAAGAGCGAGCCGGATTTTCGACCAACAGGCTTACAGCTCCGGTAGAGGCAGCTACCCTTGTCTTGCCCCCCGGAGCATCTCCCGGGCTTCCGGCGATATGTGTATGTAGTGGAGAACCGGAACGTATCGGAGCTCCTATAAGGTTTCGGAACGGGGTGCTGAAGTTACATTTCGGACATCTGAAGATCTGACTCAGCACACTGTCCATATTCTGAGTCTTAAGCGTATAAGATGCTTTGCATCCGGGGCATATTATTTTTACTGCCGGCATATTTTTTATCTTCCCGGTATAAATGGTTATTTCAGGTATACTACTACCATATCGTCAGGGAACTTCCCATACATCTGAGGATGCTGGGCACCCTCTGTATCGCTTATTACAGCAGCATTGACGAAGTTAAATAGTTCGCGTGCCGTCACCTTTTTATCTCCGTTTTTATCGGCAGCTCCCTTAAGAGCTTGAATCAGACGGTTGTAAAAGAAGGAGGTCGACATCAGCGTGGATTCCCAGGATGGTTCCGAAGCTCGGCTGCTGAGATATAACATAACGTTACTTTTATCGTTTTTATATCCTTTAGCCCTCGTATCATTGTCGTATTTTTTTGAGAATGACCCTGAATGACATGCGTTTATAAACATTACCTTACGTCGGGCCTTCGTGTTTCGCATAATTTCCTGAATCTCCGAACAGAAAATGACGTTTTTGGTATCATAGCAGGATATACCTCCGTCAAATCCGTGACCGCTGTATGCAAATATCACTTCATCGGCTTCTGTGGATTTTGAGAATTGTTTCTTAAGTACTTTCAGGATATGATCGCGGGTTGCGTTGGAGTCTTTAAGCATAAAGACTTCGCTGTTGGTGTTGTCGTTGAAGAAATGCGAGATTGCACGTGCATCTCCCACCGAAGAGGGTAATGGGTTCTCCCCGTTATCATAGTTGTTCAGCCCCACAGCCACAAGATATGTTTTCTGAGCTGACAATGATAGTGGGATCGTCAGCAACAATGATAGTATGAAGAGTTTAATTTTTTGTATCGGAATCATAATATTGAACTTTACATTTGGGACATTGCCTCTCTGAGAGTACATTCTCGTATATCTTACCTCGGAAAGAGACTCCACAGGACGGACAACAATATTTTACCGCATACTCTTTTTCGTTTGCCGCACGGTCTTTTATAATCTGTTTGTTCCGCTTATTGATAACCATGAGAAGAATCATCATAAGGATTACTCCAACACCTATCGACCCAAGAGAGGCTGCGGTGGCTGATGTTCCCTCCAATCCGGCTATCTGTGTGATTACCGGACCTGTGGCTCCGGCAACCATCGATACTAAAATGGTCAGACTCCTCAGTCCATTTATGGAACCGGCTTTCGACTCAAGTTCCATTTTCCTTTCGGCGTAATCTTCAGAGATTTTCCTTAAGTGCTTTATGTCGACTTTCTTGGGCTCTCTTACAGGTTTACCGCCTCCTCCTGTTTCCCCGCCTCCACCCTCGGATTTGTTAAGTAGTCTGCGAACGTGAAACCGGGTGTCGGGGCCAAGTTGAATCATAGATTCCGGCGTTACCGGGTATGGGGTATTGGGAGCTATTCGTTCGAAAGCATAACCATTATATATGTATGTCCCGTTGGTAGAATTGTTGTCGATAAGAAAAAGTCGCCCGTTGTCATCTGCCTGAAGAAGTGCATGACGCCGACTAACTTTGGGATCGTAGAGAGCAAAGGGTTGATTGCCTTCTTTACCTATTATTATTTGTCTGCCCATTTATTGTTAAGTTATCCGCTCTATGGATTTAAAAATTTTTTCTAACCTTTCCGTAGAGCTTAAATCAACTATCGGCGATTTGAACGCTTGGAAAACTATCAAATCGCCGCAGCTTTATCTATTTATATTACAAAAGTAAATGATTATCTTCTAAATTACTATTTTTAGAAGAATAAAAATATGTTAAAATATATTAAATATTAAACTTGGTTTAAATATTTTTGACTTATTCCGCCGATAAACACTATATGAGGACACATTGAGGGCAGTTTGGGATTGATGAGGAGAACGGGGCAATGGGCTAGGGAATGAGGGATCAGTAGATGAGAGGTTTTTTCTCGTTTTTCTTCCAGCCCGCGCGGTAGTCCTTGTCGGTGAAGAAGATTTTTAGATCAGCCTGATAGTCCCAATCGGTGAAGAATACTTTTTTATCCGCATCATAGGGGTATTCAGTGAAATACCAAATCCCCTTGTTTTCATGTTTCTTGGCGCGATACGCCTTATCTGTTTTATAAACGATGAGATCGGCTTTATATTCCTGATCGACTACATAGACTTTCAGGTCTGCCTGATAGGGATATTGTGTGGAATATATCTTCTGTGCGTCAGCTTTGGCGATGCAACCGAGGCAGGCAGCCATGAGCGAAAATTTTATTGCTTTTTTATAATTTATCATATTTTTGAAATATTACTATTCTTTGGTGATCACCGATCGGTCCTGAATGGCGGCCGGACCGACCGGTGGGCCGGATGATTATTTTTTAAAGATTCGTAGGAATTCACCGATCCACAGGACAAAAGATGTGCCTCCGATTATGATTATCCAGTCGGTGAGTTTCAGGGGCTCTACATTGAAGAATTCTCCGCCGATGCTTACAATCATTATTTGTCCTGAAAGAATCATTAGGGCAATGAGAATGAAGCCGCCACATCCTTTGAAATGGAAAGCTGAGCGTCCTGTCTCGAATGCCCTGGCGTTAAACATGTTCCAGAATTGAAGGAATACGAATATCGTGAAGAAAAGAGAGAGTTCGTACCCGCTGAGACCTGTGTTTGCACCCATCGGCAGACGTCCGATTTCCGTCAGGGAAGTAAGGTCTGTATGCTGGAAATAATAAAGCAATACAAGGAGTAATATAAAGAATATGCCTCCTACACCGATTATCGAACGCCACATCGGCCGGTTGATGATAAAGGCTTCGCGAGGGCGTGGCTTCTCTTTCATAACCGACTTTGATGGAGGAAGCGAGGCCAAAGCCATGGCTGCGAATGTGTCCATAATAAGGTTCACCCAAAGCATCTGGGTCACGGTGAGGGGAGACTGCATGCCCATGAATGCGCCAAACAGCACGATGAAACAAGCTGCAACATTGACTGTCATCTGGAAAAGAATGAAGCGCTGGATATTCTGATATAAGGATCGTCCCCACATTACGGCGCGTCCGATTGAAGAGAAGGAATTGTCGATGATAGTAATATCTGACGCTTCTTTGGCTACAGAGGTGCCGTCGCCCATTGAAAGTCCGACATGAGCAGTCTTCAGCGCGGGAGCATCGTTTGTGCCGTCGCCGGTAACAGCCACAACTTCATTGTTGGCTTGCAGTGCCTCAACGAGACGTTTCTTATCCATAGGGCGTGCACGGGCGATAATTTTTAGTTCGCCCACCCTTTCCTTAAGTTGAGCATCAGAGAGGTTCTCAAATTCCACGCCGGTAATGATGTTTCGGTCGCCATCGTTAGCGTCGTTCCATAACCCGATCTGCCGGCCGATCTCTTTCGCCGTTCCGGGGGTATCTCCTGTGACGATCTTAACCTTTATACCGGCATCAGTAACCTCCTTGACTGCATCCGGTACATCCACACGGACAGGATCGGATATTGCCACAATGCCAAGGAATGTCAGATTTTCCGCAACTACCTTATTATTCTCAATTGTTTTGTCTCCCTCATTCAGTTCCTGATAAGCGAAGCCGAGTGTGCGCATCGCCTGATTCTGATATTCCAGCAATTGTGAGTCAATCTCTTTCTTAGTAACTCCGGCAGTGTCCCTACACATTCCGAAGATGATTTCCGGAGCACCTTTCACATAGAGGATAGTCTTGCCGGTTGATGACTTAACAACCGTAGCCATATATTTACGCTCAGTGGAGAACGGAAGTTCCTCAATGCGCTGCGCCTTATCCTTTACGTCAAGATAGTTAATGCCTCGCTTCTGAAGCCATAGCAGCAGCGCACCCTCAGTCGGATTTCCGAGTACGGAAGGCTTGTCGCCGGAGAGGTCAAGTTGAGCGGTGGAATTGACTGCAATACCCTCAATGAGGACATCGTCTGAGGGATTGCCAAAGAATTTCTCCTCTGCGACCTGCATCTGGTTTTGAGTCAGTGTACCGGTTTTATCAGTACAGATAACGGTTGTAGCACCCATTGTTTCACAAGCGTGCATTTTGCGCACAAGATTGTTGGTCTTGAGCATACGGCGCATGGAGTAAGCCAGCGAAAGCGTTACGGCCATGGGTAATCCTTCCGGCACAGCCACGACAACAAGCGTAACGGCCACCATCAGAGTCTGGAGGAAATAAGCAAGAAATTCCACCCAGTCGAAAGCGGCCGTTTCTATGAAATACATTATTATGCGGCCGATAACGATTGCAATGGCGAATCCGTATGAAGCTTTGGTTATGAGTTTCCCGAGTCCGTCGAGTTGTTCGTTAAGGGGGGTCTTCACACTATCATCTATCTGGGCAGCTTCAAAGACCTTGCCGTTCTCCGTTTTATCTCCGACAGCCAGCACACGCATGATGCCATGACCTTCCATAATCTTGGTGCCACGCATAGCGTGATTACTTGGGAAAGTCGCATCGGGGTCAAATTCTGCCTCGATGATGGTTTTATGGCAGATAGGTTCTCCTGTAAGGGTTGATTCGTCGATATTGAGCATGACAGCTTCGAGAAGTTCGCCATCGGCCGGAACTTCCTCGCCGGTGTTGAGAATGACGATATCGCCGACAACGACATCTTTCTTGGGAATCTGCATTGCATTGCCATTGCGGATAACCTGAACCGGCTCGTCATCATTAACCTGATTGAGCAGGGCAAACTCCTTGTCAGCTTTCAGCTCGAAAATAAAGGCGAGTCCTGTGGCGAGGAGAATAGCGATAAAGATACCGATTGGCTCGAAGAAAACTCCGGCACCTTCGTGCAACCCCCAATATTCATAGCATGAAATGGCTATTGACAGCACACCGGCTATCAGGAGAATTATTATAAGAGGGTCGCTGAATTTTTCAAGAAAACGTTTCCACAGCGGATCTTTTTCCGGCGGTGTCAGAATATTGACACCATTCTTATTGCGGCTCTCCAATACTTCTGCATCCGAGAGGCCGCTGTAATGTTTTGCTTGCGACATTATGGGGGCTTACAAACGTTGTTGAATTATTTTATTCTTTAGGCAGAGTCAGCAGACGCGACGATTCGAGAATCGGCAGATTTGATTCTGTGGGGACGTATATCACGGTTTTGTTGCTGAGATCCGACTGTTGGCGCACCCATAGATATTGGATATAAGTAGGGGTGATACTGCCGTTTTCTATTCTGATAGCTTCTGCGGCACCCTTGGCTCTTTCGATTTCTGCTTGAGCATTGAGTTTCTCAGCTTCAAGGTTTGCCTTAGCCTCTTCAATTTTGATTTTTCTGTTTTGCTCGGCTTTGGCAAATTCGGCCTTTCCTTCCATCTCCTGCGACCATACGTTGTACCAGGGGCGGATAAAGGCTATTGCGACAATCACCAGTACGAATCCGACAATCGCTAAGACTACGTTTCTTATAATTTTGGAGCTGATATTTGTATTAAAATTATTTGACATGATAATGGAATATTTATATTTCTGTTGCAAAGGTAACGACTAATTATCAAATTTTCTCATTTTCTGCTATATTTTAGGCCCCAGCTCATAAAAAATGGGGCCTTGTTATTATGCCACAGCCTGCCGTCGGAAGCCGCAATAGCGCAATCTCGAAGGCAGGCTGTGGTTAAGGAGGGAAAAGGCTTTATTCGTTTTCCGGTTCATTACCGGGAGTCTTATCCTGACCCACAAGCTTCTTGCGAAGTCGGGAGAGGGTAGACTGTGTAATCTTTAGATATTGTGCAATGTATTTAAGCGGAACAATACTGGAGATATACTTTACAGACGTGCGTCGCAGGGAAACACTGTGAATGCGGAGAAAGTTCAGAAAACGTTCTTCAGCAGATTTATTGCTGAAAAAGAGGTAGCGTTTTTCAAACCCATACAACTGCTCAATCATCAGGTCGTGCATCCATTTCACCATAGCAGGATAGCGAGACTCAAGCTGTCGCATCATACGGTAGCTGATGAGCCAGGCTTCGGAATCTTCCACGGCTACGAGAGAGAAAATCGAGGGCTCTCCCGCATAATAGGAGTGAAGCGAGGTGAAAACATCGCCTGATGTTCCAAAAAGGACGGTATCTTCCACACCGTCAGCCACATGACACACACGGAAGAGTCCCTTCTTGTTTAATACAAAGTCATCGCAAACCACTCCTTGTTTCACAATCGCTCTGCCTTTCTTTACTTCCACAAGGCGCGCTGCATTCTCAAAATCTCGCACCAGGTCTTCAGAGGGGGTGCAATACTGCGACAATATCTGTCGGAGTGTTTTCGGGATGTGACTTTCAGGAAACATTTGTAAAAATATTTTAACTTTGTACTGAAAATTATTATTTTTTTATAAAACACTGAAAGAATTGTCAATTATTTGATTTAGGTCAAAAAAATCGGTTTGACTGAGCATTTTTTCATTATATCTTTGTGAAAGTAGCAAAAAAACTCCAAATCGGAGCATTTTTTGAAATAAAAAAATAAGTAGTCAAACAATTCATAGCCCTATGATAAATAAAAAATTACGGAGATCGGTTTTTACCATTGCATCTGTTCTTCTGCTCGGAGGAGCGGGTGTGAACACAGCCCATGCTGTCCCTGCAAAGCCCGGACTTCTTTCGTTTGATAATGGAGGAGAGAAAATCGAGGTGTACCTTCGTGGAGATGAGCATGCTCATTATTATGTTTCTCCGGATGGCTATATGCTTCTCCGAGGAGAAGACGGTCTGTTCCGTTATGCTTTGCCTGATGGCGACCGCCTCCGGGAGTCGACAGTACTTGCTCGTCCTGCCGGAAAACGCGATGTTCATGAAGAGGCTTTGCTTTCGTCGTTCGATAAGCAGGCTCCTTTTGAAATTTCCACGCGTCGGCTGAAGAAACGCAATGCTGCCAAGGCTCCGGCAAAGGTGGCTGAGGAGAGTAAGCTTTGTACGTTCCCGACAAAAGGGTCGCCCCGTTGTCTGGCTATACTTGTGGAATTTCAGGACGTTAAATTCACTCTTCCGGAGCCTAAGGAGCTATTTGGCCGGATGCTTAATGAAGAGGGATTTTCGGAATATGGAGCCACCGGTTCGGCTCGCGATTTTTTCCTTGCCAGCTCCAACGGTCAGTTCTCGCCCACTTTCGATGTTTACGGCCCTGTGGTGTTGCCTTATAATATGAGCTACTACGGCGTGAATGATGAAAGCGGCAACGATGCGCGTCCACAGGAGATGATTCCTCATGCTGTGGGATTGCTTAAAGATGAGATTGATTTCAGCAACTACGATTCAGATAACGACGGCGTGGTTGATAATATCTATATTTTCTATGCCGGTTATGGCGAGGCCGATGGCGGTCCTGCAAATTCAATCTGGCCACACTCATGGAATATACATGATGATCTCAAGATGGAGATTGTCATGAACGGCAAAATGATTAATCATTATGCCACGTCAAATGAGCTTTCCGATGGTCAGGGTGCCAATTTGGCCGGTATAGGAGTTTTCTGTCATGAGTTTTCGCATGTTCTCGGTCTTCCCGACCTCTATTCCACGCTTTATACGAGTGCCTTTACTCCCGGAGAGTGGTCGCTTATGGATCATGGCTCCTACAACAATAAGTCGCATACGCCTCCTTACCATACCGGATATGAGCGTTATTGTCTGGGTTGGGTCGAACCTAAAGTTCTCTCCGATCCCCGCAATGTAAGCATGTTCCCCGTATCGCGTGTGGGTGCGTACGATGATGTCTATATGATTCCGACTCCCCGACGGTCTGAATATTATATTCTTGAAAACCGTCAGCAGCAAGGGTGGGATCAATATATCCCCGGTCATGGTATGCTCGTATGGCATATTGACTTTGATCCGGAGATATGGGGCCTTAATATTGTGAACATTGAGAAACAATATGTAGATATTGTTGAGGCTGACAATGAGCAGAGCGACTATTCACGTGGTGGAGATGCTTTTCCGGGCACTTCGAACGTAACGGAATTCACAGATGCTTCCGTTCCCTCCATGAAAACATGGAGCGGGGTGTCGCTCCATTCTCCGCTGACCGATATCAAGGATATCGACGGAGTGGTATCGTTTGCTTTCAAAGGGGGCGAGAATATTTTCGATCCGGTGGTTGCCAACGAGGCGATTGCGGTTAAAGCGGGCGGTTTCACGGCTTCGTGGAATCCTGTGACACGTTCCACCGGATATCTGCTCAGCGTTTACCGCAAAGTCACGGAAAATGGAGTTGAGGTGAAGAAATATGTCGAAGGTCTTCTCAAATATGAAGTTGGAGATGTAAATGCTTTCGAGATTTCGGGCCTGGATCCTTCCACAACATATTATTATGTAGTATGCGCCACAAACGGACGTTTTTATTCTGCCGAATCTAATGAGGTAAAAGTGACAACCCTTGCTCCTACGCTTGATTACAAGACGGTAAATCTTCTGCCTGCTTCTGAAATCACCGGCGACTCTTTTGTGGCTAACTGGGAAAAACTTGAAGATGCCGATTCTTACGAAATCAGTCTTTATAAACTTGATCTCGGAGAGCCGTTTATAATGGAGGCTGATTTCTCCGACCGTCTTCTTCCCGAGGGTTGGAGCACGGATGCTTCGTTCGATGGACGAGCCTCGTATGCCGTGCAGACTCCTTCCTTACGTATGACAAACGACGGATCGGTGCTTAACACATCCTCTTTAAATGCCGGAATCCGTACGCTCGAATTCTGGTATCGGGCTTCTTCCGGCACTAATGATGCGTCGTTAGTGGTGGAAGGTCTGGTGGGTCCCGAATGGCAGACTCTTCACACCGTTTCGCCTTTGGTAAGCACTTCAGGCGGCGCAACTGTAAAACTCGATGAGATTCCTGCAGGAACAACCAAAATCCGTATCCGTTTCAACGCTCCTTCCGGCGGGTCGGTATCTATAGATGATATTAAAGTGGGCTATGGTGGCAATGTAGATTATCAGCCTATGGCCGATTTTAATAATATCGATACAGCGGGAGAGAATTCCTATCGTTTCTCCGGTCTGGAAGATGGTGCTGATTATGGCTATTCGGTAGTGGCATATAATTCTGACTTCCGCTCGAATGAATCCGGTATTCAGGGTGTGCATGTCACGTCGTCCGGAATTGATTCCGCAGAGGCCGATCAAATTAAGATTTCGGTCGACCGACTTACCATCTCCATCGCAGCTCCGGCGGAGACTCCGGTATCGGTTTCGGATCTTTCAGGCTTGACCATAGCTTCCGGCAAAGGCTCCATGCGCGTAGCTCTTCCGGCTTCGGGAGTCTATGTGATAAACGCGGGAGGAAAATCTTTTAAAGTAATAATTTGAATTTAATTCTAATCGAATATATATGAAACATTTCTTAACAACGGCATTCCTCGCTATTGCAGCGGTTTCCACAGCATGGGCTGCTCCCGACGGAGCACAAAGGTTGCGGAAGGTGGCTACTGTTCCCGGCGATGGAACCACAATTTATGGAGAGGTTACTTACTCCGGGTCGATGGATGATCCCAACAATCCTAATGCAATCGCGTGGGGTCTTTATTCGTTCGATGCCCAGAGTCCCATTACGGTTTCTCCCATCTCTCTCCACACCACTCTTTGTGCAAACGGCGGTGGTACCTACCGCAAAGGGAAGCTCTATTTCACGAGCTACTATGAGGGGTTCTCCGGAACCCTCGAATATCTCTATTTCATTGAGATGAATCTTGAAGATAATTCTATCGAGCGTCATGCTCTTGTTCCTGATACGTATGATGCAATCGCCGTCGATATGACCTACGACCCCGTGGGCGATAAGATTTATGGCGTATCGTTCGATAGCAGTGATGTCAATTTTCTGACGTACGTATTTGTGGAGTATAATCTTTCAACCGGTTATCCTACGGTGATTTCTTCGATCGATCGTATGTCGGCCATAGCGTCCGACAATATGGGTCAGATCTGGGGTGTGAGATATTCCGATGGTAATCTTGTGAAGATCGATAAGCTCACCGGAGCTGTCACCAATGTCGGTCCAACCGGGGTTGATCCGAAATATAATGGTTCGGCATGTTTCGATTTCCAGACAGGAAAACTCTATTGGAGAACAACTGAACGCAATTCGGAGGAATCCGGTCTTTACGAAATTGATCCGGCTACCGGTGCCGCCGGCCTTATTGCTAAATTCCCGGATAACGAACAGGTAGCGGCCCTGTATATACCCCGTGAGGACAATATTGCCCTTCTTGAGCCGGTATCTGATATCAAGGCTTCTTTCACCGGCAGTTCCGATGAGGGTACGATCAGCTTCACAGCTCCTGCCAAGACAAAGGCCGGCGCACCGCTTACAGGCGATGTTACCGTTGCCGGATATCTTGACGGCAATCTAAGTTTTTCGATATTGATGGCTCCCGGCGCAACTACTTCGCGTCCTTATACTCTTTCACAGGGTTTACACACAATTGAGCTTGTGGCCACTCATCCTACGGCAGGAAAGTCAGACCGTGCGCATCTTGATTTCTATGTCGGCACCGATGGCCCGGCAGCAGTGTCAAATCTGAAGCTTACCAAGAGTTCCGATAAATCCATCACTCTTACGTGGGATGTCCCTCAGACCGGAGAGCATGGCGGAACAATTAATCCGAATCTGATCTATTATAAGATTACCCGTCTGCCTGACGGCAGAGTAATCACCGACGAGGCAACCGGAAATTCATATACCGACAACATCTCGGAGTCGTTGCTGAGAAGATATTCGTATGAGGTGACCGGATATAACAAGAATGTAGCCGGTGTTACTGTCGTTTCCGAGGAGATGGAACTTGGATCGCCGGCGCCTATCCCTTATATGCAGGGCTTCGACACAATGAATGATTATGCCACTTTTGTTGTCCGCGACAATAATAAGGATACAAGCCGTCCCGGTGAAGGTATCTGGGGTTGGGATAGCAGTAAGAAGTGTGCTATGTATAGATATCACACCCTTCTTCCCGGCGATGACTGGCTGATCACTCCCGGATTCGAACTGAAGGCCGGTAGAACATACCGTCTCAGTTTCAAGGCTCAGGGCGGACGCATCTATCCTGAAACGATGGAGGTAAAGATCGGTAAAGGTTATAACGCTGCTGATTTTACGCAGACTCTTATGCAACGCACCGATATCCAGTCGCCCGATGAGAAGATGAAAGATTACGTGATAACTTTTGATGTTCCTGAAAATGATCATTACTATATAGGCTTCCATGCTGTCACCAAGAAAGGTCAGTATTGGTTGTGGCTTGATGATGTCGCTCTTGAAGAAGGTCCCTCAATGGCTGCACCCGGTGTGGCAACCGAATTTAAGGTTGTGCCCGGAGCGAAAGCTGACGAGACGGTGGTTTCGTTCAAGGCTCCCGCTTTAGACCTTTATGGGAATGCTCTTGACGAACTCACTTCTGCTAAACTTTATCGTGGTGAGACTCTGGTTAAGACGTTTGATTCTAACGACGGCCTTGCAATCGGTGAGGAAATGACATGGACAGACAAAGATGTGCCTGCCGGTAAGAACTTGTATAAACTGATTGGAAGCAATGCCAACGGCGATGGAAATCCTGCCGAGGCTGAAGTGTTTGCCGGTCTTGATATTCCTATGGCTGTGGCTGAGGCTACTCATACAACAACCGACGGCCTGAATGCTACTATTACCTGGAAACCCTCTGAAATCGGTGTGAACGGCGGTAGTGTGGCATACGAACCGGTAAAATACCGTATCACTAACCGTCAGGGTAATGTTGTTGCCGAAGCTGTGGAGGGAACCACTTTCACCACAAAGGTTGATACTTCCGCAGGGCAGAGTTCACAATTCTATACGGTGACTCCGATCAACGGAGCCGGTTCAGGCGAAGGATTGTCCACTGATTTCATAACATACGGCGATGCCTACAGCGATACGTTTGCAGAATCGTTTGCCGGCGGTAAGAATCCGACTACTTCCGATTGGATAATGCGTGTCATAACTCCCTCGCCCTACGATAACGGTTTCTACGGACGTTACTTCTCATTCAGTCATAATCCTAACGATAAGGATCGTGGTCCGAAACCTGAGGCTCAGGATGGCGACGGCGGTATGCTTGTGGCTTATACCGATTTCCTTGATGTGGAGGCTCGTATGATTTCTCCGAAGATCAATGTGAAGGGACTCAAGAATCCGGTGCTCTCTTTCTGGTTCTATCATTATTATAATCCTGACACTGAGAATGGTTTCTCTACCGAAAAAGAGACTATGGAGGTAGAGGTATATATGGATGGCGAGTATAAGAGCCTGACCGCTAAACCGATTCTTCTTATCAATGGTAACGGTTGGTATCGTTACGACCTGCCCCTCAAGGAGGCTGTCGGAACAAAAGATTTCCAGGTGGCGTTCCATACCCATAATTATATCAGCTACGACATGCACATTGATAACATCACGGTGCACGACGTTCCTGACCACGACCTTCAGGCTACGGCCTTTACTATCCCCGACCAGATCGCGGTTAATTCAACGCGTAATGCTGTCGTGACCGTATTCAACAACGGTATGGTTCCGGCTGATGATTTCACTGTCGAGCTCTGGCGCGATGGCAAGCTTGTAGCTGAACTCGAAGGTGGCGAACCGCTCGATTTCGCTAAAGAGCGCACGTATTCATTCCCGATCACTCCGACAATTGTTGAAGCCGGTAAGAGCTACAGTTATCAGGCGAAGATCAATTTCTCTGCCGATGCCAATAAGGAGGACAACGAGACTCCCGTAATCAATGTTACTGTGCCGATGAATACTCTTCCGCGTGTAACGGGACTCACCGGTTCTGTCTCTAACGGATCTGTATCCCTCAGATGGAATGAACCCGATATGAATGCAAGCGGTGTCGTTACGGATGGCTTCGAGGCTTACGAACCGTTTACTATCGATAATTTCGGCGAGTGGACGCTCGTGGACAACGATGGCAGCCTCACGTATACGATCAGTAATTCACAGAGTGAAAGCGGTGACTATGAATATCCCTACGCCGGATACCAGATGGCATTCCAGGCCCTTAACCCCGGCAAGGCAGGAATCAAGGGTAATCTCTGGACTCCCTATCTTGGCGAGCAGATGGCTGTTTGTTTTGCGGCTGCTGAACGCAGCAACGACGACTGGCTGATTTCTCCCGAGGTGAAGGGTGGCTCAACCGTGACTTTCATGGCTAAGACTGTTGTTGCCGCTTATGGTCTTGATCAGTTCCGATTCTGCTATTCGACAGAGGAGGAGGTGAAGATGGAAGACTTCAAGCAGCTCGGCGATGTGATCACTGTGCCGGCTACAGAATGGACCCGCTATGAGTTCACGCTCCCGGCCGATGCCCGTTATTTCGCTATCAACTGCGTTTCGAATAATACGTATGCATTCCTGGTGGATGACGTCACTTACGAGAGTGCAAATGCTGATGTCCTTGAATTCCGTGGATATAATGTTTATCGCGATGGAGAGCGCATCAACGATGAGACAATCGAGGAGAATGAATATGTAGATACTGATGCCAAGACTGAAGGCACTCACATCTATCATGTATCGGCTGTCTACGATAAGGGCGAATCCGGTCTATCGAACGAGTGGAATTCCGATCTCTCGGGAGTAGGAACGCTCGAGGCTGACGGAATGACAGTCAGCGCCGGTCGCGGCTTCATTTCGGTTGCCAATGCAGGTGGTCGTCAGGTTGCGATAAGCTCTTTGAACGGTATGGTGGTATTCAATGAGACTGTAGGTGATTATGCCCGCATCTCTCTTGAGCCCGGCATTTACATGCTTCGTGCCGGAGAACGTGCCGTTAAACTCGTTGTCAGATAATAACCTTAACAATTAAATTCAATGAGGCCGACTGAGAATTCTCAGCCGGCCTCATTGAATTTATGCTCACTTGCGGACGTCGCTTTTAATGTCGCTTTTATATGAGGGATAAGGAAATGCGGCGACGCGCGGGGTCAAGTTCAATCACACGCGCTTCTATCTGCTGCCCAAGCCGGAGCACTTCCGTTACGGCCTGTACGCGTCTTGTGGAAAGACGGGAGATGTGGATAAGGCCGTTTTCCTTAATGCCGAGATCAATGAACGCCCCGAAAGCTGTGATGTTGCTGACTTTGCCGCTCACAGTCAGGCCAACAGCTAACTGTTCGAAAGATTCAACGGAGGGAACGAATGCAACGGTAGCATCGTCTGTCCGCGGATCGCGTCCCGGTTTGCGGAGTTCGGATATGATATCTTTCATTGTCTCTCGGCCTCCGGCACCCTGTTCTGCCAGACGATCGATATCAATGCGGTCAAGAAGCTCCTTATTGGCCGGAAGATCGCCCACTTTCACACCGAGACTCTCAGCCATGGCTTTCACTATTTCGTAACTTTCAGGATGTATGCCTGTGTTGTCGAGTGGATTCTTGCTGTCAGGAACTCTCAGGAAGCCAGCCGACAGTTCAAAGGCTTTGTCGCCTAAGCGTGGCACTTTCCGCAACTGTGCCCTGGAAGTGAAATCGCCGTTTTCTGCACGGAATTTCACGATGTTGGCGGCAAGTGCTGGTCCGATTCCGGAGACGTAAGAAAGAAGCTTCTCGGAAGCTGTATTGACATTAACCCCGACTGCATTCACACAAGCCATAACTGTGTAATCGAGGGCATCTTTAAGTGCGGTCTGATCAACATCATGCTGATACTGGCCGACGCCTATTGATTTGGGGTCGATCTTCACCAGCTCTGCAAGAGGGTCGAGGAGTCGGCGTCCGATAGATACGGCTCCACGCACGGTCACATCTTTATCCGGAAATTCCTTACGAGCTATTTCGGAGGCTGAGTAGACCGAGGCTCCATCCTCGCTCACCACATATATTTGTGCCGGATCAATCACTCCTGATTGTTTCAGAAAGCGTTCCGTCTCGCGCGAAGCGGTGCCGTTTCCGAGAGCAATTGTTTCCAGATGATATTTCTTGACAAGCCGCTCCACTATTCTTGCAGCTTCTTCCGTGTCGTTTCGAGGCTGAGTGGGGTAAATCACGGCCTCATCGAGCAGATTGCCTTGTTCATCGAGAGCTACCACCTTGCATCCCGTGCGGTAACCGGGGTCAACGGCAAGAATTCTTTTTCTTTTCAACGGAGGAGCCAAAAGAAGTTCGCGGAGATTACCGGCAAAGATGTCGATGGCCACTTTATCTGCATCCTCTTTGAGTTCGGCAGAGATCTCATTCTCTACCGAAGGTTTCAACAGACGTTTCGAAGCATCACGCACCGCTATTGCTATAACATTTGCCGTATCTCGTGTGGCTTTCCTTGGAATGAAAGCTTCACACAGATCTTCATCGAGTTGTTCGGAATAGCTTCCGAGGTCGTATTTTACGCGTATAAGTCCCTCACGTTCGGCACGTCGCAACGCGAGATATTGGTGTGACGCCATTCTGCGCACTTCTCTTGAAAAATCGGCATATTGAGCAAGAGGAGAACCTTCGATCTCTTCTTCTTTCCCTTTTACAATAGTGGAGACCAGACTTGCATTTCTTCGGAGTGTGCGGCGTGTGATATTTCGAAGTCTTGGCGATTCTGACGACCATTCGGCAATAATATCTGAGGCACCGGCTATTTCTTCTTCAGAAGCGTCGGGGAGATATCCGCTCATTATTTTTCGTGCGAGAGGCTCGAGCCCTTTTTCGCGGGCAATAGTGGCTCGTGTGCGTTTCTTCGGTTTGAAAGGTGCATATATATCTTCGATATCGGTCATGGTTTCTGCCTGTGCAAGACGCGATTCGAGAGTAGGGGTCATAGCCCCCGCTTCATTGATTGCCTTATGCACGAATTCGCGTCTGGTCTCCAGTTCGCGCACTTGCCGGAGTGTCATTTCAATATCGCGCACTTGCACTTCATCGAGCGCACCGGTCAGTTCTTTGCGATAACGGCTTATGAAAGGCACGGTAGCTCCTTCATCAAGCAACCTGATTGTGGCAGTCACTCCTTTAATCGGGAGCGCGAGTTTCTTAGCGACCGATGTGGCTATCAGGTCGAATTTATCTTTTTCCATAAATGTTTCTTTGCCGACAAAATTAACAAAAAAACTCCGGCAGGAAAACCTGTCGGAGCTTTTTGAGGTAATGGGAATGATTAACGGATCACCACTTTGTCGCGGCGGTTGCCGATTACGCGGATATAAACGCCCTTCTCGGGATTATCAACGCGTACACCTTCCAGATTATAATATACAACTTCCTGCGCATCGGCAGCTTCAATACCTTCAACACCCACAGTAGTATCAACAATGAGAGCTGTCCCTGAAAGAGTAGCCTTTAAAGCAGAGGTAGCCCTTGTAACCTTTATATAGTATTTACCGGCTTCAGTTATATCGGTATCAAATGCATAACCATAAGGACTCCAGGACATAGAGGTGTTGGCAATTGCGGAATTGAGATTGGATTCCTTATAAAGAGAGGCATCAGCACTTTGAGTATGGAAACTGAAATTTCCCGGCTGAAGGTTTATTGCATACCAAATGGCCTGATCGGATGAAGATGCGGCTGTGAGTTGATATTCAAAGGGATTCTCGGTAGGATTGATCTCAAAGGCCTTGCTTGCTGTTTCTCCCGGGGCCGCTTCACGCAGTGAAATATCTGCTGTAAATGTATAATATGCAGATGTGAGTTTGAAGTAATAACGTCCCGGAGTGGAAATGCTTACATTTGATATTTTTGAGGGGTATCCACTTGCATTTGCAATGGAAGTCTCAGTATTATCGGAAGAATACATATACATTGAGAATGATTCCGTTCCAACGAGATTAAACAGACCTTCTTCCGGGAGGTCAATACAATACCAAATCGGATCGTCACCCCAGCCAACAGTTTTCTCAAAGCTGAATGTAGTAGGATTTTCCGTGAAAGGTATTTCAATTGCTGATGCAACTGTCTCGCCCGGACCGGCTTCACGTTGAGTGAATGTGAATTTCATATCTGATTCCGGTGCACCAATAATTGCTCGAACATACAGAAGATCTCCTGTTTTGACAGCAAATGAGAGAATTTCATATCCATTATCTTCTCCGGACATCATTCTTGTGTAGTTACTATTGGCAATCTCTCCTACATAGACCCCGAGAGTATTGGAGGTGGTGTATGTGGCTGTTGTAGCAACATCTACAAAGCCATCTTCTGTAGCGGTATAACGCACCCAGAATGTACCGGCAAAATCAGGTATTGTGGCCTCTCCATTTTCGGCAATTATCGGGTCGGCCGAGGTCTCACCGGTTGTATAGGCGCGTGTGGCGAGTGTGAAGGAACCTCCGTCTGTCGCATTTTTGAATTCGATCTGATATTTTACGCCGGTTGTGCCTTGGAAACGGTAAGCGCCATCCTCTGTATAGGATGTAATATAAGAGGGATTTTCTTCAGGAGTTGTGATGGTTGGCACAAGTGTTTCAGCCGATGGGGTGAGTATCAGCCAAGAATCTTCGGTGGCTGTATAGCTGAAGAATATATCGGAAGAGGCAGGGATTGTATTATCGCCAATTTCGGCAATTATGGGGTCGCCTGCTGTCTCACCCTGTTGGATTTCTGCGAATGTCGCAGTGAAGGGAAGAGAACGAAGATCGTTGGGGCACGTCCATTTGATCACATATTTCTTTCCGGCTTCAACGTTATAGTGCAAACTGGTTGTGCCTGTAGCTACAACTGTATATTCATCTGAAGAGAGATAAAGTTGAAGCTGAGTGCCTGACGGAACTTCTGTATTTGTTGTAGCGATATCAAGGAAGTAGTTGCCTGTCTCCGGAGCTGTTATGGCATAATAATATGTTCCTCCGAAATCCGGAGTGGTAACAGTCTGACCGGCCTCGAAAGCCTGAGCTGTATCGAAAGCATCATATAGCTGAGGCGCTTCGATCGTCATATTAACAGCTGAAGTTTCAGCGAGGGCTGTCGCTTTCTTAATTTCGAGCATGCGAGTAGTCTTGGCATTGTAGGGAAGACGAAGGTGTAGCTCGCCATCTTGACTGATAGCACCGTATGTTGAACCACAGGAAGAAGATATAGTCGCCTTGCCACCGGTCAGATCAGCGTCTGTGGTCAGTGTGACAAAAGATTTGGCAGGTGTGTCAGGCGTAGTGAATGTATACCAGTATGAGCCCTCTTCAGCAGGAAGTGCGTTTGCTCCTGATATCATCTTAACGGCATCGGCGCAAGATGCACCGGGAATGATTTCTGCCGTTGTGAATGTAGCGAGCATTCCGGACGAGGCTGTACCTGTGATAATATATTCAACATTCGCATCTACTTCCATTGTAGCTTCCCAGCCGCTGTTTGCATATCCACCATTATCAATGGTTATATAGTCGGTTGAACCGGCTTCAGCATACTGTAGATTCGAAACATTTCCTGAAAAATGCATGGTAAGTTTTCCATCGATTTCCGGTGTATATTTGATATATACCGGGGTGGCAGGATCAGAATAGCCTCCGGTTTTAATAAAAGGAACAAAGAATGGGGTTGCAGAGGCTGTTACAGCTGTTTCCGGGGTCTGAGCGTTAGTATATTCTTGAGCGGTTGCCTGAATGGTAACAACTAAATCTCCGGCAGTATAATTCATAAAACTTAAAGTATACTTAGTATTAGCCGGAATAAGAAAGTATCCTATTTCATTGGTTGTATCTGTATATGATGAGACAGCAGTGTTGTCCTGTTCCACTGAGATTACACTCTTAATACCCTTGATATTTACATACTGATCTTCCTGAGCTTCGTATGTGGCGTAAACATAGGAATAACTGCTAAGCCCCGGAATGGTATTTGCTCCCTCATGGAGTTCGAAGGGGGATGCCGAGGTCTGTGCTCCGGCGGAGAGCGTAGCCAGGCCAAGCATCGTAGTTAGTAATAATTTTTTCATATTAAAAAAGTTTGGTTATTGTTATATTCTTTTTTATTCCCTTTTTCGGGATTATCTAATGATGATTTTTTCGGAATGAGCTCCTATTTTCACCACATAGATTCCGGGCTCAAGTGTAGTCCGGGTTGTCTCCTTAAGATGCGCGCTGAAGATATTTCGTCCGTCGGTGGAGTAGATCTCCGCTTTCTCGCCATTGGCATTAAGAGTCACGAAGGTTCCGTTTACGGTGATCTTTTCTTCTTTATTTTCAATATCTCCGACAGAAGATGATTTGTCGGTAAGAGTAATGGAGAAGGGGATAGCTTTTTCGATATCGAAAACAGTCCATTTCATAATATAAGCTTTGCCGGGAGAAAGCGCGTATGTTAGATCCAGACCGCGTGCGAGGGTCTCAGTGAGATCATTTTCCTCATAGAGATTTACACGGGTGCGAGAATCAAGATCCGAGCCCATGGTATGAAGCTCAAGATCGCGTGCTTTGTCGGGAGCTGCGGCGATACGGTAGTAGTAGGTCCCGGCAAAAGCGGGGGTGACATATTCGGCGCCGCTTTCCATATCGGGAGCTGTGAATGAATCGTCGCAGGGTAGAGGCTCGGAGAGTTGCATCATGAACTGGGCTCCCTCTGTGGCAGTTTCCTTTTTAAGATGGATCAAATATTCCATACGGTCGTAGACCCATGCGCGCAGCCGGAAAGAATCATATATGGTGAACGATCCGGTGTGGTTGCAATCCATCATTACTTCTATATGGCCTCCTTCAAGATTAATGTCGGATGTAAGCTCCACATACCCCTCTTTTGCAGGCGTGAAAATCCAATACCAGTCACCCGGTCCGTCAGGGATGGCGATAAGTCCCGGTTGCTCTATCGGCAGGGGGAAATCGCAGGATGTGCCAGGGTCCGGATTTTCAAGAGTTGTGGTGAGCATGGTTCCGTTGAATCCTTTTATCTCAAAAAGCAGGCTTTCTCCTTTGGTAACTTCCATAAAAGCTTTTGTACCAACCGTTTTGCCATTCTCAACGATATATTCTCCCTTTAGGTAAGAGAAGGTTTCTTCATCGGGATGCCGATAATATATGGAAGTTACGCTTGGCGTAAAGTTAAGATATAACCAACCATCGTGTTCAACAGTATATGCGGTATATGTCGCAAGAGGCAGATAGGGAGCTTCCGAATCCACTTCGAGAGGGAGAAAAACTGTGGAGCCGTCGTGAGTCTGTATCGGATTTGCCTGGTCTTGACCGTTGTTTATATCGTATGGTTGCGTGGCTACCGTAATTTCGGCAGATGTGGTGCCCTGAGGGAAGGCAAGCACAAGCAACGTAACTTTAAGATAGATTGTCTTATCTTTTGGCGCAAAACATGCGAAAGAGGTAGAGGCCGTTTCATCATTGCCGACACAGTAAGTCGGGAATTCCGATTGGTAAGGATCTCCTCCGGTGTATGAAGCTACGACTGCAGCTGAAGAAGTGGGAAGCGTCAGCGACAGCAGGCAATCCCGGGGGGCGGTGTAGGAATAGTATAAAACCTGACGGAAGCCGGCTTCATCAATCGCAACTGTTCTTGTGCCCTCGGTCAGAGTTTCGGGAGCGGTAGCTGTGCCTTGGGCTGACGCACTCATGCAGAGCATTATTGCGATAAGTAGAGTATATAATCTCATTTATTCAGCTGAAAATTTTATAAAAAAGGTATAATTTTCTATAAAGAAAATATAAATTGGATTAATCGCAAAATCGGGTAATGATTTTTTGTTCTAAATCAAATATCAAATTAGGACCCGTCTTATGAAATGGGGTCTAAAAAAAAGCATATTGCTTTTGAATAAACGTGATATATGTTGGAATATTGTTAATTTTGAACTCGCTTTAAAGAATAGGATCTGATTATGAAAATGGATAACAGTAAGGAGGTTTTTCCTGTGGTTGATGAGGATGGAAACGTTGTCGGCAAGGCAACGCGGGGAGAGTGTCACGGAGGGAGCAGGCTGCTGCATCCCGTGGTGCATCTTCATGTTTTCGATCATGAGGGAAATCTTTTTCTACAGCACAGACCTGCATGGAAAGACATTCAGCCCGACAAGTGGGATACGGCTGTGGGAGGCCATGTAGACTATGGCGAGGTTGTGGAAGATGCGCTGCGGCGGGAGGCCCGTGAAGAACTCGGTTCGCTCTCTTTTGAACCGGAATTCGTGAAGAGATATGTTTTTGAGTCAGACCGGGAGCGCGAACTGGTGAATACGTTTCGCGCCACGGTGGAGAGGGGAGCAGTCTGCCCGAGCGATGAACTTGATGGAGGGCGCTGGTGGAGCCGTAAAGAGCTTCTTGACAATCCGGATCTTCTTACGCCTAATCTCCGGCATGAGCTAAGCTTTATTTTTCATTAAGGCAGCTAATCATAAAATATTTATCTCCAGGGATCGCAGGCAAAATGTTTTATGATTAGCTGCCTAAGGAGCCGGAGACAAC
The DNA here is from genome assembly GCA_964581685.1 of uncultured Sangeribacter sp. GTDB lineage: Bacteria > Bacteroidota > Bacteroidia > Bacteroidales > Muribaculaceae > Lepagella. The sequence goes on along the minus strand of CAZOPN010000006.1, from coordinate 3,600 downwards.
TCGATTACTTCGCAATCGCGCATGTCGGTGCCGTCGATGGTGAGTTTTACAAGTGTTCTCACCTTATGCCATCCCTGTTGCCCGGCGGCTCCGGGATTGATGTGCAGAAGATTCAGTTGGTGGTCGAACATCACTTTCAGGATATGTGAATGTCCGTCGATCATCAGGTTTATTCCCTCTTTCTGCAGGAGATTTTTCATTCCTTTCGACCATTTGCCCGGATAGCCTCCGATATGGGTGAGCAAGACCTTGATATCCTCTATCCTGAAAATTTCAAGTTCGCTGCATCTTCTTTTCACCATTCCATGATCGATATTCCCGCTGACGGCACGGACCACGGGAGCCACCTCCTGAAGCCTTTCAATTATGGAATAGTCGCCGATATCGCCGGCATGCCATATTTCATCGCAATCACTGAAATGACGGGCGTAGCGGTCGTCCCAATAACCGTGTGTGTCAGATAAGATTCCTATTTTTTTCATTTTAAATTTATAATTGCGATCCTATCACGAGCAGGGCGAGGCTGAGAAGGAGCACGCCGAGGTCGATGAGTTTAGGCCGGATATTTTTTTCGTGGAGGGCGATCACTCCGTAGAGGAAGCTTACGATAACGCTTCCGCGGCGTATCATGGAAACAACCGCTACCATCGAACCCGGCAAGGAGAGGGAATAGAAATATGCCATGTCGGCGGCTGTCAGGAAGAGCGCGATGCAGGGAATGGTCCATCTCCATTCGAATCTGTCGGCCGGCTTATTGCTGCCGCTGCGAATTATGGAAATTACGATAACCATAATTATCGACTGATAGAGGGAGTACCAGGCCTGTACTTCTATCGGAGAGTAGCTGCGCAGAAGAAATTTATCGTAAAGGGCGCTGACCGCACCGAGCATAGTTGCTCCTATCGACATCCATATCCAGCGGGAATGTTTAAGCGAGAATCCCTCTTTTGCTCCAATCCGCGAGATGAAGAAGAGCGATGCAAAACCGAGCATAATGCCAATCCATTGTATGAGATTGAGCCGTTCGCCAAAGATGAGCAGGGCTCCGACCAGGACGAGGACGGGACGTGAGGCATTGATCGGCCCCTGGACCGTGAGCGGCAGATGTTTTATGGCGAAATATCCGAGCAGCCACGAACCGAGCACGATGAAGGATTTTACCAGAATCAACAGATGCCCGTGAGGAGTGTTGCCAAAACCGAAATTACCTTCGATGGCGCCGGCTATGAGAAAGGGCGACATATATATGGCTCCGAACACTGTGTTCAGCATCAGCACCATCAGTACATCATTCCCTCTGACCGACAGTTTTTTGAATATATCATAAAAGCCTAATCCCAAGGCTGAGATCAGCGCGAGGATCACCCACATAACTGAAAGATGTAATTTTTTTGCAAAATTACATCTTTCAGAACAATTGTGAGGCACTATTTATAAAAAATCAATCGATGCGGAAGGTTACTGCTGCCGGCGAGCTTTCGGCCGGTAGCCCCGGGAATTTGATTTCAAGGCCTTCCGGGGTATGTTTCCATTTTAGTTTCCCTTCGTAACCCAATAGTTTGACGTCCTTGATTTTTTCATTTCGCATGCCTTTTTCTTTTGCCAGCGATTTGATAAGAAGGATATCGTCTTTCTCCGGCTTTATCATGCAGAAAGCGTAGAGTTTGCCATCTTTGCCAACTGAAAACCGGAAATCTTCTTTTTCAAATCTGAAATTCGCATGATTGGCCGACAGATGCCCTCCGGGGAGTTTGCGCAGATTGCCGTGTTCATCCGTATGCCCTTCTCCGGGCACTTTCCATGCACGGCTTCCGTAGATCGCATCGCCATTTACGGCCATCCATTCTCCGACTTTCTCAAGCATTGTGACGCATTCCGGGTCGATCGATCCGTCAGGTTTTAGAGATATATTGATTGCTGCATTTCCGTCGCGGGCCACAGATTCGATTATGAATCTTATCATCATCCCCGGGTCGTAAGTGAAGCCGGGAGCATAGAACCAGTCGCCAACGGGAGCTTCACGGATCCAGGGCTGGGAGGAGTTGATGGTATCGGGGAATGCGAACTCTGCCGTATTCACCGCGCCGTTTGTGGGATGACGGAATTTTATGATACTGAATGTATCGACTTTTCCCCGGTTTTTAAGTGTATTGTTGTAATAATCGGCCATTACGGTCTGCATCGCGTTGCATTTATAGCCGGTGCCGGTTCCGTTGCCGGTGAAAGGCCCTTCCACCGTGCCGTCGGTATAAATGAAGTCGGGATCGTAGTTATGGACTACGTCCATCATTCTTAATGCCCATTGCTTGGCAAACCAGCGGGCATAGTCCAGATGACGTGAGAAAATGCCCGGTTTCGGGGGCGACCACGGGCTTACGGCTTTTTCCTCCACACTTTCATATTCACGCAGGTCGATGCCATAGAGCAAACGGGGATCGTAACCTTCCCACCATTTTCCTTTTCCATCTTCGAGCGTGAGATTGCCATCGTATGGAATGCCCGCTTTTTCTCCTTCCTTATCTGCCATGAAAGCTGTCTGCCACCACCACCAGGTGTATTCATGGTGGAATGTGACACCATATCTCATTCCGTTCTTTTTGCAGGCATCGCTCCATTCGCGCAGCAAATCGCGTTTGGGGCCGATATTGACGGAGTTCCAGGGCTGGTATTTGGAATCCCATAGATCGTAATTGTCGTGGTGCACGCCCTGAATCATCAGAAAGCGCGCTCCGGCTTTTTTATAAAGCTCGGTGAGATAGGCAGGGTCAAGTTTCTCGGGATTCCACGTGTTAAGCACGTCTTTATATCCCACTTCAGAAGGATGCCCGTAACGCTCCAGATGATTCTTATAAGCTTTGCGTTCCGGATTATAAAGATATCTCGCATACCAGTCGCCGCTTTCTCCGGCCGATTGAGGGCCGAAATGAACCCATATCCCGAATTTTGCATCGCGAAGCCATTCCGGAGAACCGGGGTAATTCTCTTCGATCGATTGCCAGTTGGCTTCAAACGGCCCCTGTGTAATTTCAAGATCAACGATCTCTTCTTTAAATGAGTCGACATCTCCCAACGGTTGCGATGCAACGGGGAGTCTGGCGGGAAGCTCAGGAAATGGCAGGGGAGTGGAGGCCGTTGATGATAGCGCAATTAAACTGCATGGATAGAGAAGCAGAAACGTGCTGAGGATGGATAGATGATGCATAGTTGGAAGATAATTTTCAATACTTACTTATGATTTACAAATTTAATTTAAGCGGTCGGAAAAAGAGTTGGATTATTTTTGCAAGAAATAGGATAAAATTGATATATGGTTACAGCCTGCAGAACTGCGCCTGAACTTTACGGACATTTGCTACGGTATTATAGCATGGGGATTGAAATGCAGGGCCCGGGATGATCAGTGTTGTGATATTTTATGATTCGCTGCCAAAAAATGTGTTTTTTATTTTGAGCAATTGTCTGAAAGTATTTATTTTGTTGTCGGATGGAATTCAGACCCTATTTTATGAAACGGGGTCTTAGGCCCCATCTCATAAAAAATGGGGTCGCTAGGGCGGCTTTGGGCGAGGGATTTACGCAAGCTGAAGAGGGAGCTTAGCG
>CAZOPN010000005.1:0-53542 GCA_964581685.1 uncultured Sangeribacter sp. | reverse complement strand
AGAAATTATCTCAAAAATAAAGTGGCATATAGTATAAATTAATTTCGAACACTTATTTAATTAAAAACACAGATACATAAAAAACACAGAAAGGAAAATACTATGATGACAATCACAATCTGGAGCGATTTTGCTTGCCCCTACTGCTACATTGGCGAAACACGCCTTGAAAAAGCGATTGAAGAACTCGGTATGAATAACGAGGTTAGAATCGACTACCGTGCATTCGAGCTTGATCCCACAGCCTCCAAAGAGGTTGTTTCTTCCACTCCCGAACGTTTCGCAATGAAATATCGTCTGAGCCTTCCGGACGCCGAAAGACAGGTGGAACAAATTTCGGAACTCGGTCGGGAACTTGGCCTGGATTTCCGATATGCAACTACAAAATACAGCAACACTTTCGATGCACATCGACTCATGAAACTTGCAGAAAACAGATATGATGCAAAAACTGTCGAAACGCTCAACCGACTCCTTTTCGATGCCTATTTCACAAAGAATCTGGTTCTTGCAGAGCACTCTGTTCTTGTAGAAGTGGCCAAGGAAGCCGGAATGGATGAGAAAGAGGTAAAAGAGGTGTTATCAGGCAATCAATTTGCCGATGATGTCCGGTTTGATGAACGCGAAGCAGGAATGAGAGGCGTGCGTGGAGTCCCTTACATGGTCTTCAATGATGAATTTGCTGTTCCCGGTGCTCTGACCTTAGACGGTATGAAATCGGCGCTTGAAAGAGCTCAGCGAAAAATTCGTGAAACAGAAAAAGAGACTCCCTCTAATGGAGAAAAAGCTCACGTCTGCGGCCCGGAAGGATGTGAACTCCTATAATTGATAGTTAAAGAAAGGATTTTCCAATGATTAAAGAACTTCAAGTAACTGGGGTATTCACGGAAAATACATATTTCTATATTGACCGGCACAGTAGCTCCGGCTTCCTGATTGATCCGGGCGCACAAGCCGGATTAATATATGAAGAAATAATGAGAAACGGATGGCATATAGAAAAAATACTGCTCACTCATGGTCACTTCGATCATTTCGGAGCGGCGGAATTACTACGGGAAAAACTTGTAGCACCTGTCTATATCTATCCCGAAGATGCCTCCTATCTTACCAATACAGATCTTAATCTAAGCCGACAATCAGGGGTGCCGGTCACTCTCTCCCATTACGAAGAAATGTATGATGGAGAGATTATCAGATTGAAATCTAATTCCGGATTTTATCTGAAGGTTATACATACACCGGGCCATACTCCCGGATCTGTCACTTTCTATTCTCCCGAAGAAAGAGCCGCTTTTGTCGGCGATAGTCTATATCAACATGGCCCGGGACTGACAAATTTTCCCGGAGGGAACCGAAAAGAGCTTGAGGAATCGATAATAACCAAAATCCTTACTCTCCCATCAGATACTCTCCTCCTTTCCGGCCATTCCTCTCCAATAACGGTAGCACAGGAACGGCGTCTCCTTGGACTCGAATGATATTTTGACCCAATCGTAAAAAGCCGAGACAGAGAGCTTATTATACAACAACAGACGGAGTATCCTAGGATACTCCGTCTGTTGTTGTATAATAAGCAGATGATCAGTCGTCGCCTTGATCCTGTGCTTCTTTGGGAAGAGTGAGATGGAGGAAAAACCATCCCAATACACCGGCCAATAACGAGCCGACCAGGATGCCCAATTTTGAGTCGTTTAACAATTCAGACATTATCGGGTCGCCCCCACCGAATGAAAGGTTGGCGATAAAAAGGGAGACAGTAAAACCAATTCCGCCAAGAACGGAAACAGAAGCCAAACGCGCCCAATTGGCACCATCAGGCATAGGAGCGAGTTTCAACAGGATTGTCGCTGCCGAGAAAAGGAAAATTCCCAGGAATTTTCCAAGCACAAGGCCAATAATTATCGCAGGAGCAACCCCATGGAAAAGCTGTTCGAAAGCCATGTCTCCGAAAAAGATTCCTGCATTGGCAAATGCAAAAATCGGAACTATCAGGTAATTCACAAGCGGATGAAGAGAGTCTTCCATATCCTGTAGAGGGGAGATCACCTTGTCGGAAGAAGATTCTATTTCTTTGAGCCAGTTCATCTGCTCACGCGTCAGAATAGTGCGTTTATTAAGCATTTCATCGTTTTCATGAGCGAAGAAACTTATATTCTTACGTATATTCTGCACATATTTTTTAGGAGCATAGACCGGTTTGGCCGGAACGCAGAAAGCAATAAGCACACCGGCAATAGTGGGATGAATACCTGCATTAAGGAAGAAAAACCAAACAAAAGCCCCTATAATTATATAAAACAGCTTACTCTGAATACCCAGTTTTCCACCCACAAATAATACGAGCAGACAGCATGCCGCCCAAAGAAGCAACATATATTCTATATGAGTGCTATAAAAAATAGCGATTACCAAAATTCCTCCGATATCATCCACAACAGCCAGTGTGGTAAGAAATACCTTAAGCCCTATAGGCACCCTGTTGCCGAGCATTGCCAGCACTCCTAAGGAGAACGCTATATCGGTAGCCATAGGGATAGCCATACCTCCATCGTAGGCTGTGCCCTTCGACATAATATGATAAAGGAATACCGGAACGGCCATTCCTCCGATAGCGGCAATTATAGGGAGCAAAGCATTGCGGAATGAGGATAACTCGCCGACAAGCACTTCGCGCTTTATCTCCAGTCCGACAGAGAAAAAGAAAAGTGCCATAAGGGCATCATTGATGAATGCCATTATCGACATGGGCTGACCGTGATGGCTGAAAAGATTGAATGAGCCAACTTGCAGTGCAAGCTCATGATCCCACAATGAATTATAAAATTCTCGTGTAAAGGGAAGATTAACCACTAAAAGAGCTAAAGCTGTAGCGGCAATAAGCACATTACCACCGTTGGCGTAGTTCTTGATGGTCTTTCGAGCAGTATAAAAAACTGAAGCCATAATAGAAAGACTTTAAATTTAGCAAGATATAGTTCAGGATAAATAAAAAATAGCCGCCTCAACATTTTCATGTTGAGGCGAGGATATGGTTACGTCAAGCAGGGTTGATGGCGCCTCTTCCGTCAAGTAAAGCAAACAATTGCTCCGAGGCTTCTTTAGTCTTGACTTTTCTCACTACGTCAGATACGACACCGTTTTCATCTGTAACGAACGTGGTGCGCACGATGCCCATATAGGTCCGTCCGGCCATCTTTTTCTCCTGCCAGACTCCGGCAAGTTCGCACAATTTACCATCGGTATCCGCTACAAGTGGAAACTGCAGACCGTTCTTATCTACGAATCTCTGGTGACTCGCCTCCGAATCTTTACTTACACCTATCACCTGATAACCCATTCCTTCGAAAATACCATAATTATCGCGGAAATTACAAGCTTCGGCAGTGCAACCCGGAGTGTTATCTTTCGGATAAAAATAGATAATGAATTTCTTACCCGGAAAATCAGAAAGTTTTATCTCCTTTCCATTCATATCGACTCCCAGAAGATCGGGAAATTTATCTCCTATATTCATATATGTCTTTTTTTGGTTATATACGCATAAACGCCATAAGGACGTTTAGAGTTTAGAGCTCATCTCAAAAATTTGAGAGCCCCTGGGGCGGATTTGGGCGAGTGATTTTCTCAAGTTGAGGAGGGAATGATGCGGGCATCATGACTGACGAGATTTGGAGAAAAGCACCGTCCAAATCCGCCCCAGGGGCTCTCAAATTTTTGAGATGGGCTCTTAGTCAAGCTTCAATACAGCCAGGAAAGCTTTCTGCGGCACTTCTACCGATCCAATTTGCTTCATACGCTTTTTCCCGGCTTTCTGCTTTTCGAGAAGTTTGCGCTTTCGTGAGATATCGCCGCCATAACATTTTGCAGTTACATCCTTTCTGACTGCCTTGATTGTCTCCCTGGCAATGATTTTTGCGCCTATTGCCGCCTGAATTGCTATATCAAACTGCTGCCGCGGAATAAGCTCTTTCAGTTTCTCGCACATTCTTCGTCCGAATTTAACAGCATTGGCCTCATGTGTAAGCGTTGATAGCGCATCCACACTCTCTCCGTTAAGCAATATGTCGAGTTTAACAAGCTTCGACTCCCTGAAATCATGAATATGATAATCAAACGAAGCATAGCCTTTGGATATACTCTTCAGTTTATCGTAGAAGTCGATCACAATCTCCCCCAACGGCATATCAAACGTCAGTTCCATACGGTTGCCCGATATATATTCCTGTTTGATCAGCTCTCCCCTCTTTCCGAGACAAAGCGTCATGATCGGACCGATAAAATCAGCTTGTGTGATGATTGTGGCGCGAATATAGGGTTCCTCGATATGGTCGATCAACGTTGCTTCGGGAAGTCCGGAAGGATTATGCACCTCCGTCTTGTTCCCCTTTTTATCATAGACCATGTATGAAACATTCGGAACGGTGGTGATAACATCCATATCAAATTCACGGCCCAGACGTTCCTGGACAATCTCCATGTGAAGCAACCCGAGAAATCCGCAACGGAAACCGAAACCCAAAGCAGCCGAAGATTCCGGCTGGAACGTAAGCGAAGCGTCATTAAGCTGAAGTTTTTCAAGTGATGCCCGGAGATTTTCAAAATCTTCGGTCTCGATCGGATAAACTCCGGCAAAGACCATAGGCTTCACTTCCTCAAAGCCGTCGATAGCCTTGTCGCACGGACGCGCCACATGCGTAATCGTATCCCCGACCTTAACCTCCTTGGAAGATTTGATACCGGAAATAATATAACCGACATTGCCTGCTGACAGCTCCTTACGGGGAGACATCTCAAGTTTCAACACCCCTATTTCATCGGCATGATATTCCTTTCCGGTTGAAACGAACTTTACGAAATCACCGGTCCTTATCGTTCCGTTTACGATCTTATAGTAAGCGATGATTCCACGAAAAGGATTAAAGACGGAATCGAAAATCAAGGCCTGAAGAGGAGCGTCAGGATCTCCCTGCGGTGCCGGCACCCTTTCAACAATAGCTTTAAGAATTTCATCAATTCCCATTCCTGTTTTTCCCGATGCACGAATAATCTCTTCCGGGTCGCAACCGAGAAGATCAACAATCTGGTCTTCCACTTCATCAGGTTTGGCGCTGTCCAGATCACATTTATTGATTACGGGAATAATTTCAAGATCATTGTCAATCGCCATATACAGGTTGGAGATGGTCTGTGCCTGAATGCCCTGGGAGGCGTCCACAATCAGAAGGGCACCCTCGCAGGCAGCTATCGAACGTGACACTTCATACGAGAAATCGACATGCCCCGGAGTATCAATAAGATTCAACACATATTTCTCGCCGTCGAGCGTATAATCCATCTGTATGGCATGACTCTTGATTGTGATTCCACGTTCACGTTCAAGATCCATATCATCGAGCACTTGTGCCTCCATATCCTTGGCTGCAACAGTTTCCGTACGTTCAAGAAGACGGTCGGCAAGCGTCGACTTACCGTGATCGATATGCGCGATTATGCAAAAGTTCCTAATATTCTTCATTTACGAAATTACGTAGCTTTTTTAAACGATGCCCTGAATGCATCCATATCAACTTGCAAAATTACTATTTTTTTTGCATTTCTGAAAAAACAGCCGACAGCCCTTCCTTTTTTAGAAAAAATTTTTCTATCGGGAAATATTTTTTTGTATATTCGCAACTGAAATTGCGCAGCCACTATGCGCCGAAAAGAGACGACCCGTATTTTAAGGGACTCACAAAGAACGACTATATTACTAACATAATTTATGGCTACAAAACCTTTTCACTACCAGGAAATGTTTCCCCTCGGTCCGGACACGACCGAATATCAGCTCATCACGAAAGACTACGTAAAAGTCGAAAACTGGAACGGCCACGAGATGCTCGTTGTTGATCCGGAGGCGCTGACCGTAATTGCAAACGTCGCTTCCCACAACTGTTCGTTCATGCTCCGTCGCGAGCACAACGAGATGGTGGCGAAGATTCTCAACGATCCCGCCGCATCTGAAAACGATAAATTCGTTGCTCTCACCATGTTGCGTAACGCAGAAATTGCAGCAAAGGGCGTTCTCCCCTTCTGTCAGGATACCGGCACATCTATTTGCGCCGGCTACAAAGGCCAGCAGGTCTGGACCGGTTGCGACGACGAGGAGAAGATCTCTCTCGGTGTTTATAAAACATATACTGAGAATAATCTCCGCTATTCGCAGAACGCACCCCTTACAATGTATGATGAAGTGAACACCGGTTGCAATCTTCCGGCACAGATTGAGATTCACGCCACTGAAGGGATGGAATATAATTTCCTCTTTGTAGCAAAGGGTGGAGGCTCGGCCAACAAAACATATCTTTATCAGGAGACAAAAGCTATTCTAAACAAGAAGACTCTTGTTCCTTTCCTGATCGAAAAAATGAAGACTCTCGGAACAGCCGCTTGTCCTCCCTATCATATCGCATTTGTGATCGGAGGAACATCAGCTGAAGCTAATCTTGCTGCTGTCAAGAAAGCTTCCGTAAAATATTACGATAACCTCCCCACTAAAGGGAATGAATATGGTCATGCCTTCCGCGACGTCGAGCTTGAGAAAGAACTTCTTGAGGCAGCTCATTGCTTAGGCCTCGGCGCACAGTTCGGCGGCAAATATTATGCCCACGACATCCGCGTTATCCGTATGCCGCGTCATGGCGCCTCCTGCCCTGTTGGTATGGGCGTAAGCTGTTCCGCCGACCGCAACGTTAAAGCTAAAATTAACAAAGATGGTCTCTGGGTAGAGAAACTTGATGAATTCCCCGGTGAACTCATTCCTGAAGCTCTCCGCAATGCAGGAGAAGGAGAGGTGGTGAAGATCGACCTTAACCGCCCGATGAAAGAAGTTCTCGAAGAGCTGAACAAATACCCCGTCTCCACTCGCCTCTCTCTAAACGGCACAATAATAGTTGGCCGCGACATTGCCCATGCAAAAATCAAAGAACGTCTGGATGCAGGAGAACCCATGCCTCAATATCTAAAAGATCATCCTATATATTATGCCGGTCCGGCCAAGAAACCGGAAGGTATGCCTTCCGGCTCTTTCGGCCCCACAACTGCCGGCCGCATGGACCCCTACGTAGATCAGTTCCAGGCTGCGGGAGGCTCAATGGTAATGATCGCAAAAGGTAACCGTAGTCAGCAAGTAACGGATGCTTGCAAGAAACATGGCGGTTTCTACCTCGGATCTATCGGTGGACCGGCTGCCATTCTTGCCAAGAACTCAATCAAGAATGTCGAGCTTCTTGAATATCCCGAACTCGGAATGGAGGCAATCTGGAAAATCGATGTTGAAGATTTCCCGGCATTCATCCTCGTCGACAATAAGGGCAACGACTTCTTCAAGCAGATCAAACCTATATGTCCGCTTGAACCGGCAGATAAGAAATAAATAATAATAATAACTTCTTCATAATGCAAATTAGGCTGTTCCCGTAGTGACTACGTGGACAGCCTAAACTTTCTTTATCAGGCTCCATTTTTTATAAGACGGGGCCTAACTATTCAGGGGTCTCGTGCGTTGAAAAAATATGAAGAAGTTTACAAAGATAATAGCTACCGTGTCGGATAAACGCTGCGACACGGATTTTATAAAGACTCTTGTGGAAGCGGGAGTGAATGTTGTCAGAATGAATTCCGCTCATCTCGAATATGAAGGATTCAAGAAAATAGTTGAAAATACACGTGCCGCAAATCCGGAAGTAGCCATAATGATTGATACAAAAGGTCCGGAAATACGCACAACTGCCACTGCTACCGGAGATCCGATAACTTTTAAAGCCGGAGATACCGTGAAAATTTACGGACGTCCCGATGGCAAGACAAATTCCGATGAGATTTGTCTCAGCTATCCCGCAATAGCTTCGGCAGTACGTGCCGGCGACCGGTTATTGATAGATGACGGAGAGATGGAATTTATCATTGAAGGAATCGAGGGAGACACCGTAATTGCCAGAGCGAAAAATGACGGCTCGATTGGTTCAAGAAAAAGCGTAAATATTCCCGGTGTTTCTATAGATTTGCCGGCTGTTACGGAAAGAGATAAACGCAATATCGGCTATGCTGTCGAATTAGGTGTGGATTTTATCGCACATTCATTTGTACGTTCAGCCTCGGACGTGCGGCAAGTGCAAGATATTCTTGACTCTCTCGGCTCCGAAATAAAAATAATCGCTAAAATAGAGAATCAGGAAGGTGTAGATAATTTTGATGAAATTCTCAAAGCTTCATACGGCATCATGGTTGCTCGCGGAGATTTGGGTATAGAAGTGGCCCCCGAACGCATTCCCGGCATACAGTCAGTAATGATAAATAAATGTATCAAAGCGCACAAACCTGTGATAGTAGCTACACAAATGCTACATACCATGATTGAGCACCCTCGCCCAACGCGCGCCGAGATTTCAGATGTTGCCAATGCTGTCTATCAACGTGTTGATGCCATGATGCTCTCGGGCGAAACAGCTTCCGGACGTTATCCTGTGGAAGCAGTCAGGACCATGACAAATGTAGCCCGCGAAGTGGAAAAATCACAAAATAATAATAATGAGGTTCCACCTTTGGTGGATTCGGATATCACTTCATTTCTGGCACATGAGGCTGTTATGTCGGAGAAGAAAATCGGCACTAAAGCTATCTTTACCGATGCCTACCACGGGATGACGGCACGATTCATTTCATCGTTCAGAGGTAGCAACCCAACTTTTGCAATCTGTCATAATCTGAGCGTACAACGTTGGCTTGCCTTAAGCTACGGAGTAAAAGCATACCTCTATAATCAACCTTCGCCAAAATTCTTTATGCCACATTCTATTGAGGCCGTGAAACAAATTGTAGCAGATGGCCTTATCGGTGAACACGACCGGATAGCCTACATCACCGGAACCCGGCGTGGAGCGCGTGCACTTGAGATTCTTACTCCTCATGAAATAATTGAAAGCGAAGTAAAATAAATTTCCACGCAGCTGACCCCACTGTATCAGGCAACTTCGAAGAAGCGGGACATTAATTTGAAGCTCATGGCTTGAAATCATATAGTTAATAGAGAGTAGCACGGGTATGGAGCGGTGGTCTCCCGACCGCCGAAAAAGACCAAAAGTGAATTGAAGGAAATTTCTAAAAAATGAAGGTCACAAATTGTTACCTTCATTTTAATCTTGTGGTACAAAGCTGATCCTCTTTCGAGACGGATTCTCATGATGGTATACTTGTAATTCAGCTTTTTATGGATTTGAGAAAGAATCCAAGCGCAGATTAGCTCGTAAACGAGCTTTGCTCGCCGGATTGGAGCAGATGGAACGCGGATTAGAGATAGTAATTATTGGCTCGCTTCTCCGAAGCTTTCGGGGTGTATGGGTGTTGGAAACCCCACACCGATATGCACACGCTGCGCGTCTTCATATCGATGCGGGGATATAATTGATACGCTCCTCCGGAGCTGGACGGGGTACTGTAAGAGCGACTGAGATAGTGTTGCAAAATACCCGGCGGTCAGGAGACCGCCGCTCCATAGCCGCCACAGTAACCCTGGCATCGTTTTGTGAGGCATTGTAAAAATCATGATGCGAGATCGTATAGTTATCATGATGCGAGATTATCAAGTTAAACATGGTTTAGATAATATAGCAATTGGAGTAGCACGGGTATGGAGCGGCGGTCTCCCGACCGCCGTGGAAATCAAAAAAGCCGCTTAAAATTAACATGCGAGCGTAGTGATGCATTGGTGTGGGGTTGGACTCTTCCCCCCTCTCAGGTAGCTTCGAAGATGCGGAATAATGTATTGATAAAAATTCTCCTGAAACCGTCTGCGATTTCAGGAGAATGAATTAACTATTTAAATGAATTGAACGCGCTTAGCTTTTATTCTGAAACAGCGCGGATACTTTGCCCGTAGCTGCGCATGATGTCGGTTATGCGAGGACTATCCATCCTGAAGTACAAGTAAGCACCTTGAGACCCGCTTGGAGTTGAGCTCCAATAGCAACCGTCAGAACCACGGAAATTAAGCGAACTACCGTGATAGCCCGCAGCCGGGAGGAAGATGCTATTACCGTTAGGTCCGGATACAAGAGAACCTTGTATCCCATTCTTCGTTGTCCACGTCCAGGTGCAGTTATCTATCAGTTCCTGCATCTCGATTTGGGATGGTATACGCCAGGTTCCTCCCCAGTTGGCGCTTGCCGCATCATATTCAGGATTTCCGGATATTTCACCTACTTCCTTATTATAGGTTGCACTATTGCTTTCTGTATAAGTGGATTTTGGTGTTGTCTCTCCCCATGCGAAGTAATCGCCATATTCTTCAGGAGATGAGGCACCAACATTACATGCAGCCCATTTCAATCCGCTCGGTAATCCCAAATCTACATATTTATAGCCATTGATATATCCTTCTCCATCCACATTCTCTTCTATTTCTATATCCTGAATCTCGACATAGTCAATTTCCGATAATTTATGTTCGTTTATCACCTCTCCTCCGCTGTATATTCGGAGTACTTTTATCTGCTTGCCAAACCCTAATATAGAAACGAACACAATAAGAGTTATAGATATTAATGTTGTAAGCTTATTTAGTTTCATAGCCGTTATTTTACAAATTTAATTTTCCTTATATCATCTCCATTGACTGCAATAGCGATATAGACTCCCGGTTCAAGCGATTCGAGTGAAACACTTTCTCCATAACGCAGATTGGTTCGACATACCAATGTGCCGTTTAAACTGAAAATACCTGTTGAATAAACACTGTCACCATCGCCGGTCAGTTGCAAGGTTTGTTCCGGTTTGTTATACAGGATCTTGACAGAGCCTTCATTGGGAATCTCAATTATATCAGTAGCAATGCCATCGCCCACTTCAAAGCGATGGAAAGCGGAATAGAGCAATTCGATTTGGTTTTCGGGATGGTCGGAATGCGTGACGGTCATTGAATGCTCGCCGAATGTTATGCGGTTGAACTCCTCAAGGTCGAGCACGTGCTTCGTTTCGGAAGCACCGGTAAAGATGAGGCAGGGCTTCGTCTCCTCTGCATTCGACATTCCAAAACCTCCAAGAAAACAAAGAATTGCCAAAAGTAGCGTTCTTCGCATAGAATAGAGTTTTTGTTCACTATAGCCCCTCCAAAGTAGTGTGATTTATAAAAAAGAATTGCGGGAGGAACTGTACCTGCTGCCCGTTCCTCTCGTTGAGACCTTCGTATTGCCTATCATTGTAGAACGGCCAACGAGAGGCCTCACGCAGAATATGATGCTACATAGTCACGATGCAACAATGCGGACACGTAACAATACTAATCCCGACATAGTCATATCCACAAAAGGCACCCACCGTTGTCTCACTCTTGACAGTGATTAAGAAGTTGCGAAGTTCCAACGACTCAGGAATAAGCGTCTGGTAAACGCATTCAAAAAACAAAATGTCTGAACACCCTCCCGCATACCCGGCACCGGACCTCTGCGGAGGGCCTGCAAATACAAATATAGAAACAAAATTTCATTTCACAAAAATATGATACCTCAAAAGCAGAGGGAAATTCTTCTATTTAATAAGGATTTGAGAAAGAATCCAGGCGCAGATTAGCTCGTAAACGAGCTTTGGACGCCGGATTGGAGCAGATGGAACGCGGATTAGAGACAGTAATTATTGACTCGCTTCTCCGAAGCTTTCGGATGTATGGGTGTTGGAAACCCCACACCGATATGCAGACGCGGCGCGTCTTCATATCGATGCGGGAATATAATTGATACGCTTCTCCGAAGCTGGACTTACCCTCGCACTAACCTCTCTCGCCCACTCAGCCGACTGACAGCTCCGCAGGAACGTGTCAATTATATCCCAGTGGCCGACTGACAGCTTCGAAGAAGCGTGTCAGTTGTATCCCCACATCAATGCAAGCGCAAGCGACGCATTGGTGTGGGGTTGGACCCCTCCCCCTCTCAGGTAGCTTCGAAGAAGCGGAACAATTATTGACTCGCTTCTCCGAAGCTTTCGGGATGTATGGGTGTTGGAAACCCCACACCGATATGCAGACGCTGTGCGTCTTCATATCGATGCGGGGATATAATTGATACGCTCCTCCGGAGCTGGACTTACCCTCGCACTAACCTCTCTCGCCCACTCAGCCGACTGACAGCTTCGGAGAAGCGTGTCAATTGTATCCCAGTGGCCGACTGACAGCTTCGAAGAAGCGTGTCAGTTGTATCCCCGCATCAATGCAAGCGCAAGCGACGCATTGGTGTGGGGGTAAGCCCCTCCCACTCTCTGGTAGCTTCGAAGATGCGGAACAATTATTGACTCGCTTCTCCGAAGCTTTCGGGGTGTATGTGTGTTAGAAACCCCACACCGATATGCAGACGCTGTGCGTCTTCATATCGATGCGGGGATATAATTGACACGCTCCTCCGGAGCTGAATGTTCCACGGTAAGAGCGACTCAGACAGGGTTGTAAAATACCCGGCGGTCGGGAGACCGCCGCTCCATAGCCGCCACAGTAAACACGGCATCGTTTTTTGAGGCATTTTGAAAATCATGATGCGAGATCATATAGTTAATCATGATGCGAGATCATCAAGTTAAATATGGATTAGTTCATATAGCGATTGGGAGAAGCACGGGTATGGAGCGGCCGTCTCCCGACCGCCGTAGAAATCAACAAAAGCCGATTAAAATTAATCTGCGAAGAGACATTTCTTCTGCTCCCTCTCGCGAAAATAATATCTTTGCCGATATTTTGCCTCTAAAATCCACATAACGATGAATTTTGAAACACCAAGGAATTTGGATTGGTCTTATTTTATTGTTAATTTTGCATTTGAGACAAACACTATAAGAAGTGGTTTAAACTACTTCTAAGGGAGGATGTATCATGAAATCATTGTGATACAGCCTTTCTCATGTTTATTCAAAACCTCCAGATATGAAATTCCGTAGATTCCTATATATTATTCTCGCAAGCATCATAGCTTTTTCGGTCTTCGATGCTTCCTACGCCGATGCAGCCCGAAAGAAATCATCGAAAGCAAGAACTTCTCAAACCTCTTCCAAAAATAAAAACCGCTCTTCTAAAAATTCTTCACGCAAGAAATCATCTTCTGGAAGTCGGTCGTCTAAGAAAAAAAGGAAATCAGGCAAATCATCAACAAGAAGAAATGTAAAACGGACGGCTCCGGTTGAACCGGTGGAAACCCCACAGAATGATTCACTTACTCTTACCGTTAATTCTGCGCTTCTGAGTTGGATTCCCTCTGACCTTAATCCGGGGGGCCTCAGAGTCAATAGTGTAAAACCGGATTCACGTAGCAGGTGTGCGAAAATCAGTCTCAATGAGAATTTTACTTATCTTCCTGTCACTCGTCAGCTTATCGACTCGCTCGGCAAAGTTGCCAAAGCTGCTCTTCCCGATTCGTTAGCAGGATATTCGGTTAATCTTACTGTAAAAAATAAAGGGCTTGCCTATTATATAACAAAAGTCGATCCCCTTCCTGAAAGATTCCGAAAAAATCCTCCTTTCGTTTCGGAAGTAAATCCGCTTGTCAATCCTAAAAAAGGAATGGAAAACGACGTTGTGGCGATGTGGCATTCCCATGGCCGCTATTTTCGGCCAGGAAGCGGAGCATGGATGTGGCAGCGTCCCCTGCTTTTTCAAGTTGTGGAAGACACTTATACGATGGGATACATACTGCCGTTTGCCGTACCAATGCTTGAAAACGCAGGTGCATACGTGATGCTTCCACGTGAACGCGACACAAATATTCATGAGGTGATCGTGGATAATGACACCAACGATGAGGGCAAGATCTATTCACAACCATATTATAAAGAAATGACCGGAAGCAAACCCTGGGCAACAGGTGAGCTTGAAGGTTTCATATATGACCTCCCCGATTTCCGTGATACCGAGAATCCTTTTGAAAACGGAACCTACCGACAGACAACCACCGTTAAGTCGGGAAAACCATCAGTGGCTGCATGGTATGCCGATATACCTGAGGATGGGGAATATGCAGTCTATGTAAGTTACAAGACACTCCCCAATTCAACCGAAGATGCACATTATACGGTTAATTATTCCGGTGGTTCGAAAGAATTTACTGTTAATCAAACTATGGGAGGAGGCACATGGATTTATCTCGGAACCTTCCCCCTTGAAAAAGGATATAGCGATACGGAAGCGGTGGTTACTCTCACCAATATCACCGACAAGGAAGGCGGCACCATCGTGACTGCCGATGCGGTGAAGATAGGAGGAGGAATGGGAAATATAGCCCGTAGCAACCGTCGCGCGGATATATATTATGATCCTTCCACACCGGAAAACAACCTCACAGCTGCCAACTCGATCTCTAATGATGATGAAGAGGGCGATAATGACGATGATGATGACGATGAGAACGGAGATGATGAAACCGGAGATGATGAGACAAATGATAATGTCGATAAAGAACTTCCGGCAGAAAAAGAAACACAAAACTCATCTTCCAATTCCACAACCAAAGGTGTGGCCCCGTCATTCCGAACTTCAGGGATGCCAAGATTCCTTGAAGGAGCGCGTTATTGGTTACATTGGGCCGGCTTCCCGGAAAGTATCTATTCACCATATCACGGTGCGGATGATTATAAGGATGATTACACAGCGCGAGGTCATTGGGTGAATTACCTGGCAGGAGGATCACGTGTTCTCCCCAATCGGGAAGGTTTGAACATCCCTGTAGATGTTGCCATGGCCCTTCATTCCGACGCCGGAAAACGCAACGACGATTCATTTGTCGGCACACTCGGCATCTACTTTACGCAAAATGGAGACTCTTATCGCGACGGGACTCCCCGAATCAACTCGCGTATGCTTACCGATCTGATAATGCGTCAAATCACCGGTGACATACGTCAGAAATATGAACCGAGATGGACGCGACGCTCAATGTGGGATAAATCATACGTTGAAGCGCGTGTTCCGGAAGTGCCGACTACACTCATCGAATTGATGAGCCATCAGAATTTTGCCGATATGCAATATGGGCTTGATCCCAATTTCCGGTTTGATGTGGCCCGCGCTATTTATAAAGGTATCGCCCGCTTCATGGCAGAACGTAAAGGGCGGGAACTCGTGATCCAGCCCCTCCCGGTAAAAGATTTTGCAATTCATAAATTGAAAAAGAATCATTATCGTCTCACGTGGGAGCCAACCCCGGACCCTCTTGAAAAGACCGCTATGCCCACTAAATATATAGTTATGGAGCGAAATGAGGGTGACCTTGGTTTCCATAAGATTGCAGAAACTTCACATCCTCGTTTTGATATAAAAGTTACAGACGACGATATACATAGCTTCAAGATAATTGCCGTGAATGAAGGTGGAGCTTCCTTCCCCTCGGAAGTTCTTGCACTTCGGGAATCTCCCGACAACTCCAAGCCCGTACTGATCATAAATGGCTTTACCCGTATTAGCGGACCGGAACATTTCAAAGCTGATAACCGTGCCGGATTTAATGCTGATACCGACTTTGGCGTCCCCTATATTAAGGATATTTCATTTACCGGCTACCAGACCGAGTTCAACCGAAATGCCGGAGAATCCTTTGGCCGTAGCGGCAGCAACTATGCTACAACCGTTATTGCCGGTAACACTTTCGATTATCCATATATCCATGGGGTGGCTTTGGCCGATGCAGGGAAAGGGTTTGTATCCTGCTCTGCCGCGGCTGTCGAAAACGGGAACGTGAAACTTGATGATTTCAAAACCATCGATCTCATTCTGGGTAAACAGAAAGCCACAATAATTGGAAACGGAAAGAGCGGACTGCGCTACATTGCTTTTCCGGAAGCACTTCAGAAAGAATTAAGACATTTCACCGAAAAGGGTGGCAATCTTATTGTTTCAGGTCAGTATGTTGCTTCCGACCCCACTGACTATCGTGTTCCGGAAGGAAGCGCTGCTTTTGCTGAAAGTGTGATAGGAGTCATCCCCGGTGAAGGTGCACGCACACGATCCGGTTCACTGACCGACCGCTCCGGACGCACTCTTCGTTATTCCTCGACACTCAACGACAAAATATACATCGTGGAGAATCCCGGCATACTCGCTCCGGCCCCCGGAGCCAATGCTGAAGAAATTTTCACCTTCTCCGACACTCATGCGCCTGCCGGCTATATTATTAATCGCGGAAACGGCAAAAATGTCGTGCTTTCTGTACCGATCGAAGCTTTCTCCGATGAATCGCAAAGATCGCAGATTGTAGCGGATATACTACGGATTTTAGAAAACAACTGACAACATGAAGATCATCAGATTCAGGAATGTCAATTCTCTCAGAGAGGAGATTTTCCGCTCGCCTCTGGAACAATACGTGCTGCTCCAGATCGATGACAAGCACATAGAACTTGATGCCAATTGCGTACAGAGACTTACGGAAGTGGCTTCCGACATAGATTCAACTTTCACATACTGTTATTATCGTGAACGTCTCGACAACGGTTCGATAGAGAATCATCCCGTAAACGATTATCAGCCCGGCTCCGTAAGAGATGATTTCGATTTCGGTTCTATTGTGCTTCTTAATGCCGCTGATGTGCTGGCCGCTACCGAGGATTTCACTTCTGAAGACTCGCAGCAGCCGGACGGGGGTTGGTATGCTCTCAGGCTCCGAGTCACTATTGGACGCATGATGGCCATGATTCCGGAATATCTTTACACTGTGGAACGCACAGACTATCGCCTAAGCGGCGCTAAGCAGCACGATTATGTCGATCCGCGTAATGCCGACTACCAGAAAGCAATGGAACGGACTCTGATAAATCATCTGCGCGATATTGACGCCCTTGTGCCCGAACAGAAGGAAAATGTAGACTATGATGCGGAAGTTTTTCCGGTAGAAGCGTCCGTTATTATCCCGGTGAGGAACCGTGTACGGACAATCGCCGATGCTGTCTCTTCAGCACTATCTCAGGAAGCTCCCTTTAGTTTTAATATTATTGTTGTCGATAACGACTCTACTGACGGAACATCCGAGATTCTCGAAGCGACTGCCGATCCGCGTCTGCATGTGATCAAGGTCAGCGAAAATGAGCACCTCGGAATTGGAGGATGCTGGAATAAAGCTCTGTTATCGGAATACTGCGGACGGTTTGCCGTCCAACTTGATTCAGATGATATATATGAATCTCCCAAAACGCTTTTTACTATTATTGAGAAATTCCGATCGGGAAATTATGCGATGGTAGTAGGAAGCTACACGATGATTGATTTTAACGGAAATGTAATCCCACCGGGTCTGATTGACCACAAAGAATGGACTGATCGTCATGGTGCCGACAATGCTCTTAGAATCAATGGTTTCGGTGCACCGCGAGCATTTTTCACTCCAATAGCCCGTAAATTCCTGTTCCCCAACGTAAGCTACGGAGAGGATTATGCCATGGCTCTACGCATTAGCAGGGAATTCGCAATAGGAAGAATTTTCGAATCTCTATATCTTTGCCGTCGCTGGGAAGGCAACTCCGACGCCGCCCTCTCGATCGAGAAAGTAAACGCAAATAACAATTATAAAGATTGTCTGCGCTCGATCGAACTTTTGGCACGTGTAAAACAGAATATGGAAAACAGACCGCGCGTAAGAATGTCAGGCGGGATGTTCGGACCATTCCCATTTCCTTTCCCGGAAATTGGAAATAATGATGAGGGCGATGATTTCGATGATGACTTCGATGACGAGTCGGAAGATCCGGATGATATGGATGGCAATGATTTAACATTCTGATTATTTTATTCTTTGTAATCTATCATGAATCTGAATGTTGAGGATATTAATTCTCTTATAGAGACCCAATTGACGGTATGGAAAGAAGCCCGGGATAATTTCCGGCTTCTAACTCATACCAAGCGAAAACCTATTTGTTTAGGATCGCTTCAAGGGGGCGTCCAGCATAACCCTGCTCGCATCCGCTCCACGGGGGCTGCTGTAGATAAGAAATCGATTGAAGCCCGGCCCTGTTTCCTTTGTAGCAGCAATCGTCCGGCCGAACAACTTACAGGAGAATGGATCGATGGTTGGGAACTGTTGGTGAACCCTTATCCGATTCTACCGGTGCATTTCACGATTGTAAATAAGGAGCACCGTCCACAGGATGCCCCGCCATTTGAAATGGCAGAAATGGCAGAGAAAGCTCCGTCTCTCACTTTCTTTTTTAACGGAGCACATGCCGGAGCTTCCGCTCCCGACCATCTACATTGTCAAGCCGTGCTTAAATCAGAAATTCCACTGATAAGACTTTGTGAAGCCATTCATCCTTCCAATCATTCAGGATTCATGTCGTCGGAAAATTCCGGAGCGGATATCCCCTTCCATTTT
The DNA here is from genome assembly GCA_964581685.1 of uncultured Sangeribacter sp. Classification (GTDB taxonomy): domain Bacteria; phylum Bacteroidota; class Bacteroidia; order Bacteroidales; family Muribaculaceae; genus Lepagella. Next base: position 35,171 of record CAZOPN010000005.1, on the reverse strand, counting down.
ATAAGTGCAGTGATCAAACCCGATCCCGAGGGAATGAAAAATCTTATCCTTATCAATCGCGCATTTGGAATAGATAAAAACGGGATGCCTGATACCGGGCTTATTAACGTCTTTTTCTGGATTGGTAACGACGGTTTGCTAAGATCGGTTGTGATTCCAAGACGAGCTCACCGCCCATATTTTTATTCCAACAAACCGGGTGAAGGAATGACAGTAAGCCCCGGAGCCATAGATATGGGAGGTCTCCTTATTCTTCCCCGAGAGGAAGATTTCGTAAGAATGGATGAATCTATCGCACGATCAATCTATGAAGAGACGGCGTTTTCCGTTTCTCTCCCCGATGCCGTAAAAGAACACTTCAACCTCTGAAAAATCTTTACCGTGATAATTGCCGAACCCGACATAAAGATACTGATCAACACTCTCGGAGCTCCTTTACTCTCTCCCCGCGGTGATGTTAAGATTTATCGCAAAGGAACAGATAGCGTTCATTATCAGGTAGCCGATAATCGTTCCGGAATAGCGGTAGAAAATCTCCTTATAGGCAAGGACTTCCACTGGCAGCAATCCCTATCCGCTATTTTTCCGGGTGACTTCTCGGTTGAACGCGATGTAACTGGTAAATTCAGAGCTTTTAATATGCTTCCCATTGAGGAATATCTTAAATGTGTTGTGGGCAGCGAAATGAATCCTCTTGCTCCCGAAGAGTTTATACGTGCTCATGCTGTGATTTCGCGCAGCTGGGCATTACATAAACTTCAAAACAAGAATAAAATTAAGGAACATACGGGAAAAGAAAACACTGATAAAGCAATAATTGACTGGGAAGAAGCAGACGACCATATAGGCTTTGATTTCTGCAACGATGACCATTGTCAGCGTTATCAGGGAATCCCTATACAGGGTGCCAAGGCTGCTGAAGCTGTAAAGGCCACACGCGGAATTGTTCTCACAGATCAATATGGCAATATTGCTGATACACGATATGCCAAATGTTGCGGAGGTCAAACCGAACTCTTCAGTACATGCTGGGCTAATGAAGATCCTGCATATCTTAGACCCGTGAGAGATAAATGGTGTGACCTTTCATCTCTTTCCAATGCTTCCGCTAAAATTTTTCTCTCACGCATTCTTAAAGATTATGATAACTCCACAACAGATTTTAATAATTGGACATGCGATATTTCCGGTAAAGAGATTGCAAGCCACCTACACAATAAATTCAACCGCGACTTAGGAGAGATTTTAGATATTATCCCCATTGAGAAAGGAGCCTCGGGAAGAGTGAAAATACTAAAAATCATCGGCACAAATGGTGAATTACAGGTTGGCAAAGAATTAATGATACGCAAAGTGCTTAGTTCCACCCATCTTTATAGTTCGCTTTTTGAAATAGAGCGTCTTGAAGAGAATAAGGAAAGCAATCCACATGACATTATTTTCCGACTCCACGGACGCGGCTGGGGGCATGGCGTAGGACTCTGTCAGATTGGAGCCGCACACATGGCTGCAGAAGGAAAAACCTGGCGCGAGATATTGCAATTTTATTATCCCGGCGCAAAAATTACAAAGATTTATGACTGATTCAAATGTTTCACGCTCCCCTTGGGCCTGGATTCCGACTCTTTATATAGCGGAAGGACTTCCATATTTTGCCGTAAATACCCTGACGGTGATTATGTATGTCAATATGGGAATAAGTCTGGAAGCGATGGCTTTTTTTACAGGGTGGCTTTATCTCCCCTGGGTGATCAAGCCATTCTGGAGTCCGTTTGTGGATCTCATCCGAACAAAAAGATGGTGGATTCTTGCAATGGAATTTCTTTTGGCTCTAAGCATGGGAGCGGTCGGCCTGATGCTTCCTGCGTCATTCTTTTTCAAAGCCACATTAATATGCTTCTGGATAATGGCTTTTGCTTCAGCCACACATGATGTCGCCGCCGACGGTTACTATATGCTTGAGCTTTCAGCACACGAACAAGCTGCCTTCGTCGGCGTACGTTCAACATTTTATCGTATTGCAAGCGTGATAGGACAGGGCGGACTGGTAATGCTCGCCGGAATGTTTGAAAAAAAATGTTCTGATATAGCCTCTGCCTGGACATGGATATTTGTAATCCTTTCGGTGTTCTTTATGCTTGTCACATTATATCATCTCCGCTTTTTACCACACGCGGCCTCTGATCTTCCTGCCCGGGGAGTCACTCCCAAAACAATCCTACGCGATTTTGGAATGACATTCGTCACTTTCTTCCGCAAAAAAGATATCACTGCCGCCCTGCTTTTCATGCTACTTTACCGGCTTCCGGAGGCTATGTGCATCAAGCTTGTCGCCCCCTTTCTCATGGCTCCGAGAGAAGAGGGAGGTCTTGCCCTGACTACATCTGAAGTCGGCTTTGCAAACGGTACAGTCGGAGTAGTAGCTCTTCTTGCCGGTGGGATTCTGGGGGGTGTTCTCATTTCTCGTGGCGGTTTGAAAAAATGGCTCTGGCCAATGGCGCTCAGTCTCACTCTTCCCTGTATCTTCTATTGCTTCTTAGCAATGTTGCAGCCTCATGATTTCATACTTATTTGCTCAGCTATCGGTCTTGAACAATTCGGATACGGATTCGGATTCACAGCGTTCATGCTGTATCTTATCTACTTCAGCCGTGGAGAAAATTCCACCTCACATTACGCTTTCTGTACGGCATTCATGGCCCTTGGAATGATGCTTCCGGGAATGGCGGCGGGCTGGATTCACAATACGCTGGCTAAGTATAATCTTTTCGGTATGGGGGGACCGGCAGGATACGTGAATTTCTTCTGGTGGGTGATGTTATGCTGCATAGTAACATTTGCCGTATGCCTACGGTTAAAGATCGATCCGCAGTTCGGAAAGAAAAATAGTAATACAAAGTAAAAAAAGTGAGACGACGCAGTCTGACATATCTACCGTTGATCTTCCTCCTGGCAATGCTATGGGGTTGTTCGTCGGCACGTCATGTCCCCTTAGGCTCATACCTGCTTGAGGATGTTTCCATATCCCTCAATGATTCGACCAACACAATTGATCGTCAGCAACTGATGACATACGTCAGAGCGCAACCCAACCATAAAATGCTCTGGACTACCAAATTTCGTCTCGGTGTCTATAATATGAGCGGAAGTGATTCCACAAAATGGTGGAACCGGTGGGTGCGCAACCTTGGCGAAGCACCCGTAATATACGATTCGGCAGCTACAGCTGAAGATGCCCGGCAATTACTTAAAGCGGTGGAAAATGCCGGATTCCTGAATGCATCTGTAAAAATCGACACCATCGCAAACCGCGAAGCCCGCAAAATGAAAGTGAAGTATGAAATAGACGCCGGGCGCCCACATCGTATCCGCTCCATAAACTATGTTTTTCCCAACGACACCCTCAAACAAATCATCATGGCTGATTCGGAGCGCTTCACTGTGACCGAAGGCGATATGCTCGACCGTTCAGACCTCGAAATGCAGCGGGAGCTAATCACAACACGTCTCCGGAACCGAGGGTATTTTGCTTTCGGGAAAGAGTTTATAAGCTTTAATGCCGATACAACGCAGGGATCTTACGATGTGGATCTCACAATGACTGTCAATCCTCCATATCCCTCCGACTCTCATAATATCACACTTGATACCCATAGCGAATATCTTGTGCGCAACATCTATTATATTCTTGACTACGATCCCGGTATGACAGTTGATATCTCCGAACTGCGCGACAAGCCGATGGAAACATATAAGGATCTCGATATTCTTTATGGAGCAAAAAAATATCTTCGTCCGGCGGTACTGGCAGAAAACTGTTTTATCCGCAAAGGGAAACCATACCGGCTCATTGATGTGAACAACACTTATTCGGCTCTCTCCCGTCTTCAGATTCTTAAATTCATCAATATTCGTTTTCTCCCGGCCGGAAACCTCGGTCGGTATGGGCTTATTGATGCGTTCATATTGCTTACACCCGGCAAAAGCCAATCGTTTTCTGTTGAACTTGAAGGCACCAACTCCGAAGGAGATCTCGGGGTAGCAGCCGGAATAAATTACAGCCACAGGAATATAGCACGAGGTTCGGAAACACTTTCCGTCAAAATAAGGGGAGCATACGAAGCCATCAGCGGAAGTCTCAGCGGCATAATTCATAACCGATATATGGAATATGGCCTCGAACTCGGAATAAACTTCCCGAAATTCAAGGCTCCGCTGCTTCAGGAGAGTTTCAAACGACGTATCATGGCCTCTACTGAATTTCATATTTCCCTCAACTATCAGGAACGTCCCGAATACACCCGTATTATCTCGACTGCAGGCCTGAATTACCGATGGACTGAGAGATTCAACCGTAACCGTCATATATTCACACCGGTTGATATAAACTACGTCTACCTTCCCGAAAGCACAAACAACTTCATTGACCTCATAGCTCCCGACAACCCTCTGCTACGTTACAGTTATGAAGATCATTTCATAATGCGAATGGGCTATAGCTTCTATCACACTAACAAAAAACGTGAAATGCCCTGGTCGAAAACGCCCCAGACAAATATTTATACTATCCGCGTCAATGCAGAGATCGCGGGTAATTTCCTTTTTGCCCTGAGCAGCATTTTCAATCATCGTTCCGATTTTCACGCTGATCCTTACAAGGTGTTCGGTATACATTACTCACAATATGCCCGTATTGATTCTGATTATGCATTTCTCCATATCTTCGACTCACGCAACTCTCTGGCATGTCATGCCGGTTTCGGCATTGGAGTTCCATACGGAAATTCCGAAATGATGCCTTTCGAGAAGAGATTTTATCAAGGGGGAGCAAACGGAGTGAGAGGCTGGGAAGTCCGTACACTTGGTCCCGGTTCATATCCGGGTACCAATACAGTCAGCGACTTCATCAACCAGTGTGGAGATATCCTCCTTAATCTTAATATGGAATATCGGGCGAAACTCTTCTGGGTGATAGAAGGAGCCCTTTTCGTAGATGCCGGAAATATATGGACCATCCGAAATTACAGTAACCAACCCGGAGGAATGTTTAAGTTTAAAACGTTTTATAAAGAGATAGCCCTCGCATACGGAGCAGGAATTCGCCTTGACTTCAATTACTTTCTCCTCAGATTCGATCTGGGTATGAAAGCCCATAATCCTGCGGTAGGTCAGGAGCCGTGGCCCATCATTCACCCCCGATGGGGCCGGGATTCCTCTTTCCATTTCTCGATTGGCTATCCTTTCTAATACCTTCAAAAAATTTAACTATGAGAAAATTAGTGATTTTCGATCTTGACGGGACACTCCTTAATACGATAGCAGACCTTGGGAATGCCTGTAATTACGCCCTCAGATCAATGGGTTTTGCCGAACATGCCATAACCACCTACAACTATATGGTGGGAAACGGTGTCCGCAAACTCATCGAAAGAGCGGTCCCCGATGCCGACGAAAGCACCGTAGACAGGCTCCTGGATATTTTTCGTGAATATTATAACGACCACTGCACTGACCAGACACATCCTTATAATGGTATTCCCGAACTTCTTGAGACTCTTACGGGTAATGGTATAGACGTAGCCGTGGCATCCAATAAATATCAGGCTGCCGTGGATAAAATCATATCTTATTATTTCCCCGATATAAAGTTTGCAGGCGTACGCGGACAGGTAGAGGACCGACCGGTCAAGCCGGACCCCTCAATCGTATTTGCCATATTAAATGACCACCCGACTCCAAAAAAAGACATACTCTATGTAGGAGATTCGGCCGTTGATATGGAGACCGCGCGACGCGCATGTATTGAATCCATAGGAGTAACATGGGGATTCAGGCCTGTCTCTGAACTCAGAAAGGCATACGCAGACCATATAGTCAGCTCTCCCTCCGATATTCTTAAACTGGCACTTACAAACAGATACTGATGGAACAGATTCATTCACGAAATTTCTTTATCTCGGCCAACGAGTCGAATCCCGAGGGAGAATTGGCCCTTCCGATTCTTGTGAGCAACATAATAGAAATCGCAACCGAACATGCCAATCTTCTTGGCATTGGGAATCCGACCATGCAGCATCTTAATGCCGGATGGGTGCTCTCCCGCCTCACCATTGATCTCACACGATATCCGGTTGTGAATACTTCCTACAGACTTTCGACATGGATTGAAAGCTGGAACAAGCACTTCTCAATGCGCGATTTTAAAATTGAGACTGAAGATGGAATAATTCTGGGATATGCCCGGTCAGTCTGGATGGTGCTTGATACACGCACTCATGAAAATTTCGGACTTTCGCATCTCAATCTTCCGGAGGAGATGGTCTGTGATGCCCCATGTCCTATCGAGCGCCAGCAAAAACATTCCGATATAGCTTCTTTCACAACAGATCCTTCCAAGATTCCGGCTCGGGCTCTACATGCAGATTCGCCTGATGTAGAATATACATTCTGCTATAGCGATATCGATTTTTATCGCCATGTCAATACCGTAAGATACGTGAATCTCCTTTGTAACCAATATTCACTTGAAGACTTTGACACTCATTTTGTAAAACGTCTGGAAATGAGTTTCCTTCATGAAGGAAATTATGGAATGCGCGTATCCGTGAGAAGAAAGGTTGATCCTACCAATTCCACCACCTCTTTTGCCATTGTTGAAGATAAGGAAGAAAAAAATATTCTCTTTGCCCGCATTCAACTCGGATTGAGGTAATGCCTCTATCCATATTTGCACACCATGTGCATCTTTTTCTTTATAATTTTACTTCGTAATTAAAAAATAAGATTATGTGCAGTAATTGTAAAGAAAAACATAACCACGGACACAGCCATGAGCATGAGCATAATCATGTGCATAATCATGAACATGAGCATAATCATGAGCATAGCCATACCGGAGTTTTGAGGATTTATGGCAGAGAGATTCTCTCCACTCTCTTTCTTATAGTTGTATTGATTCTTGATCATACCGGAGTTTTTACTGACATTACATCTTCTCCGACTGAAAAAAATGTTATAACCGTTATCTCATATCTTATCGCTCTCCTGCCGGCCGGACTTCCAATTCTAAAAGAAATGGTTGAAGCCTGGCGCGAAGGAAGCGTAATGAACGAATTCACGCTTATGGTCGCTGCTGCTGCCGGAGCCTTTATCATTGGTGAATATCCGGAGGGTGTGGCTGTCCTGCTGTTTTATTCATTCGGTGAGAAAATGGAAGATACTGCTTCTGACGACGTTCGCAGGCGTATCAAAGCTCTGTTAGGTAAACTTCCGGACAATGCTACTGTGATTGATGGAGAACGAACCTATACCACATCGCCCGACAAACTTTCTATAGGCACTCTTCTCCTTGTCAGACCGGGCGAACGCGTGCCAATTGATGGAGTGCTTCAAGGTGATCTATCTGTAGACTTCGATACTTCTGCTATTACCGGCGAATCTGTGCCACGAAGTTATGCGCCCGGGACTGAACTCCAGTCTGGTATAATTCCGGTTGATAAAGCTGTTACGGTCAAAACCCTTCGCCCATTCTCCGACTCCTCCATGAGTCGCATTATGAAAATGATTGAGACTGCACAGACTTCCAAATCACCCACAGAAAAGCTTCTGCGCAAGATCACCCGCTGGTACACCCCCGTTGTCTTCATTCTTGCCCTACTCCTATTCTTCATCCCCTGGATTGTTTCTGTAGCTTCAGCCGAACCTTTCGAATGGATAAAATGGTTGCGACGTTCTCTCGTCTTCCTCGTTTGCTCATGTCCCTGCGCCCTTGTGGTCAGTATTCCTCTAAGCTATTTCGCATCCCTGGGAACAGCCTCTAAAAAAGGGCTTCTATTCAAGGGGTCCGGATATGTAGATGCCATGCGCAATGTCGATACAATATATTTCGATAAAACCGGGACGCTTACCACCGGAGAGTTTCATGTATCAGGGATTCTCCCCGCTGCCGGGATCTCGGCCGAACAATTACTTGCAATTGCTGCCGCCCTTGATGCAGAATCCAAACATCCACTGGCAGTAGCCATTGTGGCCGAGGCCCGGAATCGTGATATAGCTCTCCTTCCGGCTTCAGACGTCACCACAGTCACTCATGGTATTACAGGAATTATTGACGGTAAGAAAATTGCAGTAGGATCGCGTAAGCTTCTTATTAAATCAGGTGTATCCTTGCCAAAGACTGACGGAGATGGTTCGGAAATCTGTATAGCGGCCAACGGCAGCTATCTCGGATCGATTTTCCTCCTTGACAATATCAAACCTGAAGCAACTGAAGCGATACAAGCTCTCCATCACCTCGGAGTAAAAAATATCAGTGTGCTGTCGGGCGACCGTGAAAATGCCGTAGCACGTGTAGCGAAGGCTGTTGGAGCAGATTCCTATCTTGCCGAACTCCTACCCGCCGACAAACAAAAATCAATAATGGCTGCCCGTGAAAAGGGACATAAGACTGCCTTCGTGGGCGATGGAATCAATGATGCGCCGGCTATTGCAGCTTCCGATATAGGAATAGCAATGGGAACACTCGGTTCAGACATAGCGATGGAGAGTGCAGATATCGTGATCGCCGGCGATAGACTCGATAAACTTCCAATGGCAATATCAATAGCTCGTAAAGTACGCCGGGTCGTTACCGAGAATGTATCTTTTGCACTCGGTGTAAAAGCAACAGTCATGATTCTCGGAGCATTTGGAATTGCCACGCTTTGGGCTGCTGTATTCGCTGACACGGGCGTTACCCTGATCACAATAGCCTGGACACTTCTACGCCTAAGAAGAAGTTAAGGCTGCGAATATTTTATGATTCGCTGCCTGAGTTGCAAAATTGAGTCTATCTTCTTAAATTTGTAAGGACAGAGAAAATAGAGAAGATGACAGATAAGATTGAAGAACGGCTTATTAGCCATGGTATACGTCCCACAGCTTTAAGGCTGATGATTCTAAAAGAGCTCGACAAAGCCAATAGACCTTTGTCGGCTCTTGACATGGAAAGACTTCTCGATACGGTAGACCGCTCCACAATTACCCGTGCTTTGGCAAAATTTACTGAAAAAGGAATTATTCATCTCATTGACGATGGTTCGGGAGCAGCCAAATATGAATCTTGCCCATCAGAAAATCATCATACGGCTGCCGACATGCACGTTCATTTCCATTGTCGGAAATGTGAAACAACTTTTTGTCTTCATTCAACAGCCATTCCACATGTCGAACTCCCCTCGGGTTTCTCCATCGATACTGCAAGTTATATCCTCTCCGGCATCTGCCCCTCCTGTAATGCGGATCGCCGTATGTAGCTTTCTAAAATCTTTTTGACCACTCCCGAGAAAAGATTCTATATAGAAAAGAAGGGAGGATGTGAGAAAATTATCAAGAACTGAGCAAGGAAAAGAGCCCGGGAAAAAAGATTTTTTTTATACGCGACATAACCCATAAAAAAGATTCCGAAATATTTTGGTCAAGTTAAATAAAGTTTGTAGATTTGCAATATAGTGTAACCTAAATCTAAACTTGACAAACATGAACATTAACGAAATCATGAGTGCCCTTGAGGCCAAACATCCGGGTGAGAAAGAATATCTGCAGGCGGTAAGAGAAGTGCTTCTTTCAGTTGAAGAGGTCTATAACCAGCATCCTGAATATGAAAAAGCAAAAATCATCGAGCGTATGGTTGAGCCCGACAGAATCTTCACATTCCGGGTATCATGGGTAGACGACAAAGGAGAAGTTCAGAACAATATCGGATACCGCGTACAGTTCAATAACGCCATCGGTCCCTACAAGGGAGGTATTCGTTTCCATGCATCTGTAAACCTTTCGATCCTCAAATTCCTTGGTTTCGAACAGACTTTCAAAAACGCACTTACCACACTCCCGATGGGTGGTGGTAAAGGTGGTTCTGATTTCAGCCCTCGTGGAAAGAGCGATGCGGAGATCATGCGTTTCTGCCAGGCTTTCGTTATGGAGCTTTGGCGTAACCTCGGTCCCGACCGTGATGTTCCGGCAGGTGATATCGGCGTAGGTGGCCGTGAAGTTGGCTACATGTACGGTATGTATAAGAAACTCGCTCGCGAAAATACCGGAACATTCACCGGCAAAGGACTTTCATTCGGCGGTAGCCGCATTCGTCCGGAAGCAACCGGATTCGGCGCTCTCTATTACACCGTTCAAATGCTTGCTGACCTTGGCACAGACATAAAAGGAAAAACTATTGCCATCTCCGGCTTCGGCAACGTAGCTTGGGGCGCTGCAACCAAAGCAACCGAACTCGGTGGTAAAGTTGTGACAATCTCAGGTCCTGACGGATATATTTATGATCCCGCCGGTCTTGATGCAGAGAAAATCGAATATATGCTTGAGCTTCGCGCAAGTGGAAACGATATCGTTGCTCCATACGCCGATAAATTCCCCGGTTCAACTTTCTTCGCAGGTAAGAAGCCTTGGGAACAGAAAGTGGATATCGCTCTTCCGTGTGCAACTCAGAATGAGCTTAACGGTGATGATGCAAAGCAGCTTGTTGCCAACAATGTGCTTCTCGTAGCAGAAGTTTCCAACATGGGTTGTACACCTGAAGCTATCGATACTTTCATCGAAAACCGTATTCCTTACGGCCCGGGTAAGGCAGTTAATGCCGGTGGTGTAGCCGTTTCCGGTCTTGAAATGACACAGGACGCTGAGCATCTCCAGTGGAGTGCTGCAAAGGTAGACGAAATGCTTCATACCATTATGCACGATATTCACGAGGCTTGCGTTGAACACGGCAAACAGCCCGATGGCTATATCAACTATATGAAGGGTGCGAATATTGCTGGCTTCCTGAAAGTAGCTGATGCAATGATGGCTCAGGGAATAATCTAAGCAGCGAATCATAAAATCCCTTACTTATAAAAAATCCGCATTGGTGATTTCACTGATGCGGATTTTTTTTAGGCCCAGGATCATAAAAAAGGAGGACACGCCTTGCGAACAGACATGCCCTCCGTTGTTATGAAGAATGATATTTATTAACCGATAACGGTTTGTAGAATTTCTAAAATTATAGTATCACTAATTGTCATTTTTTATTTCTGACGGAAGATTACGATACGGTTCCAGTCGTTGGTTGAATAAGGCTGAACATCAGATCCATCAGATTTAACTGTAAGACGATCTCTTGAGATTCCGTATTTATCTACGAGTGCATTCACAACAGCATTGGCACGTCTTTCTGAAAGTTCCATATTATATTCGGAACTACCCGTATCTTTATCAGCATAACCTGCTACAACAATCTTTTCTGACGGATTAGCCTTGAGCCATTCAGCCATATTGTAGATATTCACTTCCTCTGTTGGCATGATTACGTCAGAATTGATTGTAAAGCGTACGGTTGCCATAAGAGGAACATTCGAACAATCTTTCTGTACGACCGGTTCCGGACAAGGAAGCTGCGACTGAAGAGCGGCAATCTCCTGGCCGCAAGCCATCAGCTGGCCGCGAAGATCATTTACCTGTCCGTTGAGAACTGCAAGTTTGGAAAGATAATTACATTCATTATATTTACCCCAGCTTCGGCCACCGATATTAAAGTTGAAACCACCGAGAACAGTTACATTTGAATCAACCGATTTTCCTTCGGCACAATTATTCCAGTTATCGCCATAGAATGTTGCGCGGGCCTCAGCAAAGAAATCAACATATTCGCAAAGACGGAAGCGGAACTGCAGACCGGCAGACACCGGAAGTGTCCATTGAACTCGTTTGGGAGTGCCGTCAGCACGATAAATGTTCGAACCATTGGCCGGATTGCCATGTGCATCCTTATAACCCCACATAGCATCACCGCCGAGGCCGACAAACGGAATAATACTGAATACACGGTTGTCGTTCACACCGCCAAGCGAGTTGAACATATCCCACATAAATTCTGCCTGCAGATTGACATGGCGTGCACGTGTCCAGCCATTGCCTTCATGGCCGTATGCCGGATTATCCCAGTGCATGGCTCCACCAAGAGCTTTTACTCTGAATCCTACGTATGGGGAAACCCAACGTCCTACACCTATTCCGTAGGTTAGGGTCATCTTTTTACGATCTACGGCGTTGCCGGGAGTCTTATAATAGCCACGCTCAACGAAGGGCTGGTTAATTCCCGCATTAAGCTCGATAAACCAGTTGTCGCGCCAGTTTGAAAAGTAACGGGTGGAGTTGTCGCATGTAAATTCCGTTACGGTAAGTGTTTCAACATCAACAACGTCCTGTGCTTTTGCCATATTAGGAGCCAATAAAGAACCTCCGCAAAGCGCCATAAGATAGTAAAGATTTTTAGCTTTCATAAATCTGTAGTTAAGAATAGAATAAATAAAATAATGTGTTTTTCTCGAATGGATTCAGCCTACGTGTTTTTCAATTTTTTATGATTGACTGTCTCGCATTACGATTAATTAACACCATAAACCTTTTTATGGTTTGAATCAATCTGAATTTTTCTTAAATTTGCTTATTATTTCGTCAATTACGAAATCAAATTTATCCCGCATGAAATCTAAAAAGAGATACCGGATAAGAATTGAAGATGAAGCACATCTCGCTTCAATAGCTGATTTCAGCATCTCCGGAAGGGGCGTGATTCCGGTTGTGCTCGCAATCATTCTGGCAATGCTCCTTATAGCAGGCGGTATAATCATGATCTCCCCTCTCAAATCTCTTCTTCCCGGATACATGAAACAATCGGAAAGAGCGACAAGCGAGGAAAACCTTATGAGACTCGATTCAATACGTACCGTCTACGAACAAAATCAGGCATACATCGATAATTTCCTAAAGATATCCGATATTGACCGAAATCCCGGCGACTCTGCAGCGGTCAGCTCGGTTTTGAATGAACTTACTCCCGATTCGCTCATGCCTCATAGTGTCCGGGAACGTAAATTCGTTAAAGCGATGGAGGAGCGTGAACGCTTCAATATATCCGTTCTCGCACCATTGGCGGCTGATGGAATTCTCTTTTCGCCCGTCTCCGATAACGGTGTATTCCGAAGCAATTCAAGGAATTCGGAAACAGGAATTGTACTGCTTTTCGACGGCAGTCCGATTCAGAATGCAGCCGACGGAACAGTTATGGCCGCATACTATTCTCCCTCTGAGCATGGCTATGTAGTGGTTGTCCAACATTCAAAAGGCTTTACATCCAGATATTCCGGTCTCGGCTCCCCCCTTGTGGCGGAGGGAGATATGGTCTCATCAGGACAGATTATAGCAATGGCTCCTGAGACAAACGCCAAAGGAGAGAGAAAAATGGCCATCAGAATGTGGCACAATGGATTGCCGGTTATACCATACGAATATCTTGGCGATCCGGAACGGGATGATCCCCGTGAATCTCAAAAAAATTTAGTATATTCGCAGTTTGATAAATGAGCATTATGTTAGATCTCCTGATTAGCTATTATTAAACCGATAAAATTTCTGAAGTATAATAACTGCAGGATGATAGATTTTCTGAATAACAAAGCGTCTTGAAACCGAAGAATGTATTTGAGAATCCGCAATTATTACGCATAGAATATCATTCATTTTAACAGAAGCTCATTGAAGTTGTCAAACCGCTTCACTCAATAAAAGATCAATGATCAGATGAATTCATCCATTGAAAACGATAAAATAAAAAATATTGCTATTTTAGGAAGCACCGGGAGTATCGGAACCCAGACTCTCGATATCATAACGGAGAATCCAAACCGCTTCCGCGTAACAGCACTCACAGCTCGATCGAACGTCGATCTTCTTGCTCTTCAGGCCCGTAAGTTCAAGCCTGATATGGTAGTGATAGCTGATGAAAGCCGGCTCCCCCGGCTCAAGGAGGCCTTGGCAGACACATCGGTGCGAGTTGAAGCCGGAGCGGAGGCTGTCGCTGAAGCGGCCGCATTGCCCGAAAACGATGTGGTGGTCACAGCCGTAGTGGGATATAGCGGTTTGATTCCGACAATCAGGGCAATAGAAGCGGGAAAGAGAATAGCTCTCGCAAATAAAGAAACTCTTGTTGTTGCCGGAGAGATTATAACCTCCATGTTGCGTCAATCGAAAGCTGATATTGTCCCGGTAGATAGTGAACATTCAGCCATTTTCCAATGTCTTGAAGGTGAGAACCGTAAGAATATAAGTAAATTAATTCTCACTGCCAGCGGTGGCCCTTTCCGCACCTTCTCCGCAGAACGTCTTAAAAACGTCACCGTCGAGGATGCTCTCCATCATCCCAACTGGAATATGGGAGCCAAAGTAACTATCGATTCCGCATCAATGATGAATAAAGGCTTTGAGATGATCGAAGCCAAATGGCTTTTCGGGATGGATCATAACCGTATTGAAATTGCCGTGCACCCGCAATCTGTAGTCCATTCCATGGTAGAATTTATCGATGGCTCAATAAAGGCACAACTCGGCGTTCCGGACATGCACATTCCGATCAGCCTGGCATTGGGCTACCCGGACCGTATAGTTTCTCCACGCCCGGGACTTACGATAGAACAATATAGCAGTTTGACCTTCGAACGCCCGGATTTCGCAAGATTTCCCTTGCTTGGATTCGCATTCGATGCTATTGCAATGGGTGGGAATATGCCTTGTATTCTTAATGCCGCTAATGAAATAGCTGTCGAAGCTTTTCTGAATAAACGAATCACCTTTTGTAAGATGCCTTCGCTTGTGGAGAAAACAATGCAACTGACTCCATTTGTAAATGATATCTCACTTGCCGATCTTGTGGAAACCAACAGGGAAGCAAGAGCCATTGCCAACGAATTACTCGGACAATTATAAATATCTTATTCATTAACTGCCTTTAAGGGCAAACAGTATTATTATTTTGGAAACATTCCTCATTAAAGCCGTACAACTTATACTCGCTTTCGCCATACTCGTGATTATCCATGAGTTCGGCCATTTTCTTTTTGCAAGAATCTTTGGAGTGAAAGTAGAGAAATTTTATATCTTTTTTGATCCCTGGACAGAGATCTTCAAATGGAAACCAAAAAAATATTTCGGATTTTTCGGAAAAACAAAAAAAATAGCGGAGCCCGTCACCCCGGATTCTCCGGAAAATTCTGATTCATCCGATAAGTCAGATTCATCCGACCATTCCAAAAAAGGTTTCTGGAGCGATACAGAATATGGAATCGGATGGCTTCCCCTCGGCGGTTACTGCAAGATTGCGGGAATGATCGACGAATCGATGGATACCGAACAGATGAAACAGCCGGCTAAAGAATGGGAATTCCGGTCGAAACCGGCTTGGCAACGTCTGCTTATCATGATTGCCGGCGTGCTCTTCAATTTCCTGCTTGCAATAATTATTTATGCCGGTCTGGTATATGCTACCGGAGAAAAATATGTCCCCGTAAATGAGGCAAAAATGGGTATGGCATATTCGGGAGAAGCTCGTAAGATAGGATTCCATAACGGAGATATTCCTCTTTTAGCAGATGGGAAACCGCTCGATAATCCGGTTGAGGCTCGTCTCGCCATGATTCAGGCATCTGAAGTGACTGTCAGACGCAATGGACAAGATGTCATTATTAAAATTCCTGAGAACTTTATGTTCGCTCTCGATAACGAAATGAAGAGTGATACTGCAACCATCAACTTCATGACTTATCGGTTCCCGACCCGTATCACTCAGGTAATGCCGGGAGAGGGAGCTGATAAAGCCGGTATAAAGAGCGGAGATGAAATTATAGCCATTGATTCTGTAGCGACACCATCTATAGAAGAATTCCTCACTACTCTTGCCGGACATGAAAACAAATCGGTGAGGCTCACTGTTGTCCGTAAGGCAGGCGAAAAGGTTGATACTCTGTATAAGAACGTTTCTTTATCAGAAAATTCCAAAATGGGAGTTGGTCTGGAAATTGATCCATCCGCTTTCTATAAAGCCCGCGAGATTAAATACAATCTTCTGCAGTCGATTCCGAGAGGCATAGAAATGGGTACCGATAAACTCACAAGCTATGCGAAGTCGATGAAGATGGTATTCACCAAGGAGGGAGCAAAAAGTATTGGAGGATTCGGAGCCATAGGAAGCATTTTCCCGGAATCCTGGGATTGGATTGCATTCTGGAATATCGCAGCTTTCCTTTCGGTTGCTTTAGCTTTCATGAATATTCTTCCGATTCCGGCACTCGATGGCGGTCACGTACTTTTCCTCCTTTATGAGGTGATTTTCCGGAGAAAGCCAAGTGAGAAATTCCTGGAACGGGCCCAAATCGTCGGTATGTCACTTCTTATCATTCTCCTTATTTATGCCAACGGAATGGACATTATCCGACTCTTCAAATAAGCATGATTATCATACTGCTCCTTATAAGCCAATTAAATGAAAAATAAAATTATAAAATTGCGGAACGGAAAAGAAGAATCCCTTCTTCGGTTTCATCCATGGGTATTTTCCGGAGCCATAGCCTCCCTTCCCGATAATATTGAGGAAGGCGATGAAGTTACGGTTATCGATTCGAAAGGGAACGTGCTCGGGACAGGACATTACCAGATAGGCAGTATCGCCGTCAGAATCCTTGAATTCGGCACGGACTCTCTTCCGGAAGATTTTTTTGCCGTTCGTCTTGAAAATGCATACAGGCTACGCAAGGCTCTCGGCCTCATCCGGCCCGATAACAACTGCTATCGTCTTGTCCATGGAGAAGGAGACTTCCTGCCCGGTCTTGTAATAGATATATATGGAAAAACAGCCGTAGTCCAGGCCCATTCTCCCGGTATGCACTTCGCCCGTCGTAAAATCGCCGAGGCCCTCACTCTGCTTCCTGAAGCTAAAATCAGAAACGTTTATTATAAAAGCGACACGACCCTTCCTTATAAAGCGCATCTTGATCCGGATAATGAATATCTTGCCGGGAACTATGATGGTAACATAGCAATTGAAAACGGTCTGCAATTCAATATTGATTGGCTGAAAGGGCAAAAAACAGGATTTTTTGTAGACCAGCGAGAGAATCGGGCATTACTTGAAAAATTTGCATACGGCCGCAACGTACTCAATATGTTCTGCTATACGGGTGGATTTTCCGTATATGCCATGCGGGGAGGAGCCATTACGGTCGACTCCGTAGATTCCTCTTCAAAAGCGGTGGCCCTGACCGACGCCAATATAGCTCTTAATTTTCCTGATGATCCGCGTCATCATACGTTCGATACGGATGCTTTTAAATTTCTTGCGGATATGGAAAAAGATAAATACGATCTTATAATTCTTGATCCTCCTGCTTTTGCCAAACATCGTTCCGCAATCAAAAACGGACTCGTGGGCTACCGCAAACTGAATACTAAGGCGTTCGAGAAAATCAAAAGCGGAGGAATCCTTTTCACTTTTTCATGTTCTCAGGCTATCACCCGCGAGATGTTCCGTCTCGCAGTATTTAGCTCCGCTGCAAAATCAGGCCGGAAAGTCCGGATCCTTCACCAGCTTTCGCAGCCGGCAGACCATCCGATCAATATCGCGCATCCGGAAGGCGAATACTTAAAAGGCCTCGTGCTATACGTGGAATAGAGTTTCTAAAAAATCTCCAGAAGACTCAAATTCATAAAATTTATAATATGAAAAAAATTATCCCGACTCTTATCATCGGAACCATGGCTACATTTCAATCACAAGCCGTAGTTGATAAAGATTTCAACTATCACGTCGACCGTTTTGCCGATATCGAAGTGCTTCGATATGAAGTGCCGGAATTCGACCGGCTTTCTCTTCAGCAGAAAAAAATGCTTTACTATCTGTCGCAGGCCGCACAGATGGGACGCGATATCCTCTGGGATCAGAACGGTAAATACAATCTACAGATCAGACAGTTGCTGGAGAAAATATATTCAAAATATTCCGGCGACCGTAATTCCAAAGATTTTAAGGCCTTTGAAAAATACCTTAAACAGGTTTGGTTCGGGAATGGTATACACCACCATTATTCTACCGATAAATTCCGTCCGGAATTTTCCGAGACGTTTTTCCGTGAGCAGGTCGGAAAGCTCCATGACTGTTGTCTTCCGCTCGCTCAGGGTCAGACACGTGAACAGCTTCTGGAAACTCTCGTGCCGGTAATATTCGACCCGACAGTGATGCCGAAGCGCGTGAATCAGGATGGTTCGCAAGATGTTGTGGCTACTTCAGCCAGCAACCTCTACGGAGACGGTGTGACACAAGCAGAAGTCGAAGACTTCTATGCGAAAATGAAAGATCCTAACGACCAGACTCCGATTTCCTACGGTCTTAATGCTCGCGTTGTTAAAGAAAACGGGCAGCTCAAAGAGCAGAAATATATGCTGACCGGACTCTACGGGCCGGCCATTGCGGAGATTATCTACTGGCTTGATATGGCTAAAAACGTTGCAGAGAATGATGCGCAAAAAGCATATATTACAAAACTTATCGATTATTATGTTACCGGCGATCTGCGTCTTTTCGATGAATATTCCATTCTCTGGGCCGAAGATACCAAATCTGACGTAGATTTCGTAAACGGCTTTATCGAAAGCTATGGCGATCCTCTCGGAATGACCGGCTCATGGGAATCTTATGTGAATTTCAAAAATGGTAAAGCTTCGAAACGGACGGAAACCATTTCTTCAAACGCACAGTGGTTTGAAGACAACTCTCCTGTCGACAATCGCTTCAAAAAACAAAATGTGAAGGGCGTCTCAGCTAAAGTTATCACGGCGGCTATGCTTGCCGGCGATGCCTTCCCCTCCACAGCAATTGGCATCAACCTACCTAATTCAAACTGGATACGAGCTCAACATGGCTCCAAATCGGTAACTCTCGAAAACATAACGGAAGCCTACGATATGGCTTCGCACGGCAACGGCTATAATGAAGAATTCGTGATCGATGCCCCCACTGCAAAAATAATGGAAGACTATCTTTATATCACAGATATGCTCCATACAGATCTGCATGAATGTCTCGGACATGCCTCCGGACAGCTCATGCCGGGAGTGGATCAGGATGCTCTAAAGGAAAACGGTTCGGCTCTTGAAGAGGCTCGTGCCGATCTTTTCGCCCTCTACTATCTTGCTGATCCCAAACTCCTCGAACTCGGTATTCTTGACAACCCCGATGCTTACCAGGCAGAATATTATAAATATATGCTTAACGGCCTCATGACTCAGCTTAATCGTATAGAGCCCGGTAACGACATCGAGGAGGCTCACATGCGCAACCGCCAGCTGATTGCAAAATGGATTCTTGAAAAAGGGAAAAAGCAGGCCAAAGGAGGAAAAGATGTTGTGGAACTCGTTAAGAAAAATGGCAAGACTTTTGTCAAAATCATCGATTATCCCAAAATGCGTCAGCTTATCGGCCAACTGCTTGCCGATATTCAGAGAATAAAGAGTGAGGGCGACTACAAGGCCGGCAATGACCTCATACAGAAATATGCCGTTAAGGTTGATCCGAAGCTCCATAAGGAAGTGCTCGACAGATTCTCAAAACTTGATATTCCTCCTTATCGCGGATTTATCAATCCCGTTTATACTCCCGTAGTGGACGAAGCCGGAGAAATAACGGATATTACCATCTCCTATCCGGAAAATTATGTGGAGCAAATGATGCGCCTTAGCCGCGACTACTCCCCTCTCACGAGAAAACCGACTTCCTCATGCTCCCTGAAATAAAGAAACATTTCTTCGCCTTGCGAAACGGAATCGTTGCCGATACGCTGCGCAAGGCGGGGATGCCTTATAAAATAATTTTTGGTCTACAAGTGCCTCAACTTGCCGAGATTGCACGTTCGCTCTCACAAGATATGACTCTTGCTGACGAACTCTGGAATGACAGGGATGTACGCGAGTCGAGACTTCTCGCATGCTACCTCTTCCCGATTTCAGAGACTGATATGAATAAGGCTCTCGCGCTCGCACGTGATGCCCGCACAAAAGAAGAAGGCGATATGCTCGCCTTCCGTTTGTTCAAAAAACTTGATTTTGCCGATTCTCTTCTTGCAGCGATGGACTCCGACCCTGAGATTTCAGATGCAACCGCAGAGTCGCTGCGAAATCACCTGACCTGAATCACTCCGCAACTTCTTTAGCAGACGAATCAATAAGCTGCACTGCTCCTACGCCGGCACAAAGGCAACAGGCAGTGCAGTTTTTCTTACCACCTGCATTTCGAAGTAAAGCTCCGCATTCCACATCTCCGAATTCTTCCTTGAACAGCTCATAAAGGTGTGCACTTATTTCTATCTTCTGTTTATCATCAAGACCGGGAGCAAGTCCTACGGCTCCGACTGCAGCGGTGAGTGCTCCGCATGTACCACGGTCGCGTGTGCGACCAATCCCGCCGCAGAATCCCGTGGCAAAATCAACAAGCAATTTCTCTCCGTATGGATATCCCAAAGCACGCGCCACACCCAGAAGTGTGGCACGTGAACATGAGTTGCCCTCTGAGCGTAATTTTTCTATCTCTATACGGGCTTTTTCAGCTCTTTCCCCTATCATATCAGAAAAGAGGGAGAACAGAGGTAGACTGGATATACTTACGGTCGAAATCCTCATTACTCATACAAAGCATCATTATGCCCTGAATAAGTGTGACGATCTCCCATATACCACATGTGACGATAGTGAGGAGAATAGTAAGGAAACCTCCGGCAACCTTGCCCAAAACGAAATATTGAATTCCAAGTCCCCCTACAATTATTGCCAGAATGCCACACAATGTCTTTTTCGACTGAACCTCAGAATCAGGGCTATTCACTCTTCCCTGATAAAGCTGCATGAGTTCGGGATAAGTATAAAGCGGGGCCCAAGCGCCGCCATCCTTACTCACAGGGGTTTGTTGATTAACATTATAGGCAAAGATCTGCTCTTTGCTCATAGGGCCTATTGTAGATCCGTTGATCGTGATGTAATAATTCATAGTTATTTCTTTTTATTTTTCTTTTTGAATTCTTTTTTAGCCTTCTTGAGCTGTTTCTGAAAATTCTTATCGGCATGCAGCCGAGCTACTACACCGGCAGACGTGACTCGTCCCATATCCACATCACTCTGAAAATGTGCTCCCACAATCACGCGCGACTGACCGAATTCAAATCCACGCTGAAGAATTTCATTCTGGCGCTCAGGATTGATTTCGGCGAGCACAAGGGCGGTGGCCCAGCCGATAGCAGTATGACCGGAGGGATAAGAGCCGTTTTTACATAGCCATTTTTCATGATCAGGAGTAGAAGTATGTTCCTTAAATACCATAAACGGCCGAGGACGCATATAATGTTCTTTTGCCGCGCGAGTGGAGAGATCTCCGGCATCTTCCTGCATATTTGTAAGCAGGCGGAAGAGCTCAGGAGTATTTTTCTCCGTTATCGGCATACCGAACGCCTCCGAAAACGCATCGGTGAACCATCCGCGCCCAAGCTCCGCATCTTTTACGGCACGCTCCCCTCGCTCTGTCGGACGCATAGTCTTACCCCATTCATATTGCTCCACATCGTATGCATAACGCGCACTCGACTCGGCAGGCGGAGCAGGAATAAGATTGAGGCTATTGGCAACATCGCCGGTATTAAGGAAATAACTGTTGGGACTCGTAGAATGGTCTCCGGCTAACATATATCCCGGCATACACAACATACATGTCACAACAAAAGCTTTCCCTATCTTTACAACATCCTTCTTCATATACTATAAATTTCAGGTTAATACTATTAGTATGTGCTTTGTAACTAACAAAGATAATGATATTTTCGATATTTTTCGTAACTTTACGCTGAAATTGATTAATAGCGACAACAAAACGCCAATTTCATATATTAAGAATCTTTCCCCTTTCATAACCTATGTCTGAAACCACAGAATTTAACGATCTTGAAAATCAAGAAATACCATCTTTTAACGAAACCCATGAGCCGTTTCTGACAGATAAGAAAACCGTTCTTTCGGGAATGTTTCGCGACTGGTATCTCGAATATGCCAGCTACGTGATTCTGGAACGTGCCGTGCCACATATTGAAGATGGACTCAAACCCGTGCAAAGGCGAATCATGCATTCAATGAAAACGCTGGATGACGGACGCTTCAACAAGGTGGCTAATATAGTGGGAAATACGATGCAATATCATCCGCATGGAGATGCTTCCATAGGGGATGCCATCGTTCAGCTCGGACAAAAGGAACTCCTCATTGACACTCAGGGGAACTGGGGGAACATACTTACAGGCGACTCTGCCGCAGCACCTCGTTACATTGAGGCTCGCCTTTCTGAATTTGCCATTGAAACTGTGTTCAGCCCTAAAATCACAGAGTGGACACCATCATACGACGGTCGAAAGAAAGAACCGGTGACCCTTCCTGTTAAATTCCCTCTTCTTCTTGCACAAGGAGTCGAGGGAATCGCCGTTGCACTTTCTTCAAAGATTCTTCCTCATAATTTCAATGAAATTCTGGATGCCGCAATAGCCTATCTTAACGACAAACCTTTCAGACTCCTCCCTGATTTTCAAACCGGAGGATTACTTGATGTCTCAAAATATAACGACGGCGCAAGAGGCGGATCAGTAAAGGTAAGAGCTAAAATAGAGAAAATTGACAATAAGACGCTCGCCATAACCGAACTTCCATACGGGAAAACCACATCTACTCTCATAAGCTCCATACTTAAAGCTATGGAGAAGGGGAAAATAAAAATCAGGAAAGTTGATGATAATACGGCGGCTCAGGCAGAAATCGTTGTCCATCTTATTCCCGGAACTTCAAGCGATAAGGCTATCGATGCGCTATATGCCTTTACCGACTGCGAGGTCAATATTTCATCAAACTGCTGCGTGATCCGCGACCGGAAACCTGAATTTCTTTCTGTCAGCGAGTTGCTCCGTTTCTCTGTAGAGCATACCCGGGATATGCTTCGTCAGGAGCTTGAAATTAAACTCGGCGAGACACGTGAACTTCAGCTTTTTGCTTCTCTTGAAAAGATTTTCATAGAACAAAGAATGTATAAGGACGAGCAGATTGAAGCAGCTCCCGATATGGAAAGTGCTATTCGACGTCTGGATGTTCTGCTTACGCCTTTTAAAGCCTCTTTCTTCCGAGAAATAACAGACGATGACCTCATCAAACTCTGGGAAATCAAGATGGGCCGAATTCTTAAATTTAACTCTACCAAAGCCGATGAAAAAATTGCCAGACTCGACTCCGAAATTGAAGAAATCGAAAACAATCTGGCTAACTTGACGGCTTATACAATAAAATGGTATCAGTATCTTAAAGAAAAATTCGGCGACCGCTTCCCAAGACGCACCGTGATACGCGGTTTTGACTCCATCGAAGCCGCTAAAGTAGCTGAAGCTAACCGACGTCTATATTTCGACAGCGAAGGCGACTTCCTCGGAACGGCTCTAAAAGATAAGGAATTCCTCTTCACATGCTCCGATCTCGATGACATTCTTGTAATTTATAAGGATGGCAAATATAAAACTGTCAGGGTTCAGGATAAACTTTATATTGGCAAGAAGGGAACAAAAGTGCTTCATATCGGCGTTTTCAAGAAAAATGATACCCGAACAACTTTCAATGTTATCTACCGTAACGGTAAACCCCGAACTGAATATCCCGGAGGAGTAAAGGGAGGCAATAGTTATATGAAGCGATTCTATATCACAGGTCTCACAAGAGAAAAAGAGTATGATATTACCAAAGGGCTTCCGGGATCGCGCATAGAATGGCTCACGTGCAATCCAAACGGCGAGGCGGAAACGGTGAAAGTCTCGCTCAAGGATGAACCGAACGAGTCAGGCCGCCGTCCTCGCAATCTGGATCTTACCGTGAATTTCTCCGACCTTATCCGGAAAGGAAAGGAATCGCTCGGAAACCTCGTCACCAAATATCAGATTCGTAATATCTCGCTTGAAAAGAAAGGCACAAGCACCCTCGGAGGTCGCGAGGTATGGTTTGACAAGGATGTCCTCCGTCTGAATTACGATGGGCGAGGCATGAGCCTCGGAATTTTCAAGGGAGATGATAAGGTCTTAGTTATCACGCGTGACGGCGAATTTTACACTACCTCCTATTCCGATACAAACCATTATTCCGATAATATTCTGATAATAGAGAAACTTGACACGGCTAAAGTATGGACACTCGCTCTCTTCGACTCGGCACTCGGGTATCCGTATCTTAAACGATTCACATTTGAAGACTCCGCCAAACCGCAAAGATTCGTCGGGTCTGATTCGGAATCAAAAATGTTGCTGCTTACGGATACGGCTTTCCCGCGCCTCGAAGTGAAGTTCGGTGGAGCTGATTCCGTACGTCCACCGCTTGAAATTGATTGCGAACAGTTTATCAGCGTAAAGAGTCCGAAAGCAAAAGGAAAGAGAATCACCACATACGAGGTGGAGCAGATCACCGAGTTGGAACCCCTACGATTCCCCGAAGAGCCGGCCGAGGAAGAACCGGAATCAATTGAGCCGGAACAGCCCGTCAGTATCACGGACGATTCCGATAATCAGGCTCCCTCCTCACAACCCTCACTCTTCGATCTTGAATACTGACAAACGCCTAAAGCAGTTTATAATTGTGAAGATAAACAAGCTCTCAACAGTCGCAATCCTGATCTTGTGTATTGTCTTTCCAAGCAGGATTTCGCGTGCCGAAGTGACTGATAAGCCCAGACCCGTCACCTCGGAGTATAGATTGGAAATCGGTAAAGGCACGGCATTATCGACCTATCTGTCGCCTCTTAAATATTCCGGTCAGAGTTATGCTCTGTCCGGTCAATGGAGCAAAGTTCTTCCGGCAAATAAGAATCATCTTACAATGACTTTTAACGGAGGGGTTGCATTCCAAGATATGGTTAATCCGGCCGGTACGGCAAAAATGCTTGGCATTAACGGCCGCTTCTCCTGGGGAATGGACTATAGACAAAGACTACCCTATAATATTCAGATTGCCGGAGGCGGCCGTTTAGGTTTTAATGGCGGAGCACTATATCTTACACGCAACGGGAATAATCCGGTTTCCGCTTTGGCCTCAGCCGGGCTATCGCTCGATGCCTCCATATCCCGGCATTTTAATATCGGGCGTCTCCCCATACTCCTGCGGGATGAAATCATGCTCCCGACTCTTAACGCATTCTTTTCTCCACAATATGGCGAAACATATTTTGAAATTTATGTGGGCAATCATAAAGGGTTGGCACATTGCGGCTGGTGGGGAAATAATTTCGGCTTAGACAATCTGCTGTCGGCAACGCTTGATTTCGGTCGGACCGCACTCGAAGTAGGATACCGCTATTCGATCTCCACCTCCCGGGTAAATCATCTGAACACACGTATTATTTCCCATAATTTTGTGATAGGTGTGATTCCTCAGGGAATTGGTCTGAAAAATAAACGCAATGCCAATTATTCAATCTATTGATGCTGCCATGAAACACCGCTTACTACGATATTTTCAGCTTATAGCTCTATTTATCATATCTTCGGGGCTGCATTCATGTCATGAGGTTCCTGAATATAAAGATGATCCTCTCGGAAATTTCGATGCTCTTGCCGATATTGTGGGCAACCGTTACTGTTTCTTCCGCGAAAAAGGGATCGACTGGAAAGAGGTGACCGCAAGATATAGAAGCAGAGTCACTATGGAGACCAAGCAACTGGAATTATTTCAAATTTGCTCGGAAATGCTTGATGAGCTGAAAGATGGTCATGTTAATCTGAGCTCTCGGTTTTCAACGAGTTATTATCGCCAATGGTGGTCAGACTATCCGCAGGATTTCAATCTCCGGACGCTCCAGCAATATTATCTGGATTTCAATTATTTTCAGACGTCCGGAATATCCTACAAAATGTTTGACGATAAGGTGGCATATATGTATTATCCCTCATTCTCCTCGGGTATAAGCGAAGTGAATCTTGACTACATACTCGCCATTCTATCTGATTCGCGCGGATTGATCATAGATATACGCGATAATGGCGGAGGGATGCTGACCAATATCGGCACACTTGTAGGACGCTTCATCGATAAAAAAATTATCGGAAGCTATATCCGGCACAAAACCGGTCCTGCTCCCGATGATTTCTCTGATCCTTATCCTGTTGAATATAAACCTGCTGCCGCCGGTCGAGTGAAATACAATGGTCCGATAGTAGTGCTGACCAACAGGTCTTGCTTCAGTGCCGCCAACGATTTCGTGGCAGTAATGAAAGAACTTCCACAAGTGATTGTGATGGGCGCACGCACCGGCGGAGGGGGCGGACTCCCCTTCTCTTCCGAACTTCCCAACGGCTGGGCCATTCGTTTCTCGGCTTGTCCGATTAATGATTGCCATGACCGCACCACAGAATTCGGAATAGAACCGACTGATGGATATGATGTCCATTCAACCGATGAGGAACTCGCACGCGGTCACGATGAAATTCTTGAGCGTGCGATTCAGCTCGTCAAAACATATCCTGAACCGGAGAAAGAAGAATCTTAAACCACGATTCCACTTCTCAGCACAATATCAGGCCTCATTTCATAAAATGGATTCTTATTCCTGAGCGTACGACAATACGGTCGGACTCTGTACGTCTACGCCATATTCATTCGCAAAGCGTAAAATGGCACGTGCCAGTTTAGGCTTTAAATCTTCAGGACAATATCTGAAATATGCTTCAGCTGCCCTTACATGCGCAGCATCAGGCATCGGATATTCACGTCGCTCGGGAAGTCCGTAGACACTGTCGGGCAATTCTTTTCTCTCTTCTGAATCTAATCTGTCGTTCATAATTTTTGTTTTTATATTTATTAATTATTCAATTTCCCCATCCGAATGCCGGAATCACAGATCGACCAGAAATCCGACAATTGGCATGGAAAGGATTATAAGTAAAAGAATTTATCAAATCTTTCTTTTACTTATATAACAATTGAATTCAAGATTAGATTATCGGTGGATAGGATTTCAAAGAACCACTACATAAAAATAAAAAGCCGGGAGTCTGAATCAATCAGAAGCATCCCGGCTTAAGCCCTCTCTTAAAAATGGGGCCAAATTTGCCTCTCGGTAAATTCCGGCCTAAAACAACTTATTTACCCGATTTGGTATTAAACTTATAGGTTACGCTGCACATAACGTAACGCGGCAAGGAATTGACCAATGTTTCAGTCCGCCCATACATATCATTGACTATCCTGGGAGTAGACCCTACATTAAGAAGGTCATTACCGATTATAGATACTGTCCAGTTATTGTTAATCCGATAATTGATCTGTGCCGAGAGAACGTTATAATGGTCACGAAGAGCTTTGTCGCCAAGTCCAAACATCTTGGTATAAGCATATCCTGCATTGGCTTCAAAGCCTAAGGGGAATTTGTAGAACACGTTTATACTCGGTTGAACGGATTGAGTCCGCGTGGAGGTTGTAGCAGAATGAGAATAGTCAGAACTATATCTTGCGCCGACCGTTAAATTAAGTTTATCCATTAATGTATACCCTAAATTAAGTCGGCCGTTTATGGAGCTTCCGTATACGATCTGTTTTTGAGCGGGGCCGTCTACCCCCACAAGATTTCCGAAACGATTAAAGTCATATCCAAGACTGCCGTAAAGATTAAATGCATCGTTTCTTCCGAACGTCTCGTTGCAATAGAACGACGAACTGGTTGTTATTACACCTGACATATTGTCACTTCGATATTCTCTCACACCGGTTTCCGGGAAGTAGGTATATCCCCTGATCACGTAATTGCTACGATAATAGTTAAATGAATTGAACCCCATACTGAATCTTCTGCTTAGCTTTGTATAAATATTAAGTCTGATTTCCTGTATGGAAGCATCCTTAAGATTAGGATTACCTATATAAAGATTCAGCGGGTCAGAAGTATTGGGCAGATCAATCATATCCTGCAAGGGGGCATAACTTGTTTGGAAATCATATCTCAATGAGAAACTCTTATAGTTGGATGATTCATCTGTAAACTGCAAGTATGCTCTGGAGTCCTGGAATTTACCTCTTACACGCGAGATAGGGATGAATACCGGCATTATCTCTGCCGATGCGTTTTCCGCATAGCCCATATAATCCATGTGACGGCCCATAATATGATACTCAACTGAAAGACCGGTCGAGAATTTCCAATCATTGCTGAAATTCTTCTTAACGTAGTCGATTTTTGCCTTGAACTTATGGATATTGTTGATCTGCTTACTACGCGAAGAGTTTGGCAGATCCGCGATTTCCGTATAAATATCCGGAATCAGGGCTTCACGATGTTCGGCAAGTTCTTCAAACATGAATTCCTCATTGGTCTTACGAGTCTGCTCATGCCTATATTCATAGCAGAAACTGTAATTTAAATCCTTTCTGTTAATATAATAACGTGCCGCTCCCTTGGCGTAGAAATCGTAGAAAGGATAGTTAATGGTTGTGTTCCTGCGAGCCAAAGAAGTGTTAGGTTGCGAGGAGGGACTATAATATCCCATATCAAGCAATTGCGATGATTGATTCCAACTATGCTGACGATCATACGACCCTTCAATCCAGACCGTAACGGCATCAGGCGACTGCGGGATTTTCCAGCTTGTCTCATTATAGACATGAGCTCTCCATGTATTGGCACGATTGTTGCGGATAAAATTGTTTCGGTTTACGATTGCCTTCTTAAGGTCATCGGGATTATCGCTGTTATAAAGGGCTTCTATTAATTTACTGTCTACCTCGTAACGATCCTGGATATTCTCATTGAAAGTCGCGCTCAGATTGTTGTTTCTGCCATTACTGCGTCTATAAGTGAAGTCAGGATCTATACGCCAGTAAAACCGGTCTTTCCAATATCGGAATAAATGACTGGTCGAAAGGTTAAGCTCATACTTGCGATTATTGGAGAGAGAGGTCTGATAGCTGTTCCCACCGGGAATGAATGTTTCCTTAAGCTGATTTTGAGTTAAAAAATTATCGGTATAAATTGCATTTACGTTCCCACTTAACGACCAAACTTTTCGTGGACTCTCCACGCTATAGTCGAAGCCACCGTTGGCAACATTGGTCGTACCTGGCTGTGGCTCAATCCAGACACCATATCCATCACGTGAGCCCGGTTTCGATTCCTCATTCAGATTATTAACGTTGCCATATACTGCAAAACTTGCATTATTGGTGAAGAGCATTGAGAACAGACGACCTGTGTACCTGCCTTGGGTGCCGTAACCGGCGGTAATATTTCCCATAAAGCCGGTCATATAATCTTTTTTGAGCTTGATATCCATAACAAATTCCGAATCACCTTCTATCTGCTTGCCCATCAGCTGGCTCAACTCATTATATTTCTCATAAACCTCGATATTCTTAACGGTATATGCACCTAAATTATCACGCAGTACCTGCTGATTTCCCTTGAAAAAATCTTTACCGTTGAGCAACATTGACTCCACGAATTTTCCATTGACATAAATCTTGCCTCCATCCTTGATTTCCACACCGGGCAACTGGGCGATAAGGGCATCGAGCATGGACCCCTCCGGCAGGTCGAACGCATCGGCATTATAGACAATCGTATCCCCCTTATGATAAAACTTTATCTTGGTTGCCTTCACAACAAAATCGTCAAGCGTGGTGGCTTTAGCCAACGGGCGCATATAGAGCGGTGGAATTTTCATTTCATACTCTTTTTTACCCAAAGTGGAAAGATCTATGTTATAATATATCGGTTCATAATCTTCCATCGTACCCTCAAGAATGTATGATGAGAGCGAATCCTTGAGCGCTACCGTAAACTTGCCGGTATCTAAATACGTCCAGTCTCCGTGTTTAGTCGTTATTTCCCGTTGATCTGCAATTGTCTGGACCACAAATGTTGAGTCGGGAGTTAAGATCCTTACTTTTACTCCGGGAAGATACTGTGTTGTTCGCCGGTCACAAAAATTACCTTTTACTGTTACTGTGCGTGCGTAAACCGCTGACAATTGACATCCCGCCAGCAAGATAAGCAAACAAATTAAATACTTTTTCATTTTAAATAGTTTAAATATAGTCTAAATTATATCAGTCAGGATTTTGTCCGGAGCGGGTTTAAAAGAAAATCGCTATTAAGGTACCGATCTCCGGAATATATCCTTATCGTTTACGCCAAATTTATTTACATAATCCTTGCCAAAAAGATAAATGATTTATAACCAGAACGTAACAAAACAGACAGTTGTCCGTAATCGTACAAAACAAATCCGAAATGGACACTTTCGGACAGCCGGATAGCACGATCAGGTCAGATTAAGGCAAGAAACGGAAATAATTTAAGTATTTAAAGACCTACGGACGACTTTTATCATATAAAAATGTTATTAATAATAAAGTAATATAAATTATGTGGACATTTGACCCAATTTTAAAGACTACCATTTGGGGTGGAGATAAAATAAAAGATTTTAAAAATCTTTCCATAGATATGGATAATATAGGTGAGAGCTGGGAATTATCCGGAGTGGAAGGCTCGGAATCAGTAGTGGCCGAAGGAGTGGATAAGGGTGAAACGCTTGGTTCTCTTATACGTAAATACAGGGAAAAGCTTATGGGTAAGGAAAACTACCGGAGATTTGGAGATCGGTTTCCCTTACTTATCAAATTTATTGATGCTCGCGAAGATCTGTCGGTGCAGGTCCATCCCGATGATTCTTTGGCGATGAAGCGCGGTATGCCGAACGGCAAGACTGAGATGTGGTATGTTGTAGGCGCACAAGAAGGTGCAAGGTTGGCAAATGGGTTTATTCAGAAAGTGAGCAAAGTAGACTACGAAAACCTTGTGGAATCCGGAAAATTTGAAAAAGAATTGAATTTCATGGAGATAAAACCGGGAGATGTCTATTTTATACCGGCAGGAAGAGTCCATGCAATCGGCGCAGGAGCCTTTGTGGCCGAAATCCAGCAAACCTCCGACGCAACCTATCGTATCTACGATTATCACCGGAAAGATAAGCAAGGCAATGAACGAGAACTTCACACCGAACTTGCGCGTGAGGCAATCGATTTCGATGATGATAACGGCAGACCCGTAGAATATGTCGTAAAGCAGAATATACCGGTAAACGTGGTCGATACTCCCTTCTTCACAACAGCCGTTCTAAATATTGATAAGGAAACGAATCTCGATTATTCGGATATTGACTCGTTCGTCATCATCATCGCAACCGATGGAGCTGCCACACTCGAATGCAACGGCGAATCGCTTAATATCACTCAGGGCACGACCGTGCTTCTGCCTGCCTCTGCAAATAACCTTAAAATATCGCCTAAAGGCAAGTTTTCAGCCCTCGAAACATATATCAAATCCTAAAAACATATACTCATACACAAAGAATAGACAGCGAATCATAAGTATAATCCGACTGGCAGCTTCGAAGAAGCAGAACAGTAATTATTAGACTTCATAATTAGGCGTTATCCGAAAAAAATTCAGATAACGCCTAAAAAGTCTTTCATTTATAAGGATTTTTTGCTATCTTTGCGCGTTAATCCGCATTTACGGCTGCTGCAGCAAGCCGACTGTTGGAAATATTCAAGGTAAACATTTCATATTCAGAATGTATAGAGACAAAACGTGCGGCGAATTGCGTCTTTCCGATCAAGGTTCGGAAGTTACTCTCGCCGGATGGGTACAGCGCACCCGCAAAATGGGCGGAATGACTTTTGTCGATGTCCGCGACCGATACGGTATCACTCAAGTGGTTTTCAACAACGAAATCAACAAAGATCTTACTGACGCCGCAAATGCTCTTGGGCGTGAGTTTGTAGTCAGAATCAAAGGAAAGGTTGCTGAAAGAAGTTCCAAAAATAAAAACATACCTACCGGAGATATCGAGGTTATCGCTGATTCACTCGAAGTATTGAACAAGAGTGAGATTCCCCCCTTTACAATCGAGGACAAGACTGACGGTGGCGATGACCTCCGTATGAAATACCGTTATCTCGATTTACGCCGTCCCTGTGTGCGCCGAAATCTTGAACTACGACACAAAATGGCTTTTGAGATTCGCCGTTATCTCGATTCGAAAGGATTCCTTGAAATTGAGACCCCGATTCTCGTGAAGTCTACTCCGGAGGGTGCCCGCGACTTTGTGGTGCCTTCACGCATGAATCCCGGAGAGTTTTATGCTCTTCCTCAAAGTCCGCAGCTCTTTAAGCAGTTGCTGATGGTAAGCGGTTACGACCGTTATTTCCAGATTGCAAAATGCTTCCGCGATGAAGACCTTCGGGCTGACCGCCAACCGGAATTCACTCAGATTGACTGCGAAATGAGTTTTGTTGAGCAGGAAGATGTAATTCAGATGTTTGAAGGCCTTGTAAAACATATTTTCAAATATGTGAAAGAAATTGATTTCACTGAGCCTTTCCCTCGTCTCACGTGGGACGACGCTATGAAACGTTATGGTAGCGACAAACCTGACATCCGTTTCGGTATGGAGTTCGTAGACCTAACGGATTTGGCAAAAGGCAAAGGATTTGCCGTGATCGACGATGCTGAGCTCACCGTGGGCATTCTTGCTAAAGGTTGTGCTTCTTATTCCCGCAAACAGATCGACGAGCTGACGGAATTTGTGAAACGTCCGCAAGTCGGAGCCAAAGGCCTGATGTGGGTTAAGTTTGAAGATAACGGCGCAATAAAGAGTTCTGTCGGTAAATTCTATACAGAGGATGAGCTTCGCGCATGGGGTGAGAAAGCAGGTGCCGAGGCAGGCGACCTTCTGCTTGTGATGGCCGGCGAAGCCATGAAAACCCGCAAACAACTGTGCGAACTTCGCCTTGAGATGGGCAACCGTCTTGGGCTGCGTGATAAAAATGTATTCGCACCTCTTTGGGTTGTAGACTTCCCCCTCTTTGAATGGGATGAGGAAACACAAAGATATTATGCGATGCATCATCCCTTCACATCGCCCAATCCCGAGGATATTCCTTTACTTAAAACGGATACCGGAAAAGTTCGCGCAACAGCTTACGATATCGTGGTGAACGGAACAGAACTCGGAGGAGGCTCCATCCGTATTCATGACGCCGCTCTTCAAGATCAGATGTTTGAACTGCTCGGCTTCACCCCCGAACGCGCTCAGGAGCAATTTGGCTTCCTTATGAACGCATTTAAATATGGAGCTCCCCCTCATGGCGGACTTGCCCTCGGTTTCGACAGATTTGTTTCAATTCTCGCCGGCCTCGACACTATACGTGACGTGATAGCTTTCCCGAAAAACAACTCCGGTCGGGATGTGATGAACGAATCGCCTTCTCCTATCGATCAATCTCAACTTGATGAGCTTTCACTGGCTCTCGTGGTGGAAGAGAAGAAATAAGAGAGTCATAACCTCAATCTGACGTATAAACGTTTCGAAAAGTTAATTAATGGTCAAAGTCAAAGATATTGCATGGGCTATTGAGCAGTTTGCGCCCAGATCTCTTCAGGAAGACTATGATAATGCAGGCCTGCAGGTGGGAGATCCGGAAATGGAAGTTAGCGCCGCTTTGCTATGTCTCGATGTAACGGAAGATATATTGCGCGAGGCATTGCACAGACGCTGCAATATGATCATCTCGCATCATCCGTTGCTATTCCGTGGTCTTAAACAAATCACGGGAGCGACTGCAATCGAGCGTATCGTTATTGATGCCATCCGCAACAATATCGCTATTTATTCTGCCCATACCAATCTTGATTCAGCATGGGATGGAGTAAGCCATGAAATGGCACATGCCCTTGACCTCACCGATATTAAAGTGCTTGAGCCACACGACAGTGAAGGCCGTTCCGGTCTCGGTGTGATCGGAAATATAAAGCCTACGCCAAAAATTGAATTCCTGCGTCGAATCAAGGAAACCTTTAAAGTTAAAGATCTGCGATATTCGTCGCAGTCGCCGCAGCTTGTCGTAAAGAAAGTTGCTGTCTGCGGAGGTGCAGGTGCTTCCCTTATTAAGGAAAGTATTGATAAAGGCGCGGATATCATCGTTACCGGAGACGTAAAATATCATGATTTCACGAATTTCGGGCTTGATATTATCATTGCCGATGTGGGCCATTATGAAAGTGAGTTATGCTCCAAGGAGATTTTTTCACGTATAATTCGCGAAAATTTTCCTGATTTCGTAACTTATTTCTCGGAATGCGAGACAAACCCGGTGAAATGTCTCTGAAAAAACAGACCGTTAATATTATCTTTTAAAGAATACTAAAACCATCATATATGGCAAACGATAAAAAACAAGAAAAAGAACGCAGTGTAGAAGAACGTCTCAAAGCTCTTTATCAGCTTCAGACCCTTCTCTCGGAAATCGACCGAATCAAAATCTTACGCGGTGAGCTTCCCAATGAGGTGAAAGACCGCGAAGATGAGATTGTGCGTTTCCAGACTCGCATCCAGAAACATAAGGATGAGATTGCCGAGCTCAAGAATCTCGTGAGTCAGAAAACCGGCGAAATCGAGGCTCGTAAGCAGAAAATTGCTAAATACGAAGAGCAGATCAACAACGTCCGCAATAACCGCGAATATGCTTTTCTTGAAAAGGAAAAGGAATTCGAGTCGCTCGAAATCGAACTTGCCGAGAAAAATATCCGTGAAGCTAAGGAAAAACAGGAGCTGAAACTTCAGGAAATAGAAAAAGATAAAGTGGAGCTGGAAGATAACGAACATATCCTTGAGATCAAAAAGAAAGAACTTGAGGATATCGTTTCTGAAACAAAAGAGCAGGAGGAAGCTATCCGCGCTCAGGCCAAACAGCTCGAACCCCTTATCGACGACTATACTCTTGCCGCTTTCAAACGTATCCGTAAAAACGCACGTAATGGCCTGGGAATTGTAACCGTTCAGCGTAATGCCTGCGGAGGTTGCTTCAACCGAATCCCGCCACAGCGTCAGCTTGAAATAAAGATGCACAAGAAAGTTATCGTCTGTGAATATTGCGGACGAATCATGATCGATAATGCTCTGGCAGGTATAGAAGAAGAAACTAAACCGGAACCTACAACTTCAAAAAAATCAAAATCCTGAACTTATACTCGAAAAGAGAGTAAATAGAAACTAATAGCAAGAGGCTGCGTTCAAAATTCATTTTTTTGACACAGCCTCTAAGTTTTTTTCTTTTCACTCCGAAATCTAAGAGCCCATCTCATAAAAATTTGAGTACCCCTGGGGCGGATTTGGGCGAGTGATTTTCTCAAGTTGAGGAAGGAATGATGC
>CAZOPN010000004.1:0-54766 GCA_964581685.1 uncultured Sangeribacter sp. | reverse complement strand
AGAGGCTGTGCCAAATGAACGTTTGACACAGCCTCTGATAAAATGTTAAAGAGGGTGATACCCGGCGATCAGGAGATCGCCGCCCCATAGCCCCCACACTCCGAGGGATAGGGAAAAGCACAGGTATTGTGTTTTTCCGGCGATCAGGAGATCGCCGCCCCATAGTCCCCCACGCTCCGAGGGATAGGAGAAGCACAGGGATTGTGGATAGGAGAAGCACAGGGATTGTGGATAGGAGAAGCACAGGGATTGTGGATAGGAGAAGCTCAGGAATTGTGGATGGGAGAAGCATAGGTATGGAAAGGCGATCTCCCGATCGCCGACTTATAAGGAAAAATGCCTTTATAAAATGCCTTGTTTAAATAAGCTTCTTAGGCTAAAAAAAGCCTTTCTTAACTGAACAGACTAAAACTACCTATATTATTAACTAATTAAAACAACAGACATGAGAAAATTTGTTTACTCTTTGGCCGTGCTCATGGCAGCCGGCACTCTGTCGCTCCAGGCTCAGGAAAACCTGATGGAAGGCGCCATCATTGGCCATGACGGAAATGAAACTCCTTCTGCCCCCTGGTATGCCTGGAATACCTCAACTGCATCTTTCGGTGATGGAAATGGCTGGCAGTTCCGTAACGAAGCGGGCGCCAATGCCGCTGATCCCGGAAATGCCAAACAGATGTTCTTCCGCTGGAACTGGAACAACAGCCCTTGGGTTTATGCTTACAAAGTAGAACTTGAAGCAGGATTCAAGTATAAACTCACTTGTGATGCAACCACCAACGACGGCAAGGAGAATTCTCTGCTTATCGGTTATACAACCAACATCGCAACTGTTACAGATCCTCAGAATCTCCCCAACATGGAGAGCTTTGACGTGTCTAACTATCCTTCCACCGTTCTCTGGACTGATCCTCTGAAAGTGGATTATGAACTCTCTATCGCGGTTGGCGGCGAATATTATATTCTCTTTTCTTATACTAATACCGGTGGTAATGTTATTACACGTGCCGCCAATTTCGTTCTCGTAAACGATGGCGAGGCTGATATCGATTACCAGACTCTCTTCACAGATCTCCAGACTGAGGTTGAGGCTTACTTCACTACCCTTATGGAAGAGGGCTTTGAAGGTGGTGATTACGATGAGCTGAACGCTATCTACGAGTGGCTCTATTATGAGGGTGACGACTATAAGGCTGCGTATATTGGCCTTTTAGAAGGTTATCAGGCTTTCCAGGCTGCTTATCCTTCTTATAAGGAGTATGACGCCGTGCGCACTGCCATCACACAATATATCTCAACGGGTAAACTCGAACTCGCTTCTGAGGAAACGATGAATGCGCTCAGCAGCGACATGATGGTGACTCCCTCAACAGGTGAAGCTGCCAAAGCTAAGGTTACTTCTCTCACCAACGCTTGGCGTGCCGCTGTTGAAAGCGCTGCTGTTGCCGGCGGTGTTGAGGATGCTGTTGCCCAGACTCTCTCTGACTTTGAACTGACAGATATCGGTACTAATCATGGTCAAGGCCCGACTTTCGCAAATGGTGAAGTATACTCCGGAGACTATTATGACAAATATAATCAGTCAGGATGCGTAGCCACGCAGACCGCCACTCTTAAGAAAGGCACTTACCGTTATGCTATCTTTGCTCGCGGTAGCGTAGATATTGCCGACTACACCCTCTCTGTTTCAGGAACAAGCGTTGAGGCTACGGAAGATGGCGAACTCTCTATCGAGCCTACTCATATCGGCAATCAGGGCAGCGTATTTGGAAATGGTTGGGATATCGATATGATCGACTTCGTTGTTACCGAGGATGATACTGAGGTGATATTCACCATTAGTGCAGATGCTTCCGGAAACCAGTGGCTCAGCTTTATGCAACCTTCTCTGGTTATGATCAGCGACAAGGATTCTACTGCTGTTGCAGAGATCGAGGCTGCCGCAGGTGAGGCTGCTTACTATACAATCGACGGTGTTAAGGTTAATGGTAAACTCCTTCCCGGTGTATACGTGAAAGTTGCAGGGGGGAAAGCATCTAAAGTACTTATCCGCAAATAAAATAATTGTCAGCTCGTCAAAATGACATTTTGACAATTATACAAATCATTCAGGGAGGCTGTATCAAACGCATGTTTGAGGCAGCCTCCCTAATGTATATGAGAATCACTCAGAGACGGGAAGCAAACCGAAGCTTTTTCCCTAATCATCTCGGAGCTAGTAAATGGGAGTGTCAGAGGCAGCTTCGGAGAAGCGTAACAATTGTAACCCCGCATCGATATGAAGACGCATAGCGTATGAATATCGGTGTGGGGTTTCAAGCCAACAACCAGACAACAGCTTCGAAGATGCGAGCCAATAATTACTGTCACGCTTCTCCGAAGCTTATTCCTATTCTCTGATATCACCCCACACCAATGCTTCACTGCGCTCGCATTGATGCGGGGATACAATTGATTCGCTTCTCCGAAGCTTTTTTCCCCAATTCTCTCCCAATCCTCTCCCAATCCGATTCCTTCAATTCCTCCGATGCTTCCGATTATTCCGATTATTCCGGTTATTCCGGTTATTCCAATCTTTCTAATTGGAGTATAAAAAAACTGCGACCCGATCGGATCGCAGTTTTTTTAGGATAAATCCCATGATTACTTCTTGCTGCGGTTGCCGTAGCGGCTGCGGAATTTATCAACACGTCCTGCGGTGTCGACGAGTTTCTGCTTACCGGTGAAGAAGGGGTGTGAGGAGCTGGTGATCTCAAGCTTTACAAGAGGATATTCCTTGCCATCGATTTCGATTGTCTCACGTGATGCCACTGTAGAACGAGTGATGAATACTTCATCGTTCGACATATCTTTGAACACTACCTCACGGTATTCTTTGGGATGAATGTCTTTTTTCATTTCGATTTAATACTGCAGTTTAACAATTTATTTAGTTCTTGGCAGGTCGCGATCCCACCAAATGGCCTGCAAAATTAATAAATTTTTTTCTTATACACAAGATTTTCTCACTTTCCTGCTATGAGTTTTGCAAGAATGGTGAAGAAGTTGGGATCTTCTCCGACTGTCACATTGGCAATCTTTCCTTCGGGAGAGACGATTATCTTTGTCGGGAATCCTGTTACGCCGTAGGCATCCAGGATGGTTTGAGCTGTGGCAGCGGGGTTATAGACGTTTACCCACGGGAGCTCATATTTCTTTACGGCTGCTCGCCATGCTTCTTCGCTGTCGTTGCAGTCTACACCGAACACTTCCATCTTACCGGCATATTGTGCGTATGCTTCCTTAAGTTTGGGGAAGCCTTTGATACACCATCCGCACCAGGAGCCCCAGAAGTCGATAACCACCCATTTGCCACGGAAGTCGGAAAGGCTCACTTCTTTGCCCTCAAGGTTCTTGAGAGTGATCTGTGGAGCTTCAATGTTTTCAAGTGCCGAGCGTTTTTTGTCTGCTTCGATGCTTTTCTCCACGTAGTCTTTCTGTGCGGCAACAAGGGGATAGAGAGGGGAGGAAGTCATCCCGGCAGGAAGAGCATTGAATTGTTCGATAAAGGTTTCTCCGTCAAGATTCAGAAGAGCGTAGAGAGAGGCCGGCTTACCGGGATTTTCCTTGATGAAGTTGATGAAGAGGTCTTCATATTGTCTGGAGATATCTTCAACGGCTGCCTCATCAATGGGTTCTGTGGCTGTTAGTGTTTTATATTTTTCGGTGAGCTGATATTCTTTCTCATCAAGCATGGTGATATCCTCCATGAGTTGTGAGCCTTTGACGGTATATTCGAGGGGAGAGATGCTTGTAACATCAATCACAAGATTATTGCCCGGTTCTGTAAAGAATGAGATTGCCTGTCGATCGATAACGGGGATCATGTATTGTGCCGGTCCGTTTGGATCTGCTTCGAATTTCATCAGGCCGTCTGTGATCATGATTTTCTCCGTTGCAGGCTGAGGGCGTTGGGCACGAGGTTTTACTTGGTCGGCGATGAGCATGTGCGACACATCAAGACTTTGTTCAGCCGGTTTCTGATCGCCGAATTTTACGGTAATATCGGCGTTAGCCGTCAGCGAGGCTAACAATGCGATGCTAAAAGCAGCTAATTTCTTATTCATTTTCTATTTTTTTTGAATTAATTTTTATTGTTTTTTTGGGGAGGGATAGGCTTCGGGGGCTTCGGACTTTCGTCCTCACACAGGAACAAAAAAAGGCACACTTCCTTATTATTCCTTCCTATTCCTTTCTATTCCTTCCTATTTCTTCCTTATTTCTTCATCATTATTCCTTCCTTCATCTTTCTTCATTACTCATTCATGCGAATTAACTTTCTTTAGTTTTTGGCGAAGGAGGTTCATGAATTCATAGTTCTTTAGTCCCCATTTGGGGGCTATCACCTTATTCGGAGGGGAAGAGGCAAGGAAACGCTCGATAACAATATGATGCGGCACTATTTTAACGATTTTAACGCATAAATCAATATATTCTTCGAGCGTAAAATGTGGAATTTCAATTTTTCCCTCTTCCGCAAGTCGTTTAAGGGAAGTCCCTTCGAGCACTTGCAAATGATGAATTTTCAAGGTCTCTATAGGGAGGCGACAGGCGCGTTCCACGGTTTTTAGCGTCATCTCAGGCGTTTCGCCCGGGAGCCCGGCAATCAGATGAAGACCGGTGTGGAGTCCGGCCGCGTTCAGACGGAGGACGGCATCAACTGTCTGCTTCCACGTATGATTGCGGTTGATTAGAGAGAGGGTGGTATCGAATGATGTCTCCGCTCCCAATTCAACGAACACAACCGTTTTCCGTGCGATACGTTTAAGCATATCGACAATATCTTCAGGGAGAGTGTCGGGACGCGTACCAATGATTATTCCCACCACATCATCAACTGCCAGAGCTGCATGGTAAATTTCTTCCAGTTCCTGCAAAGATCTGCCGAATGTGTTGGTAAATGACTGGAAATACGCCAGATACTTCATATTGGGATATTTCCTGCTGAAAAAACGTTTCCCGGCCTCAAGTTGTTCGACTATACCATCGTTTGAGAAACAATAACCGGGAGTGAAGGAGGTGTTATCGCAGTATATACATCCTCCGGTTCCGATTGTGCCATCGCGGTTGGGACAGGAGAAGCCGGCATTGACCGAGATCTTCTGAACCTTGGCTCCGGGAAAAAACGAGTTAAGATAATCGGAATACGTTTTCACATTGTTTGATGCTTATCGGAGTAGATCGGCGATGGTTAAAGCAGCCATGGCTTCCACGACGGGAAGAGCCCGTAGGGCGACACATGCATCATGACGGCCGCGTGGATAGATCGTGACTTTTTCGCCGGCTGTATTCATGCTTGCCTGTGGTTGCATGATAGTAGGCGCGGGTTTGAAATATACGGAGAAGATTACCGGCATACCATTGGAGATGCCACCCTGTATTCCTCCGGAATGATTGGATGCAAACGTGATTCCGCCTTTTCCGTCGGGAACAGGGATATCGGCCTGTTCACTACCGAATGATGAGGCAGCTAAGGCTCCGTCGCCATATTCAAAAGCTTTAGCGGCATTTATACTCATCATGGCTGCAGCGAGGCGGGCGTGTAGCTTGTCAAATACCGGTTCGCCGACACCAATGGGCAGACCGGTTATGGCGCATGAGACAATTCCTCCCGTTGAGTCGCCACGTTCGAGAGCTTCCTGAATGCTATTGGTCTCTACCGAGATTGCACGGAATGTTATGCCGAATTCTTTTTCGAGCCATTGCCGGCAGATAGAGCCTGCAATCACCCATGAAACGGTTTCGCGTGCGCTGGCGCGACCTCCGCCACGGAAATCATGAATGCCGTATTTTTTATAATATGTGAAATCAGCGTGGTTGGGCCGGAATTTTCCTTGATAATCGTTATAGTCGGAGGGGCGTGCATCGCGATTACGTACTATGAAGGCTATCGGGCTGCCGAGGGTCAATCCGTCGGCAGAAAGTCCTGAAAGAAATTCCGGTTCATCGGGTTCTTGACGTGCCGAGACACCGGGTTGGCCCGACCCGGGAGCTCTTCTTGAAAGCTGTTTTCTTACCGCCTCAAAATCTATCTGAAAGCGCGGAGGCATCCCGTCGAGGATGCCTCCCATAGCGGGCCCGTGACTTTCTCCGAAAGTAGTGAGCCTTATTTTGTTTCCAAAGCTGTTCATATTAAATAATGGAAGAAGCTTAGGGGGATTTATTTGTCCATGGTGACGAGGAGTTCCTCGTTGGTGCGCGTCATCTCCATTCGCTTTTTCATGAATTCCATAGCTTCGAGCGAATTCATATCGGCAAGATAGTTGCGGAGTACCCACATTCTATTGAGAACTTCCTCGCTGAGCAGAAGATCATCGCGACGTGTGGAAGAAGCAATGATATCGACGGCCGGGAAGATACGTTTGTTGGATAGCTTGCGGTCAAGTTGCAACTCCATGTTGCCGGTGCCTTTGAATTCTTCAAAGATCACTTCATCCATCTTGGAGGATGTCTCGGTGAGGGCGGTTGCGATGATGGTAAGCGAGCCTCCGTTTTCAATATTACGTGCCGCACCGAAGAATCGTTTAGGCCGCTGGAGTGCATTTGCATCGACACCACCGGACAGGATCTTACCGGAAGCGGGCGAAACAGTGTTGTATGCCCGGGCCAGACGTGTGATGGAGTCGAGCATGATAACGACATCGTGTCCGCACTCTACAAGGCGTTTTGCCTTTTCAAGGACAATTCCGGCAATCTTTACATGACGTTCGGCCGGTTCGTCGAAAGTGGAGGCTATAACTTCGGCATTCACACTTCTGGCCATGTCGGTCACCTCTTCCGGCCGCTCGTCAATGAGCAGCATAATGATGTAGGTGTCGGGATGATTTTCAGCTATCGCGTTAGCTATATCCTTTAGAAGGATTGTCTTACCCGTTTTTGGAGGAGCCACAATGAGGGCTCTCTGGCCTTTACCGATAGGTGCGAACATATCTACAACTCGTGTGGAGATATTGTTTGAGCGTCCTTTGGTGAGGTTGAATTTCTCATCAGGGAATAAAGGAACAAGATGCTCGAAAGGAACCCGGTCGCGCACTGTTTCCGGTTGGAGGCCGTTTATTTTCTCTACATGACAAAGCGGGAAGTATTTCTCTCCCTGACGCGGGGGACGGATGCCTCCTTCTACCACGTCACCCGTCTTCATGCCGTATTCCTTTATCTGACCTTGCGAGACGTAAACGTCATCGGGACTGCCGAGGTAATTGTAATCGCTTGAACGCAGGAATCCGTAGCCGTCGGGCATAACTTCAAGAACGCCTATAGTGGTCAGGATTCCTTTGAAGTCGAAGCTTGTCTCAGGTTCACGTTGTGCCTGAGCATTCTGTTTCTGTAGCTGACGTTGCTGCTGACGCTGTTTTTTCGTAAGCTGTTTAGCCTGTTTGTTTGAAAGAGTTTTAGCAGCGGAGGGTTCTGCAATTATGATTGGGGCAACGGCCGCTGCAATAGCAGCTTCCTCAATTTCGCGTTGAGAACGGGGAACAAACGTTTTTCCTTTCGCACCTCCGAAGAAAGAGCCGAGAGAGGGTTTTGCCACCGGTTTTGGCATCGTCGCTTCTTTCTCTGCGGGCATAGGCCGGTTGGTTTCCTCATCAGTCGGCTCTGGCTTTACCTCAGGAACTGCAGGAAGCATTTCTGAAGCAACTCCCTGAGCTGAAGATTCACTTATGTTGCTCACTTCATTTGCGGGCTTTGCAGCTTCGGTGGCTGGAGTTTCGGAAGAAGACGTTTTAGGACGGCGACCGCGTTTCGCCGATTTTTCTTTTGTTATCGGTTTAACAGGTTCATCGGCGATTGCAGTGGAATCATCAGTCGATGCCAATGCAGGCACCGGGGCCTCCGTCACTTCCGTAACTGCCTTTTCGGAAGGAGTTTCGGGGAGGGCATTTTTCGGTTTTCTTCCCCGTTTTTTAGGTGCGGGCGTTTCAGGCGCAGACGTTGTCGCTTCTTCAGCAGAGAAGAGAGTGGGTTGAACAGCAGTTTCTTCAATCTCTTTGGAAGCTGCGCGCGTTTTAGTTTTTTTCTCTTTATCGACCTTTTTCTTAGGGCCTTTCGCCACGGCTTTCTTGGCAGTGGCCTCTGATTCGTTGTCGATCACATAATATGCCATCTCTTCACGATCGGCAGAAGCGACCTTTTTCATTCCCATGGAATCGGCAAGCTCACGCAGTTTACCCTCTTCCATCGACATTAGCTCGTCAAGACTATACATATCACATTTTTTTGCAGCAATCCGGAACAGTGGGTAAGTCAGGCCTTCTTTCCTTACTCTGTTTCCACGGCTATAACATAATGCTGCCGGGTTAAAATTTAATTTTAATAGGGATTAATCTGAAGGCTGCCTCTCTCTATCAATCAGGCAGACCGAAGCGGCATGAACAAGGTGTTGAAAACCTTTCCGCCTATTATAATTTAATTGGATTATTATGGAAGGCAAGTGGAACCTTTTGCCTTGCCCTGCAAAGTTAGTATAAATTTTTTAAATAAATAAGTGTTGCAGATTAAAAAACAAATAAAAGTACGAATTTTTTGTTTTAGATTTCTTAGGCAGCAAATATTTTATGATTCGCTGCCTTAAAACATTTCTTTCGATTAATTTTCAATACTAAGGCCCCATTTTTTATGACGGGGCCTTACTTGCCAAAAAATTGGAGTGAAGTATCTATTGAAAATTACGTATAAAGCGAAAAATTGTGTCGTAAGCGGCATCTCTGACATCCTTCCGGCTGA
The DNA here is from genome assembly GCA_964581685.1 of uncultured Sangeribacter sp. GTDB lineage: Bacteria > Bacteroidota > Bacteroidia > Bacteroidales > Muribaculaceae > Lepagella. The sequence goes on along the minus strand of CAZOPN010000004.1, from coordinate 46,003 downwards.
GAATAAGGTCGTGCAGACCGCTGTCGATGGTGCAAACCATACGTCGAGAACCAAGTTTCTCGCCTCTTTTCTGGATCATTGCCGGGTCGAGAACGGCATCGCCGGTCTGGAATTCCGGTGTCCAGTTGCATCCATCGATCTTGCGTGAGCTATGCATCACGAGGATCGGAACCGTGATATGCTCCCTTTTCTTCATGAGTTCAGACTGAGCGCTGTTTATGGCACCGACCCAACTGAAAGTGACGGGAGGGGAATAGACCATTTTCCAATCCGTGTTGTATTCCCATTCACCGTGATATTCTTTGAGCAAACTATAGGCATAGCCATCGCAATGACCTTGTTTGATCTTACTGTTTTTGGTGAATTTACTCAGGAACTGGATGAGGGGAGCGGCCACATTTCTCATCATGGGTGAGAAATTCCATTCGATAAAGGGACTATCGGTGACGACGCGGTTGGCTCCAAGTCTTGCACCACGCATTGCAGCCATGTAGAGCACGGTTAGTCCACCGGTGGAATGACCGGATAGGGTAATATCCACATTCCCATCTCGGCGGATCTGTGCAAGAGCCGAGTCAATGTCGTTGAAATATTCCGACTGTTTCCGAACGTTAAACGGATATTGCCAAGGTTCCCAGCTACGTCCGTATCTGCGGAGGTCTACAGCATAGAAGTTATATCCCGAATCGACAAACCTGTCGCCCATCTCTTTCTGGAAGAAATAGTCGTTGAAACCATGCACGTATAGATATGCCTTGCGAGAAGGTTTGGCAGCTTTCTTACGGATGATAGTCGACCGACACGGTCCATCGAACGCCTCACCCTGATTAACATATCGGGCTTCATATCCGGGCAGGATGTCGGGATGCCATGACAAATCGGTTGTCGGTGTGACGGGCCCTGTATATTTTTCAGGGAAATGCCACTCTGCAGTTGCTCCGAGAGCCACGCAGAGCAGGATAAGCAAAAGGATTTTTTTCATAGTCCGGAAGTGGGGTTAAGTTTATAAGTAAGTATTCAAAATTAAACGATAGTAAGCAATAATGTTATCTTTTATACTCTCTGCCCTTTTCTTTTTGGCTAATTTCTTATTGTCACTCAGTCAAATATGAATATATTTTCCTTCGTTCCGCAAAGAAATTATCTCAAAAATAAAGTGGCATATAGTATAAATTAATTTCGAACACTTACTTAAGTGTAAGTAAATGTTGCTTAATTTGCAACACTTACTTAACAAACAAGTGGCCGGATTTGTTGCGTAAGGTGCCGTTTCATAAAAAAGAAGGTTCAGGCAGCAAATCATAAAATATTCGCTGCCTTAAACACGACATTACCCCCGAATCTGATTTCTCGACCGAAGTGAGTAGCAGATCCGGGGGTAATGATATATAGGTTCCTGGAATTCCGGGAACTGACGGATTATTCGAATTCGATGATCGGCTGGTTGGTAGACATCACGTCGCCTTCTCCAACGAGTATGCGCTTAACAACGCCTTCCATATCGCTGGCAAGGTCATTTTCCATTTTCATTGCTTCGTATACCATCAGCAGATCGCCGGATTTAATCTTCTGACCGGGCTTAACGCAGATCTCGATAACGGTTCCACCCATAGGAGCACGGAATACCGGGCCTGTCACCTTGTCGGAAGCGGCAGCCTCAACTTTCTTTTCTGCCGGTTTGTCGGCGGGAGCAGAAGCCTTTGAAGCCTCGAATTCAGCTTTACGCTTGTTGCGGAGGAAAGTGTTGGCAACGGCAGGAAGGAGTTCGAGGAGGAGGAACTCTTCATTGTTCTGCGCGAGTTTCACGCCCCCATATTCGGGAAGTTCGGGATTAGCCGGCTCACGGAATGTCGATGTGTCGTAAGGTTTCTCGTCGGGTGAACCTGTGATTTTCTCACGGAAAGAAGGATCAACAGGTACGGGAGTCTTACCGTATTCACCTTTGACAAGGGCGATGAACTGATTGTTCTTGTTAGTATAATCAGGCACACCTTTGCGACGGTCGAGAGCGACAGCCACAGCCTGCGAGCCAACGATCTGGCTGGTGGGAGTGACGAGTGGCACAAGACCTGCATCGCGGCGAACTTTCGGGATAAGGGCCATAGCCTCGTCGAGCACATCCTCAGCTTTGAGAGCGCGGAGGTTGGCAACCATATTCGAATACATACCGCCCGGAACTTCGGCATTCTTGACAAGTTCATTTGGTTTGGGGAAGCCGAAGTAAGCTTCGATCTTATGGCAAGCGTCAAGAAGCTCTTCTTCACGGTTTTCAGATGCGGCAGCGATTGCACGATCAAATTCAGCATCGATTTCAGCGGGCATATTCTTATAATATTCGTCGAAATCGTTAGGCCATTTGTCTTTGTTGAGGTCGAAGTCGGCAAGAGCGGCGCGAGCATCGCGCAGTTCTTTACGGATCTTGGCAACAGCATCCATATTAGCCTCGATCTCGATTCCGAGTTTGTTACAGAAAATCCATACGAGCTCGATAGCCGGAGCAGCGGAGCCTCCGCCGAACCACCAGATGTTGGTATCAACGATGTCTACACCTTTAATAATAGCTGTGAGGACAGCGGCAAGACCATATCCGGGAGTGCAATGAGTGTGGAAATCCACCGGCACGGAAAGAGCCTGTTTCAGTTTCGGCATGAGGGTGAAGATACGGGCGGGATTAACGAGTCCGGCCATATCTTTCAGAGTCACCATCTTTGCGCCGAGCGCTTCCATCTCTTTGGCTTTATTTACAAAGTATTCGTCGGTAAAGATCTTTTCGGGAGCCGCCGGCTCTTCCTCAGAACCGAAGAGGCGAGCGAAGAAACCTTTCTTCTTGGGTGCAGGTTTGGGCTCATCTTTCGGATCGACCGTATAGCACACAGCCGTATCGGCGATTCCGCCGAGCTGATTGATCATTCTCACGGATTCACGTATATTATCGATATCGTTAAGAGCATCGAAAATACGCATTACATTCAGCCCGTTGTCGATAGCTTCCTTGTAGAAACCTTCGAGCACATAGTCGGGATAGGGCACATATCCGAAAAGGTTACGTCCGCGGGAAAGAGCGGAGAGCAGGGAAATACCTTTCATCTCCTTTGAGCAGGCACGAAGGCGATCCCAGGGGCTTTCACCGAGATATCTCATCACAGAATCGGGCACGGCACCACCCCAAACTTCCATAATATAGAATTTGGCGTCGCGGTAGAGCGGAAGCAAACGGTCGATGTTAGCCTGCTTCATACGGGTCGCGAACAGTGACTGCTGTCCGTCGCGAAGAGTAAGGTCTCTGATTTTAAGTATCTTTGCCATAAAAATCAATTTTCTAACTGTAGAAGATCCCGGCAGCGGCGTTTGGAATATATTGCGATATCTTTACAAACGGCAGCCCGATTCGGCTACAAGGTTAATTAATGTCGCTAATATATAAATATTCCTTATACCAACAAAATATTTTGCTTACAAAATGTCAAAAAATTATCATTAGTCGAATATACCTTCCACCTCTTCGGTTGCAACCGGTGTTTCAACGTGCTCCATAATTTCTCCTTCGCATGGATTGAAGTCGGCCGGGAACTCAAATTTTTTATCCTGACTATATGGAAGAGATTTGTCGGCATAGACTTTTTGCATATAAAGACCGTAGATAGGAAGAGCGGCACGAGCACCCTGACCGAAAGCCATAGAGTTGAAGTGGATGTAACGTTCCTCGCCTCCGACCCATACACCAGTGACGAGATCGGGGGTGAAGCCCATGAACCAGGAGTCGGAGTTGGAGTTGGTTGTACCGGTCTTTCCACCCATCTGCGCCGAAATGCCGTAGCGAGAGCGAAGACTGGCACCTGTTCCGCTATCGACAACGTTGAGAAGGATTGAGACAATCTTATTATAAGCGTCCTCGCTGGTAACTTCCGTGCGGTGAGGCACGGCGGAATATATGAGATTGCCCTGATTGTCTTCGATGCGTGTCACAAAGACCGGATCTACGCGAATGCCGCGATTGGCAAAAGTTGTATATGATGCAACCATCTGGCCAACGGAAACATCGACCGTTCCAAGACATAATGTGAGGTTCGGCTCGATATAACCGGTGATACCGAACATCCTCATTTTATTGGCGAGTGCCACGGCTGTAAGAGCATGGACAAGGCGTGCAGAAATCCAGTTGTTTGAGTTGGTGAGTGCCCAGCGCAAATCAACGTCTTCTCCTACTCGTGCATGACTTGAATTTCGGGGTGCCCAGTTTCCAAAAACAGGCTGTGTGTTTGAAAGTCGTGAGCAAGGGGTGAAATCCTGTTCCATAGCAAGAGTATATAGAAAAGGCTTTGCCGTAGAACCGATCTGACGTTTTCCGCGCGACACCATGTCGTATTGGAAATGTGTGAAATCCGGTCCGCCAACGTAGGCTTTGACATAACCTGTGACGGGATCCATGCTCATCACGCCCGTTCGCAGAATAGATTTCATATAGAGGAGTGAATCGTAGGGAGACATTGTAACGGTTTTAGTGCCCGGCACAATTTTTGTTTCAGATTTTCCTTTATCTGTTTTTGTCTCCTTGACGTACGAGAAGACATCCATAGGATAAGGGGTATGGAAAGCCTTGTCGATCTCTTCTTGTGAATATCCGGCCTCTTTCATAAGTCGGTAGCGTTCGGTCTGCCGTATTGCATTCTTAATCAGGCGTTGCACACCGCTGTAGCTCAATTCAGCCGGATTTGAGGTGTAAGGGCCGGTCTGAGAACCTCTTTTCTCATTCTCAAAAGCCGGTTGGAGATATCCACCGAGATGCTGATTTACGGCCTCTTCCGCATATTTCTGCATCTTAAGGTCGATTGAGGTATAGATGCGTAGTCCATCGGTATAGAGATCATAGTAAGAACCATCAGGTTTGGGATTCTTAAGGATCCATCCGTAGAGTGGATTTTCTTCCCATTGAGTTGAGTCGGTGTTATAATTACCGAGGGCAATATGATAAGCTACGAGGCTTTTATAATCGGAGCGTTTGGGACGTTCCGGTTTTTTAGCAGTCATCAGACGCCTGATCTCTTCGCGGAGATAAGGGGCGTCGCCCTCCTTATGGTCTACGCGGTGATAGTCGAGAGTGAGGGGTAGTTGCTTGAGGGAATCTGCTTCCTCAACTGAGAGGAAACCGGCTTTAACCATCTGGTCGAGCACGGTGTTTCGCCGGTCGCGAGTGCGTTCCTCATGTCTCAGGGGATTATAATAGGAGGGATTTTTAAGCATTCCGATAAGCATTGCCGCTTCTTCCGCCTTGAGATCTGCCGGTTCCTTCCCGAAGTAGACGTTTGCCGCAGTTTTGATACCTACGGCATTATTTAGAAAATCAAACCGGTTGAGATACATGTTTATGATCTCATCCTTGGTATAGAAGCGTTCGAGTTTCACGGCAATCATCCATTCAATCGGTTTTTGGATTGCACGTTTGAACATATTGGAAGAAGGGCGTGAATAGAGCTGTTTTGCCAACTGCTGAGTAATGGTAGAGGCACCTCCCGATGATTTGTCGCCCATCATTACGGTTTTTACCGCTGTTCGGCCAAGAGCTTTGAAGTCGATTCCGGAATGCTCTTTAAATCGGGCATCTTCGGTGGCGATAAGAGCATTGATTACCCAGGGAGAAACGGCTTTATAGTCGGTATATACGCGATTGCCGGCTCCGAAGAAATATCGGCCCATTTCTGTCTTGCCGTCGGAGGCATAAACGAGAGAGGCGAGTTTGTCGTGGGGGTCTTCAAGCTCTTCGATAGGGGGCATATAGCCGATTACGCCGTTATATATCAGAAGCAGAAAGAAAAATATCGTAAAGCCCAGACCGAGGAACGTGATCCACAGCCATTTCACGACAAACATATTTCTTTTTGCTTTTTTTCGAGCACGCTCAAGAAGCGCCGTATCTTCAAATTGATTGTCTGTTTCTTTCATAAACTGAAAAAGGTTGCCGTCGCCATACTATGCGACACACTGCAAATTTATAATTTTTTTGCAAAAGATAAGGCACCATTATCGGGCAATTACGATTTTTGACGGAATGTTGCTGAAAAAATACCTAAAAAGAGGGATTGCGGGGGAGTGAAAAGGATATTAATTTTGCAAACGTAATACAAAAAGGGTATGTCGTTATAAAGACATACGGCGATGAGCAAAATTTTAGCCGGTTGTGCCGGTAGCCATAAATTAGTTATTTTTAGTAGAGTCCGTGCGCAGGAGATATCAGTGATGTCTCCTCGCAACGCATAGTTGAAACGACAAAACTTATGGATAAGAACAGACAATTCACTCCTGATGACAGAATGGAGCGTCTATTGGCGGAAAACCACGACCTGATCCGGGTGATGACCCGTTTCGGGATAAGAATGGGTTTCGGAGAGGCAACAGTAAAGGAGGTATGCGAGAGAAGGGGGGTCGATTGCAACACCTTTCTGGCGGTTGTGAATTTTGTGATGGATGGTTTTTCAACTTACGACCGTCGTCACCCGGTGTCGGTCGCATCCTTGCTCCATTATCTGAAGCAGTCGCATATTTATTTTCTTGAATATTGTCTTCCCCGGATCAGAAGGAAATTGCTTGACGGTATAAAACTTCGGACCACCGATGTCTCTTTTCTTATGCTTAAGTTTTTTGATGAATATTTCAATGAGCTGCGCATGCACATGGAATATGAGGAGCAACAGGTGTTCCGTTATGTCGATGCTCTTCTTGAGGGGCGTGTGCCGAAAGGTTTTCATATCTCTACCTACAGCGAACATCATGAACAGGTGGCTTCAAAGCTCGGAGAACTGAAAAATCTGATAATAAAGTATTGCCCTGAAGATGCGGACGCCAATCTGCTAAATGATGCCCTCGACAGTATCTACCGTTGTGAACGCGATCTTGAAAATCATTGTCTGGTTGAGGACCATCTTCTTGTTCCGGAAATTTTAAGACTTGAAAAAAGTGGTAATGGAGTCGAAGCTTGATATCGTTATTGCAGAGAGTTCTCCGATTATCGCTGTCGGTCTTCTGCATACTGTTAGAAAATTACCGGGGTGTCCGGCCCATGTCACTGAAATCAGTAATCCGGATGAGCTTGAGGAATGTCTTCGCTTTGAAAAGCCCAATATACTGATTGCCAATCCTGCATTCGGGGGTGTTTTTAATCCGGAGCCGATCCGCGCTATGGTGCCTGAGATAAAGATTGTGGCTATAGCTACAGGACACATGGATAAACTTTCCAGAAGTCTCTATGATGAAGTTATCTCGGTTGTGGATGATATTGATACAATTGTGGATAAATTGCGTCGGATGGTAGGAGATGATGATAGCCCTTTAGCGGGAAAAGAACCTCTTTCGCAGCGTGAGAAAGAGATTGTTTCGCTTGTGGTTACGGGATTGACAAATAAGGAAATAGCCGACCGTCTTTTTCTATCGCCACATACCGTAATCACACATAGGAGGAATATCGCCAGAAAACTGGATATTCATAGCGCCACAGGGCTGACGATTTATGCTATTGTAAATAATCTTGTTAATATCAAAGATATCAAAGTCGGCTTGTGACAGTCGGCTTGTGATAACGGGCCATCTGCGGCACCGTTAGCGGCACTCGGCATCGGTCACAACCGAAAGGTTGCTCCCTCCTCCTCGGCCTCAACGGCACCACATCTGACGCCGTTCTGACAAGCCGACGGCTACGCAGGGCAAGGTTTCCGACGGCTACGCAGTAATCCGAGAATCTTAATGTCCCGCCATCATAACTTTATCCCCGCGTAGCTGTCATTTTTGCATAGCTGTGGGGCGTATTTCCTGCGTATCAATTATCCTGCGTAGCTGTCGGCTTGTCAGAACGGTGTCAGATGCAAGGCGCTTTCAGATGAGTTGAGGGAGCAACCTTTCGGTTGTGACCGAAAACGAATCTGAAAGCAACGCCGCAGATGGCCCGTTATCATAAGCCGACACTTATTTTTTGCGGACGGAAAAGCCGAAATTGCCGAGGATCGGGCCGAGTTCGTGGTATTGACCGTGGGAATAGGCAATCAATGATGCCGATTCAAGTGAGAAACGTCCCGTTTGCGGATCTATGTAGCGTTCATCCGCCCGAACGTTAAGCACTTCGGCAATAAACATGTCGTGTGTGCCGAGACGCATGATTTTTTTTACCCTGCACTCAATGCTCAGCGGCGATTGCTGAATGGTCGGCGAAGCCACTTTTTCTCCCGGTAACGGCGTCAGTCCGGTTTCTTTCCATTTATTATAGTCGCGTCCTGACCGCACCCCGCACCAGTCGGTGGCCCGTACCATCTCTTTCGTGGTCAGATTGATTGTAAATTCCATATTTTTTACGATCAATGGATAGGAGGCTCTTTCCGGGCGTACGGAAATATAACATAAAGCGGGATCGGAACAAATTGTTCCGGTCCAGGCTACGGTAAGCATATTCCATTCTTCGGGAGTGGCCCCGCAGGTTACAAGCACTGCCGGGAGAGGATAAATCATCGTGCCGGGCCGCCAGGACTGTTTCATGTCGTTTTTATTTTTTTCAGCGTTGATTATATAAAATTTTGTGTAAAATTAATATTTTTGCAGCTTACAATTGTTATGAATGTAGCAGGAAAAAGCTTTAGCCTGACTCTTGCTGCAAAAAAGTTAAAGGAAATTACAAATAAATAACCCTATAAAGATATGAGTAACGACGAATTGTTGAGAAGTGTGACCGAAAAAGCTCAGAAATGGATCGGTCCGGCTTACGATGAGGAAACCCGTGTTGAAGTAAAGCGTATGCTTGATGCAGATGATAAGACAGAACTTATCGAAGCTTTCTATAAGGATCTTGAGTTTGGAACAGGAGGTCTGCGCGGTATTATGGGCGCAGGAACCAATAAAATGAACCGCTATACAGTCGGCGCCGCCACTCAGGGTCTGGCTAACTATCTTAAAGATTGTTTCAAGGAGGAGCCTGAAATCAGTGTCGCCGTAGGACATGATGTTCGTAACAACTCGAGAAAGTTTGCTGAACTTACCGCAGATATTTTCTCGGCTAACGGAATCAAAGTTTATCTGTTTGATGGTCCGTGCCCGACACCGGAGGTTTCATACGCTATCCGCAAATTAGGTTGCGTAAGCGGTGTGATGGTTACTGCCAGCCATAATCCTAAAGAATACAACGGTTATAAGGCTTACTGGAGCGATGGCGCTCAGATGATCTCTCCGCATGATGTGAAGACGATCGAATATGTGAATGCCATTACTTCGGTCGATCAGATAAAATTTGATGCCAACCCGGATCTTATCCAGATGATAGGAAAGGATATCGACGACCAATTCCTTGCCGATATCAAGACGCTTTCTCTGAATCCGGAGAACAACAAGAAGCATCATGATATGAAAATCGTTTATACTCCTATTCACGGAACAGGTAGCCGTCTCATGTTTGATTCTCTCAAGATGTGGGGCTTTGATGATGTTATCCATGTAACGGAGCAGGATGTTCAGGATGGAAACTTCCCGACAGTTGTTTCTCCGAATCCGGAGAATCCGGAGGCAATGACTCTGGCTGTCGAAAAGGCTAAGGAGACCGGTGCAAGCATCGTTCTTGCCTCCGATCCGGATGCTGACCGTGTGGGTCTGGTGGTGCGTACCAAGAGTGGCGACTATCAGCTTGTGAACGGAAATCAGATTTGTATGATTCTCCTTTATTATATCATTACTCAGAATGCGGCAAAAGGACTGTTGAAGGGTAATGAATACGTTGTGAAGACGATTGTTACCACGGAGACAATCAAGAGAATCGCTGATGCCAATAACGTGAAATGTTTCGATTGTTTCACCGGCTTCAAATGGATTGCCAACGTGATGCGTGAGATGGAGACTACCGGCCGTTATCTTGGAGGCGGCGAAGAGAGCTACGGCTTCCTCGCCGAGACATTCGTTCGTGATAAAGACTCTATTTCAGCTAACTCCCTCATGGCGGAGATCGCTGCATGGGCAGCTGAGCAGGGTATGAACCTCTATGAACTTCTTATCGACATTTATGATAAGTATGGTTTCTCGCGCGAGCGTGGAGTGAGTGTGGTTCGTCCCGGAAAGAGTGGTGCTGAAGAGATCGTGGCTATGATGAAGAATTTCCGCGAGAATCCTCCGAAAGAACTTGCCGGAAGTAAAGTGACTTGCATTAAGGATTATGCTGATCTTAATTGTAAGGATCTTAAAAACGGCGAGGTAACGAAGATGGATTTCCCGACTACATCAAATGTGCTGCAATTCTTTACCGAGAATGGAGACAAAGTTTCAATCCGTCCGTCGGGAACAGAGCCAAAGATCAAGTTCTATGTTGAGGTTCGTGAGGATATGAAGAGCAAAGATCAGTATGAGGAACTTGTAAAGGAGGCTGAAGCTCATATCGATCGTATTCTTTCTGATCTTGGCGTAGCATAAAGTATATAAGCAGTTATTGAAAATTATGTATTAGTTTTTAATTTTTGCAGCTTATTTACAGGCTTTTTTAAGAAATAAGAGAAGGCCCGGGTTCATAAAAGCATGAGTCCGGGCCTTTTTATGTCATACATTTTATTGTTTTGTCAAAAGGTTTGCAGATGTTGAGTTGGAGAAGCGGATAAAAAGTTTTATATTTGTGAAAATTAACGAAAAAGACTATGATATTCTCGATGACAGGCTTCGGCCGCGGGTGTGCCTCTTCTCCAACAAAGAAAATTATTATTGAAATTAAATCGCTCAACAGCAAGCAGTTTGACTTCTCGTTGCGAAGTCCGTCATGCTTCCGAGAGCTTGAAGTGGAGGTTAGAAACCGTCTGGCGGCCGAGCTGGAAAGGGGTAAGGTCGATGTTTCGGTCACTACCGAGAGTCTTGGCTCCGATGTGTCTGCTTTCCTTAATCTGACTGCCCTCGAAGAATACAAACGACAGTTTGAGCAGATGAAAGAGCAGCTTGGTCTGCCGGAGCCAAACGATTGGTATAGCCTGTTGTTAAGAATGCCTGACGCAATGAAGACCGAGGTATCCCAGCTTGGCGACATAGATCGTGAAAGCTTTTGGGCAGCCCTGAAAGAGGCTGCTGCAAACCTGATGAATTTCAGACGTTGCGAGGGGGAGAAATTATATCGCTTTTTCATAACTAAGATAAATAACATATCATCGCTTCTGAAAGAGATCGATCCATTCGAAGCAGAACGTGTGCCGCGCATCCGGGCACGTCTTGAAGACCAGTTGTCGCGTCTTGATTCGATTGAGTTCGAACGCGGACGCCTTGAGCAGGAACTGATTTTCTATATTGAAAAGCTTGATGTGAATGAAGAAAAACAGCGTCTTCGTTCGCATCTGGCATATTTCCTTGAAACACTTGGGCCGGAAGATGGAGACGTCAGTCTGGGCCAGGGAAAGAAACTCGGTTTTATAGCTCAGGAGATGGGCAGGGAAATCAATACGCTCGGATCGAAATCGAACCATGCGGCCATGCAGCAGATTGTTGTTAGAATGAAAGATGAACTGGAACAGATAAAAGAGCAGGTGCTGAACGTATTATGAAAAAAGGAAAGATCATTGTGCTTTCGGCCCCTTCGGGAACCGGCAAATCAACTATAATTAAAGAATTGATTGACGATCCGGCACTAAAGCTCGGGTTTTCTATCTCCGCTACAAGTCGTTTGCCGCGTGGCGAGGAATGTGACGGCAGGGAATATTATTTTCTTTCTCCTGAAGAGTTCGAGCGCAGAGTTAAACGGGGGGATTTCGTGGAATGGGAGGAAGTCTATAGCGGAACTTGCTACGGGACGCTTGAATCAGAGGTGAAACGTGTAACGGATGCCGGACGAAATCTGATTATGGATATCGACGTGAAGGGAGCTATGAGCGTGAAGAAGAGATATGAGGATTCCGCTCTATCCATTTTTATTGCTCCCCCTTCTCTTGAAGAGCTTGAAAAACGTCTGAGGGGAAGGCAGACAGATAGTGACGAATCGATACGTAAGAGGTTGTCGAAAGCTGAATATGAAATGGGATTCAGCGATCGTTTTGACTGTCGGATCGTCAATGATTCGCTGGATAAAGCCGTAGAACAGACCAGAAACACTATTCTCGATTTTATAAAGGGAGAATGAAAATAGGGATTTTCAGCGGTAGTTTCGATCCGATTCATACGGGACATGCTATGGTGGCCAATTATACGGCACAATCCGGGCTTGTAGACCGGGTGTGGCTTATGGTTAGCCGCATCAATCCCTTGAAATGCTCCACGCCTCCTGCCGATTCTTCAGAACGTTTGGAAATGGCTCGTCTTGTGGGGAGTGGGTGTCGTGGAGTGGAGGTTTCAGATTTCGAGCTTCATCTTCCATCGCCCTCTTATACGTATAAGACACTTTGTGAATTGCGCAAAGCATACCCGATGCATAGTTTTCTGCTTATAATAGGTTCTGACAATTGGCTTGAATTCAATCGCTGGAAAGATCCTGAAAAGATAATTTCAGAATTCGGAATCTTAATATATGAACGTCCGGGATATCCGGTACCGGAGGCTCTTCCCCCCGGAGTGGAAATGATAAAGGGGGCGCCATTAGCTTTGATTTCATCGACATTCGTGAGAGAAAGTATAAAAGAAAATAAAAATATCAACTTTTTTGTGCCTGAAAAGGTTGTGGATTATATAACGAATAAAGGACTCTACGGAGCAAAAAAATAATCTTAGCTATGAAAGAGGAAGAATTACAATCCCGGTTGATGCAACTGACAGCACTTGCATCAGAATACTGCTATGCGATCGAGAATGCACGCGAATTGGAAAAAGATGAATTTATCGCGGGAATGCTCGGTTATCTTCCCCGATTGTATCTTGAATTTTCAGATATTGATATCGAGGGGAGTGACGATATGGAGATGAATTTCTTTTCGTCGTATGTAGATGAGGATTATTACGAAAGTATGCGACGTAACGTTGAGACCCTTATGGGGGAAGATGACGTCTTTCTCGAAACGTTCGAGGAGGATATGAAATATAGTGATACTCCTGTGGCCGCTTCTGTTTCAGAGTCGCTGGCCGATATTTTTCAACCCCTATATAATTTCATTTCGGTTGTGAAGGATTCAGACGGAGAGAGTGCTCGCGAGGCGTTTGCGGTGTGTAAAAGCGATTTCGAGAGTTATTGGGCACAAACGTTATGTAATGTGATGAGAGCGCTTAACAATTTGAGATACGGCAGATAGATCACAGGGTTAGCTCCAAAATAAATATTAAATGAAACTTGACAGACTTTTTGAATGGCTTGACAGCGGAACGTGTAATTTCCTGGCTGTCGATACAATATGCAGAGAATTGAAGAAGGCGGGGTTTATGGAGCTTCGTCAGGAGGAAAACTGGACACTTCAAAGCTCCGGGAAATATTATCTTGTGAAAAACGGTAGTGCGGTTTTCGCTTTCGTTTTGGGAACCAAACCGGTATCGGAAACGGGTTTCCGTATCATCTCGGCACATAGCGACAGCCCATGTTTTAAAATAAAACCGGCTCCCGAGATTTATGGAGATGGCGGAGTGGTTGCTTTGAATGTGGAGAAATATGGAGGGGGAATACTTTATACATGGTTTGATCGTCCGCTTTCCATATCAGGCCGTGTAATGACACGTGGCAAAGACCCGTTTCATCCCGAGTGTCACCTTGTAGATCTTAAGCGACCTGTCGCTACGATTCCTCATCTGGCCATACATTTCAACCGAGGGGTGAATGAAGGCAATCCGCTCTCTGTGCAGAAAGACATGAAGCCGGTGGTAGGTTTTTTCACCGGGTCTCAGATTGAAAGTCAGAAGAAGCAGGGTGGAATCGTAAAAATGATGGTCGCCGCTGCCCTTGGAATCACCCCCGGCGAGATTCTCGACTATGAGCTTTGCCTGTATCCTGCAGAGAAGGCGGGTCTTGTAGGGCTTAATGACGAGTATTTTCAGTCGGCCCGTATAGATGATCTTTCTATGGGGTTTGCCGGTCTTGAGGCATTGCTGGATACATGTGACAAGGAAGCGTCGGCAACCCGCATTCTTGCCATATTTGATAATGAAGAGACCGGTTCCGGAACCAAACAGGGAGCGGCCTCACCCGTGCTGAGACATATCTGCGAACGGATCGCGCTTCTCACCGACGGAGATAAAGAGGCTTTTCACAAAGCGATATCACAAACTTTTATGATCTCTGCTGATGATGCGCATGCATGGCATCCCAATTATAATGAAAAATATGATCCGACGAATCATCCCGTGATAGGGGGAGGTCCGGTGATCAAGATAAATGCCAATTGTAAATATATGACTGACGCAGAAGGGGCTGCCGTATTCAAGGGATTATGTGAGAAGGCCGGTGTAGAGTGTCAGTATTTCGTGAATCATTCAGATGTGGCCGGGGGCTCGACGCTCGGAAACATCTCCTCTTCGCAGCTTGATATCAGAGGTGTCGATATGGGAAATGCCATCTGGGCGATGCATTCGGCCCGAGAGACAGCAGGAGTTTCCGACCATCTTGACACGGTGAAAGTATTCAGCTATTTCTTCAGCTGAGAGACAGATTTGCTCAATTAGGGATAAATTTGTAAATTTGCGCTTTAGAATTTCGGCGGGATTTTTCTGCCGGTGAGATAGTATGGCCTGAAAGGCTTTAAACAGAAAACAAACATTTAAATCATATCTTAAAAATGAAAATCGATTATGCCAAGATCGACGATGTGAACGGCGAGATCACCGTCACACTCGAGGAGAAGGATTATGCCGATAAAGTGGCACAGCAGCTCAAGAAAGTAGCTAAAAATCATACAGAACCCGGTTTCCGTCCGGGCCATGTGCCTGCCGGTATCATCCGTAAAAAATATGGCAATGCAGTGAAATACGATGTTATAAATGAGGAGGTTGGTAATTCTCTCTTCAATTATATAAAAGAGAATAATCTTCATGTTCTCGGCAATCCGCTTCCTCAGGCATCCGAGGATTTCAAAATTGACAATGCCGACTTCGTATTCAAGTTTAAGGTTGGTCTTGCTCCCGAATTTGATACTCACGTAGACAAAGATCTTCACATCCCTTACTATACGATCAAGGTGAGCGAAGATATGATCGAAAAGCAGGATGATGCTTATCGTCGCCGTTTCGGCAAACAGGAGCCGGGCGATACGGTAGAGCCGGATGCTCTCGTGAAAGGTGTAATTACCGAGCTTAATGAAGATGGCACAGTGAAAGAGGGTGGTATCGTAGTTGAAAACGGTATCGTTTCTCCGCAGCATTTCAAGAGCGAAGACCAGAAGAAGATTTTCGAAGGTAAGCACGTTGGCGATACCGTGGTTTTCAACCCTGCCGCCACATGCGATTCCAATGCTACCGAAATGGCTTCAATGCTCAATATCGATAAAGCCGATGTAGACTCACACAAGGGTGATTTCAAAATGGAAATCAAGGAAATCATTGTTCTTAATAAAGCTGAGCACAATGAGGAATTCTACAAGATGGTTTTCGGAAACGATAATGTAAAGACTGAGGAGGAATACAAGGCCGCATTGAAGGAGATGATCGCCGCCAGCCTCGTGAACGATTCCAACTTCCGTTTCTCTATGGATGCGAAGAAGGCTATTATGGACGCCGTAGGTGAGCTTCAGCTTCCCGATGATGTTCTAAAGGAATTCCTCAAGAGCCAGAATGAACATCTTACGGATGAGAATATCGATGAAGAATATGTACGTATCCGTCCGGAACTTACCTGGGAGCTCATTAAAGAAGCAATTGCTTCCAAGCTCGATATCAAGGTGTCGGAAGAGGATCTGCTTAATACGGCCAAGATGCTTGCCCGCAGTCAGTTTGCTCAGTACGGCATGATGAATATTCCTGAGGAGACACTTGATCGTTATGCACAGGACATTCTGAAAGACCAGAAGAGCCGTGAACAGGTATATGGCCAGACTTCCGATATGAAACTTTATAATGGTGTACGTGCCAGCGTAACCATAGACGGTAAGGAAGTGAACGTTGAGGAATTCAACGATCTTTTCAGAAACGAGACAGCAGAATAATAGCAGGGAAAATCGATCATTCCGTTTTTTTAACAGAATGAAGACTTCCTTGGCACGATAATTGTGATATATCCGTTCAGACAACGGATATATCATTTTTTAAGAATAGTATGAATATGCAGAATGATTTTATAAACTATGCGGTGAATCATCTTGGGATGAGTTCAAATACCCTTGATTCGTATGCCCGCAAGATGGGAGGAACACTGACATCCACGGCACCCACGGCCGATTATATGAATCCTTATATCCTTGAGGAACGTCAGCTTAATGTCACGCAGATGGATGTGTTCTCGCGTCTGATGATGGACCGTATAATTTTTCTCGGTACCCAGGTGACTGATACGAGTGCCAATATAATTCAGGCTCAGCTTCTCTACCTTGATTCGGTAGATCCTGAGAAGGATATTTCTCTTTACATAAATTCTCCCGGCGGGTCGGTATATGCCGGTCTCGGTATTTACGACACCATGCAGTATATCAACAGCGATGTTTCCACGATTTGTACCGGTATGGCTGCATCAATGGCTGCCGTGCTTCTTGTGGCGGGAGAGAAAGGAAAGCGTTTTGCTCTTCCTCATTCGAGAGTGATGATTCATCAGCCGATGGGAGGAATCCAGGGTCAGGCTTCTGATATTGAGATTACTGCCCGTGAGATTCTTAAGTTGAAAGAGGAACTATATAAGATTATTTCAGGACATTCCGGTCAGCCTTTCAGCAAGGTAGAGGAAGATTCCGACCGTGACTACTGGATGACAGCTGCCGAAGCCAAGGAGTATGGAATGATCGACCAAGTGCTTCTTAATCCGAAAAAGAAATAAGAATAGATGAGCGCTTTCCGGCGCAGCTAAAAATATGCCTGTAAAGAAAAATCCGTTAATCTGCACAATGTGCGGGAATGTAGACAGTGCTTCAACTCCTGTGGTCAAGATTCTCGAGGGCTTGAATCTCTGCACAGACTGCATCGGCTTCATTGATGAGGCCCGCGATATGCAACTCAAGTCGAAGAAAGGGAAAAAAGGATCGCAAGAGGAAAAATTTTCAATTCCCAAACCAAAGGAGATCAATGATTTCCTGAATGAATATATAATCGGTCAGGAAGAGGCAAAGAAATATCTTTCGGTAGCTGTCTATAATCATTATAAGCGAATCAATTCGCAACAGAGCGATGATGTCGATATTGAGAAGTCGAACATCATTCTGGTCGGCCCGACGGGAACCGGAAAGACATTGCTTGCCAAGACCATCGCGCGTCTTCTTGATGTGCCTTTCACAATAGTTGATGCCACGGTTCTTACTGAGGCAGGTTATGTGGGCGAGGATATAGAGTCATTGCTTACCCGACTTCTTCAGGCTTGTGATTACGATGTAGAGCGTGCACAACGAGGCATCGTATTTATTGACGAAATTGACAAGATAGCCCGTAAGAGCGATAATCCCTCAATTACGAGAGATGTAAGCGGAGAAGGTGTGCAACAGGGCCTTCTGAAGCTTCTTGAAGGAAGTATAGTGCTTGTTCCACCAAACGGAGGGCGTAAGCATCCCGAACAGAAACTTATACCGGTTGATACGAAAAATATCTTGTTTATTTGTGGAGGAGCATTTGACGGCATTGAGCGTAAGATTGCATCAAGAATGAATACTCACGTTGTTGGCTACGGCCATGACGAGAGAAAAAGGAAAGAGCAGCGTGAGAACCTTATGAGATACGTCATGCCGCAGGATTTAAAATCATACGGCCTGATTCCCGAGATAATCGGTCGTCTTCCGGTTCTTACCAGTCTTGAACCTCTTGACATGGCAGCGCTTCTCAGAATCCTGACTGAGCCAAAGAATGCGATCACACGTCAATACAAGAAGCTTTTTGCAATGGATGGCGTCGAACTGGAGTTTGACGAGTCGGCACTGAATCTTATAGCTGACAAGGCGATTGAATATAAGCTTGGTGCGCGCGGACTTCGTTCTATTGTCGAGACAATAATGGTAGACGCAATGTATGAGATGCCTTCGGCTCCGGAAAAAAAGTTTGTGGTCGATGCAGATTACGTTGCCCGTCAGCTTGAAAAAGCTCATTTCGAGAAAGTGAAATTGACTGATAAAGAATAAGCCGGCTTGGTCGGATATCCTATCGCCATTGTCGATCGCTTGTAAATAGTAGTGACCCCATTTCATAAAATTCGCGTTGTGAAAACAATGCGAATTTTTTTTAATAATATCAGTTAAAAATTATTTGATTAGAAAAATTTTTTTAATTTTGTATTGAGATAGTGATTCTCCCGGCTGGAGGCGATGTCGATTTTGTTTGCAGCATCTCTACAGCTTTTCCGGATACACATTTTCCTCTCTCATCAATAACCTTTTCTTCTCATGGCAGACACTCTCAAGATTAAGGAAGCGCTGAAATATCATTTCGGCTTCGACAACTTTAAGGAACAACAATTGGAAATCATCGCCAGTCTTCTGGATGGTAATGATGTATTCGTGCTTATGCCGACAGGGGGAGGAAAATCTCTCTGTTACCAATTGCCTGCGCTGATGTCGGAGGGAACGGCTGTCGTGATTTCTCCACTGATTGCCCTGATGAAAAATCAGGTTGATGCAATGCGTCACTACGGAGAAGATGACGGAATCGCACATTTCCTGAATTCCTCTTTGTCGAAAAGTGCGGCAGAAGCCGTAAAAAAAGATGTTAGGAACGGCAGGACTAAGTTGCTTTATGTTGCGCCTGAATCGCTTACAAAAGAGGAAAATCTTGCTTTTCTAAGGAAAGTGAATATCTCTTTCTTTGCCATAGATGAAGCTCATTGTATTTCGGAATGGGGGCATGATTTCCGTCCTGAATATAGAAGGATTCGTCCTCTAATCTCTGAAATAGGAAAATTTCCGGTGATCGCACTTACTGCGACGGCAACGCCAAAAGTGCAGCATGATATTCAGAAAAATCTCGGTATTCTTAAGGCGAAGGTTTTCAAATCAAGTTTTAACCGACAGAATCTCTATTATGAGGTAAGGCCGAAGACACGCGATGTAGATCGTGAAATTATCAGATATATAAAGAATCATCCCGGGGAATCGGGAATAATTTATTGTCTGAGTCGTAAGAAGGTTGAGGAACTTGCCGAGACTTTGCGGATAAATGATATTTCCGCTTTGCCTTATCATGCCGGGATAGACAGCCAGATTCGTTCGGAGAATCAGGATGCATTCCTTCATGAGAAAGTGGATGTGATAGTGGCTACTATAGCATTCGGAATGGGAATTGATAAACCCGATGTGAGATTTGTGATTCATTATGACATTCCAAAAAGTCTTGAGGGTTATTATCAGGAAACGGGACGTGCCGGCAGAGATGGCGGCGAGGGTCGTTGCATAACATTTTATGCAAATAAGGACTTGCAGAAACTTGATAAACTGATGCAGAGCAAGACGGCTACCGAACTTGAGATCGGACGTCAGCTGCTTCAGGAGACAGCCAACTATGCCGAATCGTCAGTGTGTCGGCGCAAGATTCTTCTTCATTATTTCGGAGAATATTATGATGAAGAAAACTGCGGGAACTGTGATAATTGTGTCAATCCGAAAAAGAAAATAGAGGCTACGGAAGATCTTGAATCGCTTCTTGAAACCGTGGGGGAAATGTCCGACAGTTATAAACCGGACTATCTCGTGAATGTCCTTATAGGACGAAAAACAGATGAAATCAAATCAAATCGTCATCATAATCTTGAAAATTTCGGTGTTTTGAAAGATCGAGGCGAGAAGTTTGTTACAACCTTGCTACGTCAGGCTGTGATAAACGGTTATCTTGCCCGGGAGCTGGAAAATTACGGCATACTGAAATTAGCGCCGAAAGGAAAACAATTTATCAAGCATCCAACATCATTTAAAATCGTGGAAGATATAGATTACTCAGACGCGGAAATCGAACCGCAGATCAAGGCGGGCGCAACCTGCGCAGCCGATCCTGAACTGTATTCAATGTTGAAGGATTTAAGAAAAAAAATTGCTAAGAAACATGACTTACCTCCTTACGTTGTGTTCCAGGAGCCCTCGCTTGAGGCGATGGCTACCACATACCCCATTACTCTTGAAGAATTGATGAGTATTCCCGGGGTCGGAGCCGGAAAAGCCAAACGTTTCGGTGAGGAGTTTATCTCTCTGATAAAGCGTCATGTTGATGAGAATGATATAATTCGGCCTGAGGATATAAGGGTAAGATCAGTGCCTAAACGCAACAATCTTAAGGTCTCCATAATCCAGGCAATTGACAGAAAGGTGGATCTGGAACAGCTTGCTGATAGTAAAGATCTTGAATTCAGTGAATTGCTTGATGAGCTTGAAGCTATTGTGGAAGCCGGTACTAAGATTGATATCAGTTATTTTATCCATGATGTGCTCGATGAAGATCAGGAAGAGGATATCATTGAATACTTCAAGGAGAGTGAGGAGGATGATCTTGAGAGTGCCATTCAGGAACTTGGAGATGAATACGAGGAGGATAAAATCCGGCTTGTAAGAGTAAAATTCCTTTCCGAGATGGGCAACTGATATAATTTTTGGAAACATCTGTCGTTAATAGATTAGTTATGTCTTGACATAGGCTGATTGTTTAGCTGTGTCGGGATAAAAGAAATAAATAAAGAAAAGAACAAATAGGGGCTTAAATCATATTTAATTCATGATTTTGCCAACCGGAAAGTTATGAACAAAAAATTTCTTGCGGGGACAACTGCTGCAGTTTTCACACTTGCTTTGGCAGCAAAAGACCCGGTGATAATGACCATTAACGGAGTGGATGTTCCGAAATCGGAATTCGAGTATCTCTACAATAAAAACAGCAAGCAGCAGCTCAATCCGATGCCACTTGAGGAATATGTGGAGATGTTTAAACTTTACAAACTCAAGGCGGCCGATGCGCGTGCCGAAGGACTGGATACTATAGCGGCCTTCCGCAAGGAGATGGAGCAGCATAAACATGATCTTGCCGCTCCCTATCTGGCAGATTCCGTTTATCTCAACAAACTTTTTGATGAGACCTACGACCGTATGCAGCGTGAGGTGGAGGCTCGTCATATAATGCTTTTCAAGACAAGAGATGCAGCTGAGAACGTCGAGCTGCGCGAACGTGCCGACAGCCTTCTGAAAGTGCTTCGTAACGGAGGCAATTTCGAAGAACTTGCATCGCAGTATTCTCAGGACAGAGGATCCGTGAATAAAGGCGGTTATATGGGATGGATTGTAGCAAGCCGTCTTCCTTATAATTTTGAATCGGCAGCTTTCTCTCTCTCGGAAGGTGAAATTTCCGATGTTGTCGAAACTCCACAAGGTTATCATATTCTGAAAGGAGGCAAGAGCCGTCCGGCAAGAGGGAAGGTTCAGGTATCTCACATTCTTAAGATGACCAGAAATCTTGATGAGAAAGGTCAGGCTGCAGCAAAAGCTACAATCGACAGCATCTATGAGATTGTTAAGAATAATCCTGATAAATTTGCGGAACTTGCTACTGCGAAATCTGATGATCGCCAATCAGCACGTCAGGGAGGAGCTCTTCCCTGGTTCGGTGCCGGAGAGATGGTTGCCGCTTTCGATTCCGTAGCATTTGCTATTGCCGATAATGAGATCAGCCAACCGTTTAAATCGGATTTCGGCTGGCATATCATCAAGAAAACCGGCAGCCGTCCGCCGGTATTGTCGAAAGCTGAGATGAAACCGGGTTTTATGGCAAGAATGGAGAATCCGCAGGACGATAGATTCAAGCTGATCCGTGCAAATCAGACAAAGCGTTTGGCCGGGGTTCATAATGCATCGATCAACGAGAAGACTTTGGCCGATATTAAGAAGGCTGTCTCGGAGAATGGTCTTGATTCTGTTTTCTATGCGCAGTGGACTGTAGCTCCTCTTGGAGATCAAACTCTCTTCACTATTGATGGTAAGTCGATTCCTGCTTCGGATATGCTGAAGGCTATGAAAAACGTCAATCAGAAGATTCCGGCAGCGGCAATGATTATACTTGATAACAATATAGATTCATTCTATAATTCATCGCTTGTTGAGGCTGAGGAGGCGCGTCTGGCTGTGGAGGAAGATGACTACCGCAATCTGTTGAGAGAATATGAAGACGGTTCTCTGCTTTATGAAGTAAGCTTGCGCAAGGTATGGGATCGCGCATCGAAAGATAAGGAAGGTCTTAAGAACTTCTTTGAAAGCCATAAGAGCGATTATAAGTGGTCGGAGCCTCATGCCAAAGGATTCTTGGTGCAGACGGTGAATGATTCGGTTGCTATGCTTATTAAGGCAAGAGCCGGGGAACTTGGCCGTGATACCCTCGTTACTACGCTTAGAAAAGAATTTCCGAAGCAGATTCAGATCGAGAAGGTACTCGTAACAAAGGGCGCTAATCCTCTTGTTGATAACATCGCTTTCGGTGGTCCGCGGGTTGAACCGTCATCTGCCAATTTCAAGACATATTTCATGCTTGATGAGCGTGTAATCAACGAGCCGGAGGAATATACCGATGTCCGTGGTCAGGTCACGAGTGATTATCAGAATGAATTCCAGCGTGATTGGGAAGCAGATCTTGTCAAAAAATATCCTGTCAAGGTTAATAAGAAGGTGCTTAAGAGCGTTAAACGTCGCGAATAGCTATATACTTGTTAAACCATTCATATTAGAAGAATATTTACAGTTAATTAGTAAAGAAAATCATAAAAGATGTGTCGGAAAATGTTTCCGGCACATCTTTTTATCAGATAGTTTCTATGTTTTCAAGATGATTGAATGGAGTCTTAAAAAAAAATATTAAATTTGTAGGTTGATTATGAAACTTAACCGAGTATATATCATTTGCGTTTTGCTCATGTCTTTCGGATGCGACCGGCATAAACCGGTAGTCGAAACGGGAGATGATATACTCGTGACGGTTGGAGATTCTTCCCTTACAACCGGAATGGTTTTGAGTCAGCTTCCTGCCGGACTTAGTGCTGAAGACAGTGTCGAATTTATAGATGAGAGCATTAACCGATGGGTCAGGAATATGGTGCTTTCCGGGGTTGCCCGAGAGAATTTGGATGAAAGTGAGGAGATAGAGCGAATGGTTGAGGATTACCGAAACCGACTTATTATATCGCGCTATCTTTCACGAATGGACGGATCGCGAAATTCAACACCTGATGAAAAGGATGTGAAAGATTATTATGCCGTTCATGGCGACGAGTTCATACTTCAGGCTCCCTTGATAAAAGGAATTTTTGTTAAAGTTCCCGATAACGATGACCGGTTGGCGGATCTTAAAAGATGGATCGGCACAGCAACTGATGAGACGGTTGATAATATTGAGAAATATGGATTGCGTCAGGCAATGCAATATGAATATTTTGATGATCGTTGGACGGAATGGGGGAGAATAGCCGAGCTTATTCCTTATCGGTTTTATGACGCAGATGCATTCGTGAAATCGACAAAAAATTTCGAGACATCCTACAGAGGAATTACTTATCTTCTCCATATATCGGATTATCTGCCGTCGGGAGAGAAAATGCCATACGAATATGCCTCTGAAAAGATAAAAGATATACTTGGACGCCGCAATTCGGCAGATTACCGGAGCTGGCTTCTTAAGGAAATATATAGAAAAAAAATCCGTGACGGGGTTCTGAAGCCGGTGGGTTATGACCCTGTTGCGGGAAAAATGAAAAATAAAAAGCAATAGATAGTGAAAGTCAAAAGGATTTTAATGGTGGGAGTGTCGGTAGCGGCACTTTGCGCAATGGCTGCCCCGATAAAGAAAAACGTTGTAGACGAAGTGGCATGGATTGTCGGTGATGAGCCGATCTACAGGTCGGAAGTCGAGGAACAGTATACCCAGGCACGTTCGGAGGGCCTGAATCTGGGTGGCGATCCTTATTGTGTGCTTCCGGAACGTATGGCTGTGGAGAAACTTTATCTTCATCAGGCAAAACTGGATACAATCACTGCTCCCGAGGGTTCGGTGCAGAGTTCGGTTGAGAAGCGAATACAATTTTTTATAAATAATCTCGGATCGCGCGAGAAAGTTGAGGAATATTTCCGCAAGCCGCTTCCGGCCCTCAAGGAACAATTATCGGAAGTGATGCGAAACAATTATATCGTAGAGCAAGTGCAGGCAAGTTTGACCAAGGAGGTTAAAGCTACCCCTAACGATGTAAGGAAATATTTTAATGCACTTCCTGATGACAGTATTCCATACGTGCCCATGCAGGTGGAGGTTCAGATCATTCAGATAAATCCGGTGATTCCACAGCAGGAGATCGAAGATGTTAAATCCCGACTCAGGGATTATGCAGATCGTGTCAATAAGGGCGAGATCGAATTCTCCACACTTGCAATTATGTATAGCGAGGATGGATCAAACATGCAGGGAGGTGAATTAGGTTATAACCCGCGTGCGGCATGGGTTCCTGAGTTTGCGAATGTGGCTTTCAATCTTAATGATCCGAAGAAAGTTTCGAGAATTGTTGAGACTGAGTATGGTTATCATATTATCCAGCTTATTGACAAGCGAGGTGATGAGGTGAACGTGCGTCATATTCTTCTTACACCTAAAGTCAGTACGAAGGATCTGACAGATGCGACAGTACGCCTTGATTCGCTTCGTAGAGAGATTGTATCGGATAAATATTCTTTTGAAACTGCAGCCCGTTATATTTCGCAGGATAAGGATACACGCAATAATAAGGGTATCATGATGAATCAGAACACGGGAAGCACACGCTTTGAGATGCAGGATCTGCCGGTTGAGGTTGCCAAGCAAATCGAGCTTATGTCGCCGGGCGACGTATCGCAGGCTTTCGTTATGAAAGATGTTAAAAAGAATAAGGATGTAGTAGCTATCGTGAAGCTTACTCAGCGTATTCCGGGACATAAGGCCACGCTTGCCGATGATTTCAACATGATCAAGAATATGTATGAAAATTCAAGACGCCAGCAAATTCTGACGGATTGGGTTGAAAACAAGATTAAGGATACATACGTAAAGATCAGTGACGGCTGGGATGCTTGTGAATTTAAATATGATGGTTGGATAAAATAAACCGGCCTGTTAATGGAGATGAGCAAGTCGAAGAATCTTACCCCACGTTTTATAGTTTCCCTCCTGACAATTATTATTTTGTCGGGAGGCTTGACATTGTGGCAGTCGGCTTATGCTCAGAAGAAGAAACAGAAGGAGACGACTGAGAGTTTTCGTCGTCCCGAACCGACGCGTCCTATTAAACCCACAATACCGGATGAAAACCGTTATCAGGATGATAAGGTTTTTCTTGAGAATGCCGACAGTCTTTTCCGTCCGGGAAATGAATTCGAAGAGAAACAGGTTGTGAAAGGGAATGTTAAATTCCGCCAAGGAGGTATGTGGATGTATTGTGATTCTGCCTATTATTTCCCTGAGCGTAATTCTCTTGATGCATTCGGGCATGTTAGGATGGAGCAAGGCGATACACTTTTCGTATATGCCGACAGATTGTATTATGATGGATTCGACAAAATGGCAAAACTTGTTGATGGGCCTTCTCAACCTGATGTAGTGATGCGCGATAAGAGAATGACCCTTACAACCGATAGCCTCGATTATGATGTGGCGAATGAAAGAGGATGGTATACGGTTGGAGGTATTCTTGAGGATGGTGTAAACACTCTAACTTCTCGATATGGGGAATATGTGGTGCCTGAACATAAGGCTATTTTTCGTTATGATGTTCTTCTGGTGAATGATAAGGATGGCTACAGAATGATCACGGAAGAACTCGATTATAATACGGAGACACATATTGCCGATATCAATACACTGACCAGAATTGAAGGTGCTAACGATACAATCATAACGACTTCCGGCCGGTATAACACTCAAACGGATTATGCGGAGCTTACCTCCCGATCGACAATTATTCATCGGGATTCGGCAATGAATGTCACAACCCTTGAAGGCGATTCGATCATTTATGATAAGGCCACCCGAATAAGCCGCGCTTACATGTTCAGGAATCTGTTGAAGAATCCGCGTCCGATGGTGCTGACAGACACAGCCAGAAAGATGACTTTAATCGGGGAATATGGTCAATATAACGATTCTTTGAGGGAGGCCTTCTCTACAGGCTACCCTTTGTTAATAGAGTATTCTCGTCCCGATACATTATTTTTGCGTGCCGACACTATTCTCTCATATATGCGTTCGGTTCCGGTATGGCCTGACAGTCTTGCGGGAAATCTCAGTGCAGAGTCACGCCGGAGATTGGCTTCTTACGGAAGTATTGACGAGATAGCTGCTGATATGGGGCCGGGACGTCCGTTATTGTTACCCCGCGGCTTTCCGCGGCCCGGGTTCGGCCTTGAGCAGGAGACTTCAAGTCGTTCCACTCAATCGGAGTTGCCCGCACAGACCGATGCTGACACGCTTGCAGGGAGAATCAGAGAAGAGTTTAATGAAAGGACGGTTGCGTCTTTATCATCAGATTCATTGAATGTGATTGATGATCCGGTTAAGGTCAATCGCAGGCGTATCGATGCGCTCGGGAGGGATTCGGTATTTATGGTGCCTAAGGATTTTCACGTTGCAAAGGCTATAGGTAGGGCACGTTTTTTCAAGCAGGATATGCAGGGAATAGCGGATACGATGGAATATCAGCAGTATGATTCGATGCTTTATCTGATACGCAAGCCTGTTGTCTGGAGTGGAGAGCGTCAGGTGGCCGGAGAGAGAATAAACGTTCATCTAAATGATTCTACTTCGGATAGAGCTGATCTGCCTGCCGGGGGGCTTGTTGCGGAGCATGTTGCGGAAGATTTCTACAATCAGCTTTCGGGCCGAAAGATGACAGCCTTTTTTGCCAATAATGAGCTTACGCGTCTTGAAGTAGATGGAAATGTTGAAGCTATTCTTCTCCCGATGGAGAATGATTCGACTTATAATAAGCTTATTTCTACGGAGAGTTCATATCTTACAATCGATATGAATGATAAGAAGCTTGAAAGGATTAAGATGTGGCCTGATGTGTCGGGAAGTGTAATTCCGATTTTCATGGTAAAGCGTGCACAACAGTATCTTCAGGACTTCCATTGGTATGATTCATTGCGACCGGTAAGATCATGGTATGGCAACCGTTGGATGTGGATAGATGACCTGGGAGAGGTTCCTGATGCTCTTGATGCATATTTTAAGGAGCCACCCGTGTTCAAGCCAAAGAATAAGACAGCGGAGAAGATTGATGTCGGCAACATCAGGTAATAGTCTTTTCCGGAACATTAATAATATAGGAATCGTGAGCGATATCATCAGACTTTTACCTGATTCGGTTGCAAACCAAATAGCTGCCGGGGAAGTAATAAAATATCCGTATAACGTCATAAAGGAACTTGTGGAGAATGCCGTGGACGCCGGTGCTACCGATATTCGTGTCACAGTCCGTGATGGGGGAAAGACCATGATGCAGGTGTGTGATAACGGCAAAGGCATGTCGGAGACGGATGCACGAATGGCTTTTGAACGACATGCCACTTCTAAAATTCGTAAGGCCGATGATCTTTTCTCTCTTACAACAATGGGTTTTCGCGGTGAAGCTCTCCCGTCGATTTGTGCTATCTCTGAGGTGCAGGTCAAGACTCGCCCTGATGATTCACAGATGGGGACGTATCTGGTAATAGCGGGCTCAAAGGTGGAAACACAGGAACCTTGCGTGTGCGACCGTGGCACGGTGATTACCGTGAAGCGTCTCTTCTTTAATGTTCCCGCACGACGAAAATTCCTTAAATCGGATAACGTGGAACTCTCGCGGATTATGCGCGAGTTTGAACGTCTGGCTCTTGTCAATAATAACATTCATCTGTCGCTCGATACAGGCACCAGGATTATAGATCTTCCTCCCGCTCCATTTATCAAGCGTATAGGCGACCTATGGAAAAACAATCTGAATATGCAGCTTCTGCCGGTCGATGTAGAGACTTCGCTTATAAAGATTGAGGGATATATCTCCCGTCCGGAATTTGCCCGCAGAAGAAATGCACTTCAATTTATGATGACCAATGGCAGGAATATGCGTCATCCTCCTTTCCATAAGACAATTCTATCCTGTTATGAGTCTCTGATAGCGTCTGATACGCAACCATGCTATTTCCTTAAGTTCACTGTAAGTCCGGACTCTATTGATGTGAACAGGCATCCGACAAAGGATGAGATTTTGTTTGAATATGAGCAGCAGATCATTCCCATTCTTGCAGCTGCCGTAAAAGCGAGTCTGGGTAAATTTTCGGCTGTTCCATCCATAGATTTTAGTTCGGATGTGCTTCCTGTTGATCCGCTGCGCGACGGAGAGATGCCCAAGATGCCTGATCTTGGAGTGGAACCTGATTATAATCCGTTCAAGCACACCGATAAAGTAGAGCCGAAGCAGCGATTTGTCTCAGATTGGGAGAAGCTGTATGAAAATTTTGAGAATCCTAAGGTAATTAAGCATCCTGCTCCGGCGGCAAGTCCGGCTCCGACTTATGTTGATGAGGAAGAGAAGCTCTTTGATTCCTCAGCCGGAAAAGAGGTTGCCCCATTGTGCTTGCAATATGAAAACCGGTACATCATCACTCCCTCGCGGGAAGGTCTTCTTATCATTGATCAATATAGAGCACATGTTAAGATTCTTTATGAGGAGTATATGCGTCGCGTTTCACGTAGAGAGGTGGTGTCACAGAGTATTCTTTTCCCGGAAAGTGTCTCGCTCGATAGCTCGCAACGCACCACCCTTGAGGAAATAGGGGAAGAACTGAATCATTTGGGTTTTGCTCTGGAGTATGAATCCGATAACAACTGGCTCATAACCGGAGTCCCGGCAATGCTGGGCAACAAAGACCCGAAAGATCTGATCCTTAAGATGCTCGATTCGGTCAATGAAGATTCAGATGCATACGGCAAGGAGGGGGTAACGTCTGATTCCATAGCTTCCCGGACAGCTCTCCTTATGGCCCGTGCCACAGCCATTACAAGAGGCACCAAATTAAGTACGAATGAGATGGAGCATATCATAGGTTCGCTCTTCTCTCTTCCTGATCCTGTGCATACGCCGACGGGCTCGACCGTGTTTTGTATATTGTCTAATAATAATATCAACCGATTGTTTTCATAAAATAAATATCGAGGAGACGTGCTTATTACTGCAACTGTCTCCTCGATAGTTTTATGTATACAGGATCGGGCTTTAACGTCCGTTTTCCGATACTCTGGTCAGCATAGCATTGTTGAACGTGGTTTCGTTCAGAAGTTGTTCCATCGTGAGATGCATTCTGTAACGCCAGTAATGACGGGGATTGGATGGTTCGTTGATTTGTTCTTCAGCCGGATTGCCACGTCGTAATTCAGAATCAGAAGAAAGCCAATCCTGAAGGGGAAGAATACAAAGCATGGAGGGACTCTTAAGTTGCAGGTCTATAATTTTGTCGCATATCCATGGCTCAGCGTAGCGTGGAGTCTCACCCTCTTCATGAAGAACGGAGTGGAAAAATTTGGAAGCTGTTTCCGGATCGGATTCCCACCAGAGACGTATTCCCCCCATATCATGAGTGGAGGTAGTACAGACAGAGTAATAAGGATAGTGCCAGGTGTCTCCGAAATCGCGTCCCGGATCTTTAGGCATTCTTTGAATCTCAAGTGACAGAATCTCGAGACGATGCATCACAGCCGGGACACAATCGGGAATCATACCGAGATCTTCGGCACACGTAAGCATCGAAGTGGAATCGAGCAGCGGGGGAAGTTTCCACATAGCTTTTCCATACCAGAAGTCGTTGTGACGATGATAGAAGAAGTCGTTGTAAAGACGATTGAAGCACCATTTCTCATAATCCGACAGCACACGGAACTGATAGGTGAATTGAGCTGTGATACGCGGATGGTATTTCCCTTTTTCGTAAGGATCTTCAATAAACAATACCTCATCCACGAGTCCGAGGAGGGCATTGTGTATGCGGTCGTTTTTCTCAGACTTTTCTTTATGCGAAAAATGCTCCTCAATTTTGCGTTGTGTATCTACAAAAGATCTTAGACGGTAACGGTCGCCACCCACAAGTTCAAGATATTCATTTTTCACTTCTTCTTTATATTCGCCGAAGAAGTCGTTGAGCATCCAATCCAGAATAAGGGGCTTAGTCTGCACTTCCGGATTTATCCAGAAGTCATAGCTGTTGCGCAGTTCTTCAGGAGAGAAGGGGAGTGCGGGGTTGAAATAACCGAGCAGACCGTGTACTGCATCCATTGGTATTTCCCAAATTCTGAAAAATCCGAGAATATGGTCTATGCGATATGCATCGAAATATTCCGCCATTTTGCGGAATCTTTCTTTCCACCACTTGAAACCGTCTTTGGCCATCTCATCCCAATTATAGGTAGGGAATCCCCAGTTCTGCCCAAGAACGGAGAAATCATCAGGAGGAGCACCGGCCTGACAGTCCATATTAAACAGGCGTGGATCCATCCAGGCATCGACGCTGAATCGACTTATGCCGATGGGGATATCTCCTTTTAAGACAACTCCCTTGCTGTGAGCGTAATCGCGCGCTTCGCGCAACTGACGGTCAAGGTGGAACTGTACGAAATAGTAATATGCCACATTCTCTTCGTGAGATGAAGCATATCTATCAGCTTTTGCTTCATCATAATGTGCGTATTCACCCCAAAGATTATTATCAGGAGTGGCATATTCATCGCGCAGTGCTGACCATACGGCGTAAGGTTTAAGCCAGTAACGGTTGTGATTGAAGAAGCGTGTGAAATCACGATCCTTGAAAAGAGTATTTTTATTTTCTGCGTAAATTTCATGCAGATATTCATTCTTTGCGTTATTCACTCTTTCGTAGTCAATCTGCGGCAAAGAATTAAGCTCTTCTGCCAATCGGGCGAAATATTCTCTTCTTTTAGGGTCGGAGAGCGTACCGACCTGATCGAGTCGGAGATACATGGGGTGAAGAGCGAAAATGGAATTCGCTTTATAAGGATAGGAATCAACCCATGTTCCTGTCATTGTCGTATCATTAATTGGAAGAATCTGGAGAATCTTTTGTCCTGTGAGAGCACACCAGTCTACCATTTTCTTTATATCGATAAAGTCTCCTACGCCAAAATCTTTTTCCGATCTAATTGAAAAGACGGGAATGGCTGTGCCGGCTCCTTTCCAGTTTTCTTTTGGATTGGCAAAACGAATGCCGTCGATTACAATCTGCTCTCCTTTGGTTGAAGCCAGGATACCGAAGATTCGGTTGGAAGTCGTTTCCCAACCACTCACCTGACCTGTTTTTTTATTAATTATGAGGAATTTATATTCGAACGGAATTTTGAGGCCTGACAAGGGGATATTAAGTTCCCAAACGGGGAAATTAGCATCATTCATGCAAAGCGCTTTTGCCGGATCCCAATTTCCAAGAGCATCTCCCTCTCCGGCGAGTGCCAGAACTTCGTCAGGCTGAATCATAGGAGCCTCTATCCGGAATGCAATCGTGTCGGGACGCGCTTTAAGGGGTTGATCGCGGAAGGCCCGGCGAAGCATGCCATCGACGAAGGCAGACGAATAAAACGGTTTGTCGGCCGGCATGTCGTGCCAGCTGTCGAAGATTGAATATGATGTAATGTCTTTCCCTGCGACAAAACGATGAGGTTTGCCCCATTCGAATCTCCATTCTTTTTCCGGTGCTTTTACTATAAAAGAATAGTCGAAATCGGATGGTTGGCGATCTAAATAAATCGTAAGCTGCCATGTGTCGGGACTCGTGAGTTTCATCTCCACAGCTTTTGTGGGATTTCCATTTCCCAATTCTGGAATACCACCGCTGATATAAAGAGATTCACCCCAGCGTGTGTGGTAATTGATCGTGAAGGTAATTTTCATGGTTTAAAGAGTTATATTTTCTTACAATTTTATAAAATAGCTGTTCGGATTGTAAGGGGAGTCACATCATCCGCACTTTGAGGTTCCACATGATGTACAGATAAGACAACCCTCTTGATATATTAACGTTTCAGCACCACAATTCGGACATTTTTGCCCTTTTGCTTCCGTACCGTTAGGTAGATATTTTTTAAGGGCTCTTTCCACACCGTTTTTCCAGGTGTTGATATTTGTGGAATCGAGTTCCAGACCCCCGACAAGCTTAAGCACTTGGTCGATAGGCATACCATACCTCAAGACACCGGAGATGAGTTTGGCATAATTCCAGAATTCAGGATTAAATTTTTCGCTGAGTCCTTCGATTGTTGTCTTATATCCGCGTTTGTTGATAAACTGGAAGTCATAACGTTTGCGGCCCATTGAATCAACCGCTTTTATTATCTTGCCGTGTGTAACGCTTTTCGGACAGAAGATACCGTCTTCATCATCAGCGAGACCGGTAAAAATCTCGTATGGTTTTCCATCAGCGAGTCCGACGAATGCAATCCATTTCTCTTTGTTGTTCTGGAATCTTACCACATCCGCCTCAAGCTCATTGGGCCGTTTCATTATATGTTCCGGCATGGCAATGAGCGGTTCTTTAGGTTTCGGAGTCTTTATGCTTTCAAGCACATTGTTGCGCGAGCCATCGCGGTAGACCGTACATCCTTTACATCCGGATTTCCAGGCTTCCATATACAATTTTCCAACGGTCTCTTCCGTCGTGTCGGCAGGGAGGTTTATAGTAACGCTGATTGAATGGTCCACCCATTTCTGGACAGCTCCCTGCATCCTGACTTTCTCCATCCAGTCCACATCGTTGCTTGTCGCTTTATAATAAGGAGATTTTTTTACAAGTTCCTCAATCTCCTCGGAAGTCATATTGGCTTTGACCTCAATGCCGTTGATTTTCATCCAGTCAAGGAATTTAGGATGATAAACGACATATTCTTCAAAAGCATCTCCCACTTCATCCACGAAATCGATTCTGACATTCTCATCACTCGGATTCACTTTGCGACGACGTTTGTAGACAGGCATAAAAACAGGTTCTATACCGGACGAGGTGCGCGTCATGATTGAGGTTGTGCCGGTCGGAGCGATGGTCAGGCATGCTATATTACGACGGCCATATTGTGTCATTTTTTCGTATAACTCCGGATCTGCTTCACGAAGCCGGTTGATATAAGGATTTTTTTCTTCACGGGCAGCATCGTAGATTTCGAATGCACCGCGCTGACGAGCCATCTCTACAGAGGCTCCATAGTAAGCGAGCGCAAGTTGCTTATGAACTTCGACAGAGAAATTGGTTGCTTCCGGAGTTCCGTATCTAAGACCAAGGGCAGCGAGCATGTCTCCCTCGCCGGTTGTTCCGCAACCGGTGCGTCGGCCTTTCAGAGTTTTGGATCTGATTTTTTTCCAAAGATTAAGCTCTGTATTTTTAACTTCGGGTGTTTCCGGATCAAGTTCAATTTTTTCAATTATTGCATCGATCTTTTCCATTTCAAGATCAATGATATCGTCCATTATTCTCTGAGCTTTGGCAACGTGATCTCTGAAGAGGTCAAAATCGAATGTAGCTTCAGGAGTAAAAGGATTGCGGACATAACTGTAGAGATTGATTGCGACAAGCCGGCAACTGTCGTATGGACATAGTGGAATTTCACCACATGGATTGGTCGAGACCGTCTCGAACCCAAGATCAGCATAACAATCAGGTACAGATTCGCGTTGAACCGTATCCCAGAAAAGCACGCCGGGTTCAGCGCTTTTCCAGGCATTATGAACAATCTTGTTCCAAAGAGAAGAGGCATCGATATCTTTTGTCATGGCAGGTTGAGAGGCAGAGATCGGGAATTGCTGAGTATATGGCTCTTCGTTTTCTGCAGCCTTCATGAACCGATCGTCAATTTTAACAGAAACATTTGCGCCTGTAACTTTCCCTTCGGTCATTTTTGCATCAATAAAATTTTCAGCATCGGGATGTTTGATGCTTACGGTCATCATCAGTGCTCCGCGACGTCCGTCTTGAGCAACTTCACGTGTGCTGTTGCTATATCTTTCCATAAATGGAACGAGCCCTGTTGAGGTGAGAGCTGAGTTCTTGACGGGACTTCCTTTGGGGCGAATATGTGATAAATCATGGCCAACACCGCCACGACGTTTCATTAGTTGCACTTGTTCTTCATCTATTCTGATGATACCCCCGTATGAATCGGGGTGGCCGTCGAGTCCGATGACAAAGCAGTTGGAAAGAGAGCCTACCTGATGATTATTCCCGATTCCGGCCATTGGACTTCCCTGAGGAACGATATATCTGAAATCTTTTAAAATTCCGAATACTTCCTCCTCTGTCATTGGTTGAGGATATTTATTTTCTATTCTCACAATCTCGGAGGCAATTCGCCTGTGCATATCATCGGGGGTGAGTTCATAGAAATTTCCATCGGAGTCTTTTAGGGCATATTTGCTCGACCAGACACGTGCAGCAAGTTCATCACCATCAAAATATTTCAAGGTTGCCTGATAGACCTCGTCGTAGTTGTATTTTTTATTATCCATTTTTATTATTAGCATCCGCAGAAAGCGGCATTTATTGTCAAAGATTTTTATAATTGTAACTTTGATGCAAAAATAGAAAATTGTGGCAATATAGGAGTCAAAAATGAGTTATAAAATTCAAAAGGGATTGTTTTTTTAGTTGTTCAGAAATCGCTCCGAAATATGTTGGAATGTAAATAAATCCCTTTGAATCTATCTGCTACTATAAATCATTTGCTATAAAAGGATGAAATACAGAATAAACTATGATCTCAGTCTGCCGGAGGAGGTATCAGCTATTCTCGAACGCGAATTCTGGATGCTGGAGGATGTTGATCCATCTATGTTCCAGGGTATAACAGACCCGGTGAAATTTTCGGCTACCACTATGATTTTTATTAAAAGTGGCGAATGCAAGGCTGATATCAACCTTATTTCGTATAATATTGTGGGGCCTGCGTTTGTACTGGTGCGTAATTCTCAGATCATGCTTCCACATTATATAAGTCCTGATTTCCGTGCCTCCGTGATGGTGATGTCGAAAAATTTTAATGATAATATATCATTATTTATGAATCATGAGCCTATTTATGGAGCGATCTCGCGTCATCCCGTTGTTTCTTTGCCTAAACAGAGTCTGCCTCAGATTGAGAGATTATTCAAGGATTTACGTGAGATTCTTGCAGATGTAACCAATCCGTATGCTTCTCAGGCTTTGGTATTTACGTTAGTGGCATTTACGTATAAAACTCTGTATAAAAGCTATGAACCATTCAAGAATGAATTTTCTTCGGGTGGCGGTCGCATCTCCGACCGGTTCATAGCATTAGTGCAGGAGCATTTCCGTAAAGAACGCTTTCTGGAATTTTATGCTTCCAAACTGGAGATAACACCAAAACATCTTTCAAGAACCGTGAAATGCCAGACAGGCTATACGGCAGTTGAATGGATAGAAAAGTTTGTGATCCTTGAAGCAAAGGTTTTATTGAAATCATCGAATCTAAATATCCAGCAGATAGCTGACGAACTTAACTTTCCGTCGCAGTCATTTTTCGGCAAATATTTCAAGAAGTTTACCGGCCTTTCCCCAAAAGAATTCAGAAACAGCTGATGATTTTTTAGAAAGAGTGTTTCAGAGCTCTTACTCTTAATGAATAAAGACTTTGCTCTATTTACGGTTAAGACGTGTAGAGGGATTCCATTTATCAGATATGATAAGTCCACCGACAATCAGCACACACCCGATATACCCCAGTATGAATATTTTTTCGTCAAGCACTATATAGGCTGCCACCATAGTTACAATTGGTTGCATGTATAGATAGTTGTTGGCTGTGACCGGACCGAGATATTTGAGAGCTTCGTTCCAAATGAGATAGGCCGCGGCTGAACACATCAACACGAGAAATATAAAATTGAAAATATAATGAGGCTGATTAAAGTCAAAAAGGAGTCCTATATGAAGAGGCGCATCCTGAAGCAATAATAGCGGCAGGGCTGTTATGAATCCATAGAAGAAAAGCTTGCGGGTGATAAATAGAGAGGTATAATGTGGAATCACTCTTTTTACGGCTACAGAATATATTGCCCAACTGAATGCAGCCGCCAAAGCAAGAAGATCTCCGGCCGGCCGTATTTCAAGACTTTCACCATGGCTGAAGATAATACATCCTACTCCTATAAAAGCTATTACCGATCCTACGATTATACCTATCTTAATGCGCTGATGGAAAACGATTGCCATCAGAAAGGTTGTGAAAATAGGGGATACGGATGCAAGTAGAGATACGTTGCCTGTTGTTGTTAAGGTTAAGGCGTAATTTTCTGTTATAAAATATATTGAACCGGCACAAACTCCACAAAGAGCGAGTGTAATTTCATCTGCCCAGGAGTTAGACATCATCTTTTTGAAAGTGAGAAGCAAGAGCAAAACATAAGCTGCCCCGAAACGGTAAACGAACATCTCGACAGGAGTGAATCCTCCCGTTTCCATAAGAACCTTAGTGCTTAGGAAAGATGTTCCCCATGCTATCATTGTCAGAATTGCGCCGATATGCGCCAATAGCGTAAGGTAGCTGTTTTTCGAGATTCGGGTCGGTTTCATGGTATGGATATAAGGTTGCCGGATATTTCTATTGCCGGCTTATATTTTTGATGTGTTCGATTCAAATGCAAATATAGAATAATTTATTGAACCGACAAAAAGCATATTCCATAATATAGAATCAGAGGTTATTCCGCATTGCGGAATAACCTCTGATTCTTATTTTAAATAAATCCTTATTCTTCTACAACGAATTCATCTTTGCCTACACCACAAATCGGGCATACCCATGAATCAGGAATATCTTCAAACGGAGTGCCGGGGGCAATGCCACCATCGGGATCACCTACTGCCGGATCATAAATCCAGTCGCAAACTTCACATCTGTATTTTTTCATAGCTTATAATTTTAAAATAATATTTTCAACATTGTAAAGTTAAACCATAATTTAACCTTGTTAAGTAAGTATTCGAAATTAATTTATATTATATGCCACTTTATTTTTGAGATAATTTCTTTGCGGAACGAAGGAAAATATATTCATATTTGACTGAGTGACAATAAGAAATTAGCCAAAAAGAAAAGGGCAGAGAGTATAAAAGATAACATTATTGCCTACTATCGTTTAATTTTGAATACTTACTTACATCTTATTAACAAATGAGCGGATAATTAGTTTAGGATAAAATTAAAATTTGGAAATATCGGATTTGCTCTCTATATTTGTAATATGGTTGATGTAGATTTGAGAGAAAAATTAAGAAAGCAGTTTTCAGACTTTATAAAGTCTAAAAATATGCGTCAGACTTCCGAGAGATATGCTATTCTTGACAAGGTGCTTGAGCAGCGTGTCCATTTCGAGGTCGATGAACTCTATCGTGATATTGCATCGGAATATCATGTGAGCAGGGCTACTGTTTACAATACGCTTGAATTACTTTGCGAGTGTAATATTCTTCGGCGGCATTTCCTGAACGAAAATCAGGCGGCTTACGAACTTTCTGATGATAAACATCTGCATCTGATCTGTATGGAATGCGGTTCGGTGAAAGAGGTTAGAGATGAAGTGGTTTTTGATTATCTCTCCGGGTTGAAGTTCCGAGGATTTCATCCTACCGCCACTGTTACCAACGTATACGGAATATGTTCGAAATGTTTGAGGAAAGGAAGCAATAAAACTTCCGGAAAAAATGAGAAACAGATAAAACCTTAAATTATAAACCATGGCAAAAGTAAAACCGTTTCGGGGCATTCGTCCTCCGAAGGAGTATGTTGAAGAAGTAGCCTCCCGTCCTTATGATGTGCTCAATAGTGAAGAGGCGCGTCGTGAGGCTGAGGGAAATGAAAAAAGTCTCTATCATATCATCAAGCCGGAGATTGATTTTGAACCCGGTTTCGATGAACATGATCCTCAGGTCTACGATAAAGCAGTTGAGAATTTCAGAATGTTTCAGGAAAAAGGCTGGCTACGTCAGGATGAGAAAGATAATTATTATATCTATGCTCAGACGATGGACGGACGTACACAGTATGGCTTCGTAGTGGCTGCCTGGGTGCCCGACTATATGGAGGGGCGTATCAAGAAGCACGAGCTTACCCGCAGAGATAAGGAAGAAGACAGAATGAAACATGTGCGGTGCAATAATGCCAATATCGAGCCTGTCTTTTTTGCTTTCCCCGATAATGAGGGGCTTGAAAAAATCATTCGAGATGTTACTTCAGGTAAACCGGAATATGATTTTGTCGCTCCCGACGGATTCGGCCATACGCTTTGGGTAATAGAGGATGAGGAGACAATCGATAAGATTACCCGGGAATTTGAAAATATTCCTAATCTCTACATTGCCGACGGTCATCACCGCTCTGCTGCCGCAGCTCTTGTCGGTGCTGAAAAAGCTGCCCAGAACAAAGATCATGTCGGAGATGAGGAGTATAACTATTTTATGGCGGTTGCTTTCCCTTCATCTCACCTCAGAATCATCGACTACAATCGTGTCGTAAAAGATCTTAACGGACTCACTCCCGCTCAGTTTATCGAAAGACTTTTGGAGAATTTCGTAGTTGAAGAAAAGGGTGAGGAAATTTATTATCCGGCAGCTCTCCATAATTTCTCGATGTATCTTGACGGTAAGTGGTATTCACTGACAGCCAAGGAGGGAACTTACGACGATAAAGATCCGATAGGAGTGCTTGATGTAACTGTTTCGAGCGATCTGATACTACGGGATATCCTGAACATCACAGATCTCCGCAGCGATAAGAGAATAGACTTTGTCGGAGGTATCCGTGGCCTCGAAGAACTTAAGAGAAGGGTTGATTCCGGAGAGATGGCAGTAGCCCTTGCCCTTTATCCCGTCACAATGGATCAACTCATCAATATTGCAGATACCGGGAACATCATGCCGCCGAAAACGACATGGTTTGAGCCGAAGCTCCGTTCCGGTCTTGTAATACATAAACTCGACTGATTGAAATTAAATAAAAATAGAGCCGCTGATTCAGATTGGAATTGGCGGCTTTATTGTTATTGAATGACAAGACTGAACCGGCCCCTTACAACGAGTCTGGATATTTTAGATCTCAATTATATTAATATCAATTAATTTCTACTAAGTAAGTGTTCAAAATTAATTTATACTAAATGTGAGCTTATTTTAAAGGCGATTTTGGTGCGGAGTGAAAGAGCAGAGCGAGCTATGCGACTGAGCGACAAGTCAAAAGCGTCAAAAAAGAAGCCACAGTTAGTATGAAAGATAAAATATACACTTACTATCGTTTAAATTTGAATACTTACTTACTATTTAGTATCAATTAAATTTAAACATTTACTTGCAATGAAAAAATTTATATCACTTTACATCTTTTGAATTTTTTTGTAGTCTTATAAGAAAAATTTATATTGTAATGGGAGGTACCACTCAACTGATCTACGATTTACTTGAAACCGAAAAGGAGAAGCTTTTTCAGTATGCGAGTTATCGTCTGTATGATATAAAAGATGTTGAAGATGTTTTACAGAATCTGTATCTTAAGATTCTGGATAATCGTGAAAAGTTTATAAAGATAGAAAATAAACGAGCTTATATTTACAAAATACTACGGAATGAATGTTCGGATATTTTAAGAGATAAGGCGAGGACCGCTTTAGAAAGCTTTGATAGTTGTAAGTGTCTTGATTTTGTAGCGTTACAGCCCGAAAATTTTGATGAAGAATTCATCTTGATCAATAGGATGCTCAGCATAATTCCGGTCGAACAATCGGAAGCTATCAGGCTTAGACATCATAGTAATCTTTCATTTAAGGAAATTGCAGAAATAACGGAGGTGCCTCTTTCGACAGCAAAAGCGAGATACCGTTATGGAATAGAGAAAATCAGAGAGAGTTTAAAAACATTGAAATTGCTATAATATGGATAAATACGATATGAGAAATGATAAGGAATTTAACAAAGTAGTTGATTTACTTACACCTAAATATCCAAGGGAATGTACCTTCTCGTTTGGAAAGAAAAAGATAGATTTAAAAAAGATAATATTTGCTGTCAGCAGCATAGCCGCGATGATAGCAATTGTACTCACGATGTCTCTGAAACCGTTTTCCAAAGTTTCGGCTTCTGAGATACTACAAGAGTCAATAAATAATTTATCAAATGCGGAGAGTTTGAGAGTTGATTTTACATTTTTGGGTGTCAAGACTTCTAAAGAAGGTGTGTACAAGTTTGATCTTAATGGAAATAGAATAAAGGGAACTATGTATTTACTAAGGAAAGAAGGGAAACAATATACTCGCATTGACTGGCATGATAAAGAATGTAACACCATTATATATAAAGATGGAAACTACTTCCATATTAAGAAGGGAATAAAGGTTGAAGAACGTGAGGCTGGTTTTCCTGACGAAATCATAGATCTTATCAGTCTGAAGCATTTGCCGAAGGATATAATAGATGAATGTGAAATAGAGTCTAAAGGTAATCTTATTATAATGAAATGTTGTAAAAATATTTTTACATTCAAAGGTATTTTCCAAAGGGATACAGAAAAGCTAATCAGTGCAGACGTGACAGTCAATAGTTTGCATACCCCCCCTGTGACAGCTCTTGAAGCAAACAATATCGTAACAAATATCAAGATTCCTGAAGATTTATTTTCCGAGTAAGAATACATCTAATTATATTTAAATTAAATGACTCGATTTAGTTATATAAGGTTGCTGTGGATTTTCACATTAGCCCTGATATGGAGTGTGTCTGCATTTGCAAAGCAAAAAAATGATAAAGAGAATACATTTCACGTTGCTGTAGAAGGTGTATTTGACAGGATAACGGAAAAGGAATTGTTCGATGCCGGGTATAAGTTGATCGATAGCCGGACCGATACAATAATCATGTCAGGGAAAGCAAAAAGAGAATGGAATGAGGGGGGACGGATTGTTAAGTCTTCTTCATTTAGAGTACACGAAATTCCAAGAGAAGGAGCGTATAGATTAATAATTACTTTGCCGGGATATGAGGAAAGTGTCACTGAAATTGACGGTAGTGAACTCGGTATAAAAGAATATGTAATATTTCTTGATAAAATTTTTCTTGACAGAAAAGCAAAAGATCTTGATGGAATAACTGTGCATGCGACAAAGGTTAAATTTTATCACAAAGGGGATACTCTTGTATATAACGCCGATGCTTTCGTAATGTCGGAGGGAAGTATGCTGGATGATATTATTCGGCAGTTGCCGGGTGTTGAACTTAAGGATAATGGTCAGATTCTTGTTAATGGTGAATTTGTGGAGAGTTTGCTTTTGAATGGGAAAGATTTTTTTAAAGGTAATCGTCAGGCTATGCTAAAGAATCTTGCAGCCTATACAGTGAAAAATATTGAAGTATATGAACGGCAAAAGGACGAGGATAAATTACTTGGAGAGCAATTTGGAAAGAAAATACTGACAATGGATGTAAAGCTTAAGAAAGAATATAACCATAATTATATGGGAAATCTTGAAGCTGGTTATGGCACAGAGAACCGATTTCTGGGGAGATTGTTCGGTATGTGGAATTCAGATCATGCAAGAATTTCTTTGATTGGCAATGTTAATAATCTCAATGAGACAAGAAAACCAGGAATGGAACAGGCCTTTACCCCGGAAGGTTTATCCTCCGGTAATCTTAAGACCTATATGGGAGGGTTGGAATATAATGTTGATAATAAGAAATCCGGGTGGCAGTTTAACGGTGATGTAGTTTTTAATAGAACGTGTCTTGATGATGTGACACGAATCTATACTAAAAATTTTATTTCAAGTGGTGATACATATGGGAGAGAATTCCGGGCAAAGATTAATAAGGATCTTAAGATTTCAACAAATCATACTTTTAAAAGTATGGGGAAGTGGCATTATGTAGAAATCCATCCTTCTTTTGATTATAACAAAAGTTCTTGCTCGAATTTAATTACAAAAGCGGTTTTTAATACCGATGTACAGAATGTTACCAATGAGATGATTCGAAATATTTACGATAGTTTCTATGCATCCGATTTAACTTCATTAATAAACCGACAACTCAGAGAACAGAGTGATAATGGAAACGAGCTTATTGTTAAATTATGGACAAATGGTCGTTTCAGGTTAAAAACAAAAATGTTGCAGAGTCTATCTTATCTTGTTTCGGGTAATTATAAACGTAAAATTTATGAGGGGTTCAACCGCTTTGGAATTAATTTCGGCAAAATTCCGGAATTTGCGGAAGTTTCAGATAGAAGACTTAAGAATAGTCCGGATAACTTTTATAATATAAAGGCAGCAATCGGTTATCAGGCGATGCCTTCAAGAAATCTTGCAATTGATATTTATTATGAGTTCTCTCATGAAGGGAGCCGCTTGACATCCGACCTTTATGAATTAGCACAGGAAAGCACGCAATCAGAGGATCGCCGACCGAAAATTCTCCCAACTTATAAAGAGCTTCTATATACGTTTAGTCCATCTTTGAGCTATGATGATCGACAACAAACAGATCTTCATACCATTTCACCGAATATACAATGGAGAAAAGGTGTTTTTGCAATGCTGATAAAGTCAGATATTTGTCTTGAAAGGCAACATATAGATTATTTGCGTGAGGGTAACAGGTATCTAATGAGTCGGACAAGCCTGCATCCGGGAAATATGGAGTTACAAATTAAGTTTCCATTAGGAAAATCCGGACTATATAGAAGTCAGTTCAGCTATTATGTCATACCCAAATCTCCTGATCTTATAAATATGATTGATATTACTGACAAGCGTGATCCAATGAATATTTTGATTGGTAATCCTGATTTGAAAAATTCAGTTACACATAGGATCGGTTGGATTGTCAATGGTCGTAACTCGCGGGGTAATTTACAGATGGGTTATAGTCTTAATTCCAATATCTATGGAAATATGTTGTCGGCAGGTTATGATTATAATACAACTACCGGCGTAAAAACCTCATGGTTAAGGAATATTAACGGCAACTGGGATATAAGAACCGGACAGTCCTTGCATATTGAATTTAAAAAATTACGAGGTTTTTTCTTTGAGAATAAAACCGGATTATATTATACACACTCGGTCGATTTCCTTGGAATAAATGGCGCTGAGATATCGGAAAACAAAGTAAATACTTTTGGTATTGGAGAGGAATTAAAGTTCGGATATAATAAATCCGGATATCGGGCCGAGATTTTTTTCAAGGGTGACATGCAGAATTACAGCAGCAAAATGGAAGGTTTTAAAAATTTCACAGCCGGCGACTTTAATTATGGCTTGAGAGGAATTGTAAAACTGATTGCTAATTTTCAGCTTTCTACTGATTTTACTATTTATTCGCGTAGAGGATATACCGATAGACAGCTTAATACAAATAATTTTGTCTGGAATGCGAGATTAAGTTATGTAATTCCTAAAACCGGACTGACGTTTATGGCCGATGGATTTGATATTCTTCATGACCTGAGCAATATTTCCTATAAGATAAATGCGCAGGCGCGTACAGAGTCGTATTATACTGTATTGCCTAATTATTTCCTGTTTCATGTTCAATGGACTTTCAATAGAAAACCAAAACATTAGTAGACGCTGATGAACTAAGAATTATTCCACATGTAAAAATGAAAGTTTGTGGGAATGAATGGAAAATGATATATTTGTAGGTAAACTTTAAGATTATGAAGAAGATTAATTTCCTGCTCATTCTTATGGTGATACTCGGAATCACCTCAGTTTCAAATGCAGCTGTTACCGCTCCTACCTCACTTTGGATTAACTTTAACGGAGGGGAAGATGTGAGAAGTATAGCTCATGATGATAAATATGTCTATGTTACCATGAATTATACCTCACGCATGGTCATCATAGAGAAAGCTACCGGTAAGATTTCCGAGTTAAAGCGTAACAACGATATATATAGTGTTGTGGTTGCCGATAATAAATGTTACTATAGCGTGATTGGTGAAGGATTATTTATCTACAATCCTGTTTCAGGCGAAAGTGAAGGTCCGGTCTTTGGCATTGGGGGATTTTCAGAAGGAATAGGAACCGGGCTCGCCGCATCACCGTCCGGGAATTATCTGTTTTGTTACGAGGATGTTATTGATGTTAAGGAGGGAAGGATTGTAAGTACTCCGGGTGAGGGGAGAACAGTTGGTGTAAATAATGTGGGAGGAGCATATACCACGGGACCCGAACCGAATTATTGCGGCTTGAATGGAGAAAGATATAATATCAGTCCTACAGCCGTGGTTCATGCCATTTATCCTGATTCCGTAACCGGACTCACTTTCTGGTGTTGCGAGAAAGGTGTAGGATATACCGATATGGTTCCCGCTCCATCATCCGGAATTGAACTTGTTGCCATTCCCGGAATTGATGACTCCTATATCGTGCCTCACGATATCACGCGTGATGATGAGGGAAAATTTATTATCACAACTAACAAAGGAATAATCTTCGGAGGGAAAACACTTAATGATAACGCACGGTTGGTTGAGAAGCTCAAGACGGGTGTGAAAGATCAATATGGAACCGAGCTGACACTCAACTATTTTGGTGGACTTGTAAGTCCCGACGGCATGGGGAATATTATCTTCGGCGATCCAAATTATGCTTGTATCTGTAT
Organism: uncultured Sangeribacter sp.; assembly: GCA_964581685.1. GTDB lineage: Bacteria > Bacteroidota > Bacteroidia > Bacteroidales > Muribaculaceae > Lepagella. The sequence goes on along the minus strand of CAZOPN010000004.1, from coordinate 1,310 downwards.
ATATAATCCCAACGGCCTCAAAGGTTATACCGACCTCAGAGGCAAAGCCGTTAAATTCTGAGAAGTATTTGAGTTGGCGGTTCTCCCAACAGCAACCAATTGAAAATCGCTGAATACCACTAACACTAACCCAATCTGAACAAAGGGTATAAGGCATGGTAAAGTTACTTATTCAGCGAAAGGTCGCCACGTCCTAAGCGACAGTCCGAATACAACAAGCCCCTCGGAGGTGTCCGAGAGGGCTGTATGAGTTATCGATTGAAGCCTTACGGTTGAGATAATAGGCTCGATTCACGAAAGTGCGTCGGCGGTGCCGCAACACTTTAAAATAAAAATTGTAACAGAAGTTTCTTTACGGTAAGAGCAACTTATATCCACTAAGTTGATTTGCTACTTCTAACAAGTCAATTGGGACGTTCTTCTGCTCTCCGTTGACCGTTAAAGTAACCGACATGTCGTTGAATACTGTCATCTTCTTGAAGGTCATAGTTATCACCATCTTTTTATCCTTTTGTGTTGTGACCATTGAGGTAGCATCGTAAGTTTTGCCATCGTTGTTAAACTTGGCACAGCACGTTTCCGAGCTTGATTTGAAATTGTCATCTACAATTACAATTGTGGTCTTGCCGTCGTTATTGTCGAGACTCTTGAACTTGAATTTCGCGTTTGCACTTAGAGCCGCTAAGGCGCAAATAGATAAAATGAGGAATTTCTTCATATTGTTATTAATGTAAATTTAGATGTATCAGGGTGCGGTCAGCGGATGGAGGAGGCGCTGCCGGAGGTATCCTGCAGGTCGTTTCCACGCTGCACTTTCTTTCCATAACCAAAGGTGTAAGCAACTGTGAGATTGAGCCTCCGATGGTCGCTGACGCCAATAGTCGTGGTATTCATTGAGTAATTCTGTGTGTTGATCATCATCTCATCACTCCTCCAGTGACTCCGGAAAGGATTTATTATGAATGCTGTAACAGTCCAGGAAGAATTGCCCCAGCCGGCCATCAGCCAATATTGAGTGCGCGTCTTTCTCTTTATCGGGTCTGCCTGATTGAAGTCGGTCTCGGGGGTGGAATATGAAGCTCCGATGTAGAACTGTCCCCAATAATACGCTGCATAGAAAGAGGCGGCGAGACCGGTGTATGACTGTTCAAAAGCTCCAGTGAATTTGTGATAAGACACCATTGGACGCACTTGCATCACAAGTTTATTGTTGAAAGCATACGCGGAAAAATTGATCGCTCCCCAGATGTTATGATAATTACCGCAGTTTTCCGGCTTAACCAATATACCTTTTCCGTCATCAGTGAGCG